>PYGV01000430.1 GCA_003022385.1 filamentous cyanobacterium CCP3 | reverse complement strand
GACTACATGCTCACTGTCCTCGCTGCCGGTCTCGCAACCTAGCACAATATCTCGATGGTTTTCTTGCGCTTACCCTGCACATCTACCAACTCAAGAGCGTCGTTTTGTAGGGCAAGGACAGACTGGATCAGGGTTTGCATGGGAATTTTAGATTTTGGATTTTGGGGGTGAGGGAGTGGGTAGCTGGAAAGTGGTCTAGAGCGTTGGTACAGTAGAGACAGGAACCTGTTGCCGATAGATGATGTCCTCAGGCATTAGTCAAGACAAAGTTGTCCGCCAGATCAGGGCTCATAGAATGACCCTCGAAGCCATGGGGGTGAAATCGCTGGGCTTGTTTGGCTCTGTCGCTCGGGATGAAGCTAATCCCGAAAGCGATATAGACATTTTGGTGGAATTTTCTAAGCCATTAGGTTTTTTTCAAGTTTTTGATATTCAATACTTTTTGGAAGATTTGCTTCAGTGCTCCATTGACCTGGGTACTATCAATGCCTTGAAAGAACACTTGCGATCCTCTGTGTTAGAGGACGTAGTACGTGTCTTCTAGGAATTGGCGATCGCGAGTACAGGATATCTTAGTCGCCATTGAAACGATTCAGCAGCGCATTCAAAGTCTTGATTCCCAGGCGTTTGAAGATCATCCAATTCTGGTTGAATCGGTAATTTATCAGCTAATCGTCATTGGTGAAGCCGCCGCCAACATTCCCCAGGAGATTAAGCAACAGGCACCAGAATTGCCGTGGCGGCAGATGATTGATATGCGTAACGTCATGGCCCATGCTTACTTTCGAGTAGAGCGCGACATCGTTTGGGAAACTGCCTGCAATAATCTGACACCTTTGGTTCAGCCACTGCGTGATTTACTGCAAAACCCATTCATTGAGCAGTAGTGGACACTGACAAACAGCCTTATATCTTAACTAAAACAGGTTCAGCCTTCTGAACCTCATGAACCTCATGGGTCTTGAGCAGCGCTGCTAGCTGTCGTCGCATGATAATGCCCGGCTGATCCGACGGCATGTGCTGTTCACAGGACACGTCCACTGGGGTGTCGTAGTCGGTCGATTCCAGCACCAGTTTGTCTTCGCTGACCACCTGGCGATCGAAGGTGATGATCGACTCGGCGCTGGCGTCGGCCTCGCTGTCGTTGCGGATGCAGAACTGCACGATCTGGGAGGTGCGATCGCTCATCGGAGTCGCCGCCGTAAAGATCAGATGCATCAGCCCGTTGGGGTAGGTAATCTTCAGCGTGCGGCTGAAAGGCACGTACCAGGTCGATTCCACCTCGCGCACGGTCAGGCGATCGGGAATGTTGAGGTTCTTTTGCTGGGTTGGCGGGTTGACCACGGGCACGGTGGCGTACACCTTTAGCCCCAGATCCAGCGGCACAATCTCTGACCTGGCGGGCTTGGGCTGCTCGGTCACCCCAAAAGATTCGGCATGGACGATGCTGAAGTGGGCATTGTCGAAGGAGTTTTCCATTACCCGCAGGCCGCTGCACTGCCAGGGTTCGTAGAACTGAGGAATCAGGCGGTTCCCAGGCACCTCGGCTTCTGGAATCTCTGGTAGCGGTAGTAAGGGATCCTCCGATAAACAGACCCAGACATAGCCGTAGCGTTCGGCACACAGGAAGGCATCAACCCGGTAGGTCTTGGGAATCGCTACGTCAGGATCGAGCTGGGGCACGTTCATACAGGATCCATCAGCGTTGTAAGACCAGCCGTGGTAAGGGCAACGTACGCAGCCGTTTTGCACAATGCCCATGGAGAGCTTGGCAGAACGGTGGCAGCAGCGATCGCGCAGGGCCGCAGGCTCTCCCTGATTGGTTAGCCACAGCACTAGGGGTTCACCCAGCAGCGTGAAGGGTTGGGGGCTGTTTGTGAGATCGGCGATTGGGATGACTGGATACCAAAAGCGGCGTAGGACAGCGTGTTGGGTGACGAGCATGGGTGTTTCTGTGGGTGGGTGGGTGGATGGGTGAGTGGGTCGGTAGGGTCGAACGCCGTTCGCCCTAAGATCCTGGAGGTTAGACATTGCCCAACGATTCAGGAGGTCACACAACGACAGCTTTTTCCAAAAGGCTGGGTTTCGCGGGGGGAACCGAGGCATCCTGCCGTCGCTGCTCGACTTCGCCGTGCTCTTTCAGCAGTTTGGCCAGCCGATGGCGCATGAGAATGCCAGGGCGATCGCTCGCCATGTGCTGCTCTTCGGCCAAACTCAGCGGGGCATCGTAGTCAGTACCCTCCAGAATCACTCGGTCTTCGCTGGTGACCTGGCGATCGAAGGCGATGATATCGGCGGCTTTCGCTTCTATCTCAGTATCGTTGCGCAGGCAAAACTGCACGACTTGAGAATGCTGGTCATCGATAGGCGTGTAAGCCGTAAAAATGATGTGTTCTAGCCCGTTGGGGTACTGAATCTTGAGGGTGCGGGCGAAGGGCATGTACCAGGTGCGGGTGTTGGTGCGAATGGTCTTTTCGGTGGCGATGCCCAGGTTTTTCTTTTGCAGGTCGGGGTTGAGCACCTCCAGCCAGTGCTTCATCACAAAGCCGAAGTCGGTTTCAGTCAC
The DNA here is from genome assembly GCA_003022385.1 of filamentous cyanobacterium CCP3. GTDB lineage: Bacteria > Cyanobacteriota > Cyanobacteriia > Phormidesmidales > Phormidesmidaceae > Nodosilinea. The sequence continues at coordinate 908 of PYGV01000430.1, read as the reverse complement.
ATCGTCAATCGGCGGCGGCTGGGGGTTCGACATATCGCCCCAGGAGCTGGCGTGGACGAAGTGTCCATGGGCGCTGTCGAAGGAATTCTCGATCGCCCGCAGCCCCCCCACCTTCCACGGCTCGTAGAACTCGTGGATAAAGCGAAAGTTGGGGGCAGCAAATTCTGGAATATCGGGAATCGGCTGGAGCGGATTTTCATCCAGGCAAACCCAGACGTAGCCGTAGCGCTCGACGCAGGGAAAGGCCTCGACCCGGTAGGTTTTGGGAATCGCCGCGTCGGCATCGAGCTGAGGCACATTGACGCAGGTGCCCTCGGCGTCGTACTGCCAGCCGTGGTAGGGGCAGCGCACGCAGCCGTCTTTGACGATGCCTTTAGAAAGCTGGGCCGAGCGGTGACAACAGCGATCGCGCAGGGCAGCGGGCTTACCCGTCTCGTCAATCCACAGCACTAGCGGTTCTTCTAGCAAGGTGAACGATTGCGGACCGCTGAGCAAACTGTCCGTGGGCATGACGGGGTACCAAAAGCGCCGCAGCACGGGCTGTTGAGTGGTCAGCATGGGGAGTCTCCGTTACGCCAAATCACGGTAGTAGTGTACGGAACTAGGCCCTCACACGATGTAGCTTGGACAGCACTTCGATCGCTGAGCAGACGTCAAAGGGCTGCCATCGCGCCTATTTCTGCAGAAATCATGTTCAACCAGCAGAGAACCGATACAGTTCTGAGCGACATTCGCCGTACAGTTCCACAAAGTCAAACTGTTACGGTGTCAATTCACCACGACTGCCTCTGTTCCGATCGCCCTGCGTGAATGAGAATTGAGCTATCGAATCTGGAGTTTAGACTAAGGTCGATAGAAAAAAGCGGCAGAGCTAGGCTCGGGCCGCTTTTTAGCCGAAGCTGAGAAAG
>PYGV01000111.1 GCA_003022385.1 filamentous cyanobacterium CCP3 | reverse complement strand
GTGTAGTACCGAATCCGCCTTGGTATTTGCCGGGCTGGGCAAGCCGTATTTGCCCCAACGCGCCCAACGAAACTGGGAATACGAATTTGGACCCGGTGCAAGGCACCCCCTGTAAGAACCCCAAAATAGCCCCAATTTTTCAAAACCCACCTACGTTACCAGCAAAGTCTTAAAAGTCAAGATTTTGGTGGCAAAACGCCTCTCTGGCTAGGGGGGCAGGTTTTGCGCGGCTATATTACCCGCTGTTCAGCCCTGGTTCGCTAAGGCTGAATCTTTCTGTTTCGTGAGGAAAACTATGACGTTATCTGCGTGTTCAAGCTGCAAAAACGCTGTCGATGGCATTTGCCTATTGGGGCAGAGCTACATCGACGTCTATCAGGCCGTTCAAAACATTGCTGATGAACAAGAGCGAGACAAGGTCACCCATCAGTTGGCCAATTGCTCGTTTTGGGAAGAGTCTGAGCTATCTAAGCAAGTCAGCCGCGAGGTTACCCTTAGCCAGCATGCCTGGAGCCGGATCGCCTACATTAAGCTCCAAGCCCCTGACCAGGAGATGTTTGCCGGGTTGATCGGTGTAGCACGCGATGTGGTGCACAGCCCCAGCAGCCACCCTGTGGCCAAGCCTCAACCTGCGATCGCCCCAGAGTCACCGCCTCCCGCACCCCCTGAAGCCGACTCCAGTTCGGTAGCCCCCGCCCCGCCTGCCCCAGAACCAACGGAGGCCAACATAACCACGCTGCCCGGTGACAGTTTAGGGAACAGTGAGCCTGAGACAACCGCCGTTGAGAATCCAACTGAGCCTGATTCAAGCCAGCCTGCTAGCAGCCAGACCGACCCAGATCCGGTAGAGCAGGCCATACAAAAACTCCTGAGCACTGCGATCGCGTCCTCGACTCAGGTACCGCCAGCAGGGGCTCCGACTCTACAGTGGGGTCGGGGATCCGGTCGGGTGACCAACGCCGATGATGCTTCTAATCACACCAACCCAGAACTCCACCGCGTCTTTCAGCGCGAGACTCTGCCTGACATTGCTTAGGTTCTAGGCCGTAAGGAGGTCGGTTGACAGCATTGCCCCCAGGCCGTTAGCCGACCAACGACGTCGTGAACTTGCGCGACATTAGTCTCTGCTTTTACCCCAAGCACCGTCAGCAATACCTGCATCCCTGAGCCACCAAAATTTTTGGCGGCTCAGTTGTTTAAGCAATCCCTATTGCCATGTCAAAATACGTAATAAAAATTCCAAAAAATTGCATTACCTGATTTTTCTTTACTCAAATGCATAGAGAAATTTTTTTGAGGCATAAGTAAATATCATTACTGGAGCCAGTGAACTAAAAAATGAAAGATTTGCTTTATATTTATCGACAAAGATCGTCCAGACATCTTTTCAATAGGGGGTGAGACCCCTCATCAGGAGGGGTTATTGATCCGCTTGCCAGTCGCGGTTAGTCGAGGAATGATGTTTGCAGGGCAGCAGACAGGGACTAGAACTATTTCCCACAGTTGTCGCCTTAAGGCCAATTTTTTCACCTGAGCATAGTGATTTGTAAGCTTTTGAGATACGCCTAGCGAATTTACTCTGCCCTATTCCTAGGATGCACAGAGAGAACGCCAAGCAAGAGACTGTAGTCGATGCTGCGAGTATTTCATCACTGAAGCAACGTAAATCAACGACACAGGTGTAACTCATTCAAATGACTAGCACTTTTACGCGGAGACGATCATGAACCTGAAGCAAGACATCCAAAGAGTCGATATTGAGACCTACTTCAGCGATGTTGATGATCACGTTAGGGAGAGCGATCAAGCCGTTGTCCTCCCCTCCGTCACTTCAAGCTCAACATCGCTAAAAGAACTGCTTATTACTACACCTGCCACTATCGACTCAGTACTGAAACCTTACCAGAATGAGCGATCGCCGCTCTCTAAGCGTCGCAATTTCAGCACATATGAACTAGATGCCGCCCACAGTGCCGTTCGCGAACTTAGAGATAAACTACAGGGAAATAACCTACAAAAAGATGAGCCCCTGCTTCTGCCAAAAGTTGTCATTTCTCATCGCTCTAAACCAAGCTGGATGAGACCCACCGTAGGGCTATCCGTTGTCCTAATCGTAACTTCTGTCACCGCTAAAGCTTCATGGCCCTACGTCAATGCCTGCTTTGCCCAGCAGTGCTATTACTCCACCCAAAAGCAAGTGATAGAGGTAGCCAAATCTTTAAGCCAGGTTGCTAGCGATCGCCTCTCAGAAAGTTCCCAAGACAACATTAGCACTTTAGATCAACAGCACTTTAGCACAGTGATAAAGTACGCCCAAGCCGCCTCAAACCTGACGCAGCAGGCTCAAACCAGTGACGATTGGCAACAGGTTATCCATCTATGGCAGTTAGCCCTCAACAGCATTGACCATGTTTCCTCTAAAAGCCCCTTATATGCTGAGGTGCAGGTCAAAAAAGTTGTGTATCGCGACAATTTGGCCTACTCTCGCCAAGAACTCGATATGGCTCCTTTTCGAGGTGGCGTCAAAGCAGCAGAAGAAGCGTCGCGGCTAGCGATCGAAGCAAGCACTGAAGAAGACTGGCAAACAGTAGCTGACAAATGGCAAGCAGCCCTCACAAAAATGCAGGCGGTTTCTAGCAATAATCAGCATTACTCAACTGCCCAGAGCAAGCTCATAGAGTACTCGACCAAATTTGCCTACGCCCAAAAGCGTTACCTAGACAGCCAAGCTACTTATCAACCCTAGGCGGACAACTATGACCAATCAATGTCCCACACCCTCTCCCTGTAACCTAGCGCTGCGCCACTTCTTTACGGTCGATAGCTAAACGCAAAACACTCAGGTGGTGATTTAGGACCAGTCAGCGTTAGCAGGGTGTAGTCAGAGCTAGAGTAATCCAGGTCTTTGTAGTACAAAACCACTGCTGAAAGTTCAGGATCATTGCGATCGACGGCTTCTAGGCAATTACGATCTGCAAGATTTTGCCTTTCAATAAAGGCCAGCTTAGGACCACCTTCTAGATCAGTAAATACGACTGCCCCATCGCCATATTCCATGTACCCTTGCCAAGCCAAGGCCAAAATAGCCTGATAGTGCTGGGTCACCTGTTGTAGAGTTACCTTCGAGATATTCCTCAAATCCCGTTGGAAGTGCTGAACGACTACAGAGCTGGGCGATGTCGCTTCACTGGCAGACGATGCGACATCTTGGCTCAACACTGAGCCTGGTAGCGGCAGTTCCTCGGGAACCCATACCAGCAGTTCCCCAGGCTGGCACTGTAATGCAGCACAAATCCCCTCTAGCCGCTGAGGGGTCAGTCGCGGCATGTCATCGGCCTTACGCAAGCGGTAAACCGAATTCTCCGTGATATCTAGATACTCAGCGAGATCCTTATTGCGCATGCGCTTTCTCGCCATTACCTCATGTAGCTTCCAGCGGATCGGCATGGTGGATCAGGAGTACGAGTGAGCTCACCACTATAAAAGCATAAAACCATCCTTCTGCTTGAGACGTAGATTTTTAACCTTGAGATATTGACATTCATCTACGCTTCAAGTAGATTAATCACATCAAGCATCGTCACATAGGGATTCCCCATCAACCGGGTACTAGCGAGGTATTCAATGAAAAACAAAAACGCTGCCATAGACAATCTCGCCTGCTGTCTTAGCCCATCTACAGAATCTAAATGTTCATCCAACACCAGCAACCTGATGCCAGGCATGCGGTTTTTCAGGAATGGGCACTGGTGGGAAATAGACGGCTATATCAAAGGACGCGCTAGCAGCTACTACAGATGCAAACCGGCGTGCTTCATTGAAAGCCGCTTCTATACAGAATCCGAAATTGAACAAGCAATAGAAGAGGAGACGCAAACCATGAATCAAAAACTCCAAGAGTATGGCAGCAGAGGTACTGGTCGCATACTCGCTGAACCCAGCAAAAACATAACTCTTACCGCCAACAGGTTTTCTGAGCAGCAAACCATCAGCGCTGCAACCAAGCCTCATTTGGACAAGAAGGAGCCTCTTAAAGTATTACTCGTCGGCTCGAGGCAGGCAGTTAAAAGAACGATCCAATCCCTACACCTATTGGGCTTTGCAAATTCGAATGAATGGAGCGCTTTTCAAAACCGTTCTACTGGCAAAGAAGTCCTCAGCATTCTAGTGCAAAAAATTTAACTCATGCAGTAATCAAAGAAAGGTAAAAATGAAAAAAAATCCTGCTGAGTCAACTTTTCTTTTACTCTCGAACTACAGCTTCGAGTCAGCTGAAACCAATATCAACGACATGATATTTTGTTGGCTTAGTTTATATCCAGGAAAATGGGTAGTCGCGGCTATTGTTGAAGCCATATACCAAGGGCGCTACAAAGTTGAGTCTGTCAGTCGAATCCTCAACTCTTGGAACACAAAAGGTTACCCAGCGCACCACTTTGACTATGACTTTGCTGATGTAGTTTGCAAGCAACTAATTAACCTAGGTGCCTACAAAGTACCTCGTTCCTATCGGGAGGCTATGAAATCAATGCAACACCTAAACCATGATGTCTCAGAACAGCTAACATCTGGACAAAATCAAAACCAACAGGACCCAACAGAAACAAACCCCAAAAAAAATTCGAAAACGAGCTTTAAAAACACACCTAACCAAAAGATAGGTCAATGTGAACGATTAGTTGTTCACATCAATGCTTAAAAATCGAATCAATTTGCAGGAGATCAAGAGGCATGAATTCATATTTTTCCAAGAGCTACGACTACTATACAGATCAAGACGACATAGGTACATCAACCCCTTTCTCAGAAAAATATGCGAATGCATTCACTGCGGAAATAATTATTCTAGAGCCAGCCTCGTTCACAGAGATTTCAGAGGCTATTCGGGCCCTGAGGGGTAACCAGATGGTCGTCTTAAATCTAATGAAGCTTGACTTTGAAGAAGCTCAGCGGTGTGTTGACTTCCTGTCAGGGGGCATTTTGATGATCAACGGTACTGTTGAGAAGATAGATGAAAAAATATTTATCTTCGCTCCATACAATGCAGAAATCATCTCTGAAGTTCAACAGAATTATAACTAGAGCATCAGAAACAGCAAAGACAAAAACTTTAACCTGTTCAATATAAAAGCCGAAGGCTTTTAGTGCAGATAGATTCTTCTCATCAGTTGCTTTATCACGGCAAAACAATCAGGAAGACGAAATGATTTCTCCCGATCTGATTTCAGGCATCGCATTTTGGGTTTTCAAGTCTCTCTGGGAGAGTCGTGATGAGACTTACAAACTGCTAAGTCAGAGGCTTAACCAAAGCATTTTTTATGCATCAAAAGAATATCAGGCCAACTACATCTCCAGGCATGGATTTATCAGGCAAGAAGAGTTTAGGCCTTCTGTTCCACTGACCAAACTTTACATATCACCATCCTTGGTTGACCATGAGATACCTGCTTACTCACGCAATAAATCATCGATTTATTACAAAGAAATTGATTATCTCAATAAACTTAAACTAACTCAAAGTGGTGATAGCTTATTCAGTCAACACAAGCACCTAATCGTAAAAGGGGATTCAGGAATTGGGAAAACGACCTTTTTGAAGAAACTTGGCCTAGAAGCATTTAGCGCAGAAGAAGATGCTTCTGTTGGTGGATATATCCCTGTCTTTATCCAAATGTCTCAATGTTTTGATAAGGACATTGATTTTCAAAATATGATAGAAGAAGAATTTCAAATCTGTGGATTTCCGGAGTATGAAGGTTTTGTAGAATCGGCTTTGAGAAGAGGGAAATTACTGATCCTAATTGATGAAATAGATGCGATTCCACATCAGTTTCAAGACGACGTTCTAGTAAAAATTAAAAGCTTCTCGGATCTCTACAAAAGCAATAGAATTATATTAGCCTGCCGAAAATCTTTGGATATAAAGATTCTAACGCATTTTCATAGCGTTAATATTTTAGGTTTTGGCAGAAGTCAAATACAGAAGTATATCTACAAGGTCAATCAAATTCAATATAAAGAGCCTGTCTCAGCCGTAACCTGTCAGGAAATCTGGCAAAAGATAGGTGAAAAAGACAAAGCCACAAGGTTAATTGTCCATAATCCTTTTTGCTTAAGTATTGTTCTTTCGTTGTACCAGGCATCAGCGCACAGGCTTTCAGGTAGAACCATACTTTATGAAAAAATCCTCTCGAATTTACTGGGAACTAGTATTTCCCCAGGCACTTTAGATCTGGCCTATAAGGGATCGAAAAACTCTATCGAAGCACGTATAGGCATTTTGTCAGAAATGGCCTACGTTTGCCTCAAAAGTGGCAGAAATTACTTTCACAAAGTAGAAATACATCGTCTTTATGGAGCAATCGTACAAAAAAGAAATCTTCAGTATGACCAATTAAATTTCGCATCTACACGAGAGGAAAACCTTAACGATTTTCTCATAAACGCAAGTGAAAACCTGTATCAGTTCAGTAATCCACTGGTCCAAAAGATACTTGTTTCACATTATCTCATGAGCAGTTTGAAGATTTTGGATGAATCAATTGACCAATTCTTAGACACGCCGTCTTGGAAAGACGTGTTTATCTTTTTGGCAGGTATGCAGGGTGCCGACTATTTGTTGTCAATAATACAAAGCCGAATTTTCTATAACCTTAAAAGCCCTAGCTTAAGCAACTTTATGAACTGGATAGAAGCTGTTTCGGAAGATGTTTGTATATCGTCAAATCAAGCCGTTAATCGATGCTACGTAGCATTCATGGTTTTTGAAATAATGCTGCTGTTTGGCGATCGCGGCTCCGAACAATCAATCATTTCCAGCATTCTGAAAAAGATCAAGGAAGTCATTTCCCTTTTAGATCCTGAATGTCATCTGATCAAGTCGATCAATCCAAGAAGTATTGATGACATAAAGTTGAGCTCCAATCATTTTATTGATCCAAAAATAGCCAAAGGTTTATCTCTAGAACGCCTCCTCGATTTGGCGGCTATTCTTTCTCAAAAAGCGCAGGCTTATAAATTAATTAACTACAGCAATTCACAAAGATTGCTCTCCACAATCTTACATATAAGAAAACAGCTAGAGGGTAGATCCATGTCTGCTTATCACCGAAAAGTTTGCGAGAAAAATCTGTATATGTTATGGATGAATTCTTTTGATATGGCTGACAGCAATTTCAAATTCACCACTGACGATTTACAGTCATTTCATTTATATTGTCGAGGAACATGTCTAATTGTTCACTGTCTTCGAGAAGCCTTTTACGTGTCTGGAAAGCTTCAGGATAACGTAATCCAGGCTCTGTTTACAAATCCCTTTCCTGCCCTTGCTCTTACTTCAAACTCCTAGGAGATATGTTATGAACATTGAAGATTTAGCTCAGCTATCATTCGATCAACTAGACAAGATTCAGCAACAGATTAGTACGGCAATTAGTGAGAAAAAAATGACGAGAATTGGGGATTCAGCAAGCGATGTTTTAGATCTTATGGCGACAAGATATCCTGACGTAGATCTATGGGATGTACTTAACGAACTAGCATTCCGCAACCAACTAAAACTTAACTTGAAGAGCAGTCTAACAAATTGCAAGCCAACGTCGGGTGAAACATCAAACCAGAGAGAACCACAAAAGCCTGAGCCATCTATCCATAATATTCAAGTCCTTTCTGAGCGATTGAAAACCATCCGAAATTCTGTTTTGCAGCACGATGACTCTCGCTTGCTTTGGCTAACCAGCGAGGCCACCCAGAAAACATCAAAGATGTTTGGCAAAGATTTGGCCGAGGTTTTACAGGAAACGATCAAAAGATTGGATAGACTGCACGACATGGACGATGAGGAGGAGCAGCTAAAAGACTTAAATTCTGAAATCATCAAAATAGATGAATGGGCAGAATTCAAACTCGGCGTCTCTTTGCTGTATGGAACGTTAACAGTCATCAACCCATTTTTATCTAGAGAAAGCCAGCCACGAGATAACCCTCGTATATCACAACGAGTTCCTGCGTCTGAGTGCAATGAGAACAAAGCCAGTTTAGAGCTTAGCTTTTACTCAAATCAGCGCAGAGGCGCTAGTGGCTATAGTCACTAAAAGTCCGTAGGTCGAATCAATATATCTAGATTGGGAACAAGACAAATGTGCAATGAAAGCTCTGACCATTTATCGTATTTGAAGCGGTATCCAATGCTAAAACATGAAGAAGAAGTTGAGCTTGGACAGAAAGTTCGCAGAATGGTAGACCACTATGAGCCGGTTCCTTCCAAAATCATCAAAGAGGGAATTGCTGCTAAACGCCGGATGATAGAAGGAAACTTGAGACTTGTAGTCTACATTGCCAAGAAGTACCTTGGTCGGGGTTTAGATCTAGATGACTTGGTGTCAGAAGGCATAATTGGATTGAACCGAGCGGTAGAGAAATTTGAACCGACTAGAGGCTATCGATTCAGCACTTATAGCTGCTGGTGGATCCGACAATCAATTACTCGAGCATTAGCAAATCAGGGTCAAAGCATTCGCATTCCTATGCACATAGTCGAAAAATTAAATAGAGTGAAAAAGTGGCAGCACTTATTTCAACTGAAAAATAATCAGTTTCCTAATCAGGTTGAGTTGGAGTGCTTTTTGAAAGATGAGCTGGGGTTGAGCTTTGCTGACTTTCAAAAATTGATTTTGATCACACAGCGAAATCCTAGCTTAGACGCTTCTCTAAACAATGATGACTCAGACTTCAACTTGGGCAACTCTCTTCGGGATGAATGCTACGATCGAGCAATCGAATCACTGGAGAGTAGCCATGAACTAGATGATATCTTAGGTCAGGCTAATTTAACTGAGCGAGAGCTCAAGGTGCTAAGATTGCACTTTAAATATAACCAAAGCCTGAATGATATTGGGCAACAACACTTAGGTGGAGTCACCCGAGAACGGGTTCGGCAGATTAAGGTGGCCGCGCTTCAAAAGTGCCGCCAGGCGATCGCTCTGCGAGAGTGAGTAAACCGATGATTGCTTAAACCAGTGCTCGTTAAGCCGATATTTCCTGATGTGGACCGAGCAAAAACTGTAGGGCAATTATGTTGGATCCGTCTGATTCCGTGTGGTACTTATCTGCCCAGATACGCATCATTTGATCGAGTTCTTGTAGAGCTTCTTCTTTCCGATCTTCCTGAATTTCTAAGGTTTCTATACCTCGCATAATACCACTCTCACCATCGACCCAGGAGTACATCCACTGGAAAGAACGGGTCAAATCTTGAACCATCGTCTGCATGCGAGCCTGTCGCCCCTTTGGCGAATACTCTTTTTTGAGCAGCAGATAAGCAGAAGTTTCCTTGGTAATTTTGATCTCTTGCATTGTTTCTGAAGCTAGCAAACGATACTTTGCATGCTCAGCTAGTGCGTCGCTGAAAGCAGTTCGCTTTGATTCATGCAGCAGAGATTGTGCCTTTTCATGCAAATCTCGAATCAAGTCTTCGACATCACATTCTCGCAGCAAGAGACAGCCAGGAATATTTTTCGGAAAGCCTGCCTCCAGAATAAGTCGTTCGCTTTCGGTCAGGTTAAATAGCTGAGTCATTAATTCGCCGTTCTTTAGCGAATACTTCTCAAGCCAGACGTAGGAAAACCCAATTAAGTAAGAAGGTTCTACGCTTCCTAGTAAACAAAGCGAGCCGCCGTTCTCAAGAAGAGAGTCAAACTCACTGACAATTTCTTTAACCCGGCGCGGCTCCACATGGTGCAGAAAACCCGTTCGTCTTAAGTTGTTTCCTTCTTCCAAATAAGTTAAATAAACCGCAAACCTTGCGGCAACGGATACGGCATCAATGACTTTCCCATACCGGTGACCAAAGGTTTTAATCAGATTGATTACCAGCAAGAGAATAAAGAAATCGATATCGCTAACGTTCAAAGCCTTGGCAAGCTTATCGTGATTAACCCTGATCTGCACCATCTTTGATTTCCCAAGAACTCGGTCAACTAAATTGCCATTTGAACAAGATTAGCCGTAGATCTGCTTCCCTACCTCAGCGTTAGAATCTGATTCAAAAAGCAAAAACCTTTGCAGCATTGTACCGTCAACCCTTTCCATCCCAAAAAGCCGAGTTCAGAACAGTGGAGAAAATGATGTGCGTTGACTGCGCTATTTAGGTGCAATTGATTCATTTAAAGGTTCATTCTGAACAAATCACGCTTCTACTAAGCAGTCATCCTGGGAAACACACTTTATTGACTTTATGTCATTTTTATTTGTGAATCGCCACCTTAATGGAAAGTTAACAATCTATCTAAGGGAATACGTGCAACTACTGAGACGAAAAAATCGAAGGGCAAAAAATTACGTAGAAATACGGATGCAGCTCGGCGAGAAATTATTTGCTAGTAGGAATTAGGCCTTAATCCCCTCTGTGATCAAGCCATGGAAACTTGCCGAGAATGATCAAGCCCTTGTCTCATAGGAGTCTCAGGGTATGCAGGATGTTTTCACGGATTTTGCGAAACGGCAAGCCCACAGCTAATCTTTGTGGAGAAATTGCTGAATGCAAAAATTTCATCAAAAATAAAATAATTACTTTGCACTTGGCAAGAACCTGTTATTCCTGACGGCAATAGGTATGACCGCCCTGAAAAGCTGTCTTAAAAAAACCATTTGTGCTGTGCAATATCTATGCCCTAAATAGCTCCAAAAAAACTTACCTGGGGCATGGGTTTGATGGGTTGTACGTTTTTTCTGGCGGGAAGGTGCCATCCTTCTCCATTGGCAGCTGCAGGTGTACTAGGTAGCGGGTAAACAGCACGCCGTTGCGCTCTACCACCTCGGTGTCGTACTGGCTAAAGCCAAACTTTTGGAATAGACCCAGGCTAAATTCGCTGGCTTCGGCGTAAAGGCGCTGAATTTTGCGCTGTCGGGCATGGCCTAGTACAGCCTGCATAAGGGTTGAGCCTATGCCTTTACGCAGGCAGTCGTGGCGAACGTAGACAGAAGCGACGTAGCCATCCTCACCCACGCCCGCAAAACCGACGATGCCCGTTTCATCCTCTGCCACGTAGGTCGTGACCGCCAAAATGAACTGGCGAAAGCGGGGAGTAGCGGCATCCACGGCGGCCCAGGCCTCGGTTTGGGCGGCAGTGTAGTGTTGGGGCGCATTGACTAGCACGGTTTGTCGGTACAGCGTAGCCAGGGCAGGGAGATCCGATGGGGTGGCCGTACGAATAGGCATGGATTAGCTCACGGGTAGGGAAGCAGGAGGGGCCGCAGGGCTGGCATTACCAGCGAAAGACCAGCGGTAGGTCGGGGCGAAAGTCGTGATGGCGACCTTTAGCGTTTTGGTCAAAGTCAAGGGCCATCAAATACTCCTGCCCTGGCTGAATTTTAACCAGGACTCAGCTATGGCCCGAAGCGGGGGCGAGGGCGGCACTGTGCACCCACAGCAATTCCAGCATCATATTGTGGAAAAAGAACCTGCGGTTGGCGGTACCCTGGCCGGGGTGTACGTTGGCGCTGCCCTCCGTCAGCCCAAACTGAATCAGCTGCTCAGCGGCAGGGGCACCGGCTGCGGTGCAGATAATAGAGACGATCGATCTCAAAGGACATGGCTCTGTACTCGTTTGGGCTACAGCGACTAGAGCGGCTCACAGATGACGGGAACCGCAGGGCTGCCGCAGAAACCGACCACAAAGCGATCGTTGACAGGCTCACGGGGGGCCGCTACCAGCGTAATCACCACTGGCGCTACACCCAGAGAGACGGGCACTGTCCAGTGGCTATCTTCTCCAGGGGTGCTAAACCAGGCTTTTTGCAGCTCTGGCTCGACGGCATTGGGGGCGGTAGTAAAGGTGGGCGACGTCAGCTGCACATTGAGGTATTCTGCCGTGCGCAGCTGAGGATAGACAAACTCTAGCCCCGTAGAAATGGCGGCACGACCCTCTCCGGCGGTAATGACGGCCCGGCAGCGCAGTTGCCCGGTGGACGAGTCTACCGCCGTGGGCACCTGAAGGGAAGAGGAGGCAGCGCTATGGCTTTGGGCCAAGCCAGCGCCAGTGGCCAGGGTGGCTAAGGCCGCAAGCCAGAGGACGCGAAGGGGGCTATTCATGGACGTAACTCTGTCAGTAAACGTTAGTGAAGAGAAAACTCTCAGGAGGAATAACTTCACTGACAGATGCCGCAATTTCGCTCAGATGAAAAACTTATGTCGGGGCGGTGGTGCATGGGCGCGCTAGGCCGTGCGCAGGGCCACAATGGGGTCGAGTTTGGCGGCTTGGCGAGCGGGAAAGACGCCAAAAAATAGACCAATGCCGCCAGAAATGCTGACGGCGAGAACGATGGCTCCAACCGAAATACCCGCCTCAAAGGGGCTAAGTACGCCAATCAGCAGAATGCCGCTCACCCCCAAACCTGTACCGATGACGCCTCCCGCCACCGAGAGAATGATCGCCTCGATCAAAAACTGCCCCAAAATATCGCTTTGGGAGGCGCCGATCGCCTTCCGCAACCCAATCTCCTGGGTGCGCTCACGCACCGACACCAGCATGATGTTCATAATGCCGATGCCGCCGACAAAAAGAGAAATGCCGGCGATCGCGGCCAGCATGATGGTCAGCGCCCCGGTAATCGTGTTGGCGATGGTGAGCAGCGTATCCTGGCTGCTGATGTAGAAGTCGTCTTCAGTGCGAATGTTGTGGCGCAGGCGCAGCAGGTTGGTAATTTGAAACTCGGCGGTGGCCATGCTCTCGCGATCGCGGGCCGATACTGTAATAAACGAAACTTCAATGCCGTAGGGCGATCGCTCACCCCCAGCCAGGCGGCTATCTTTCGTGGTCAGGGGCACCATCACCGCGTCGTCGTAGTCAAGGCCCAGGTTAGAGCCTTTTTTCTCTAGCACCCCTACCACATCAAAGGTGACGCCTCCAACTCGAATCTGCTTGCCCAGGGCAGGCTGGTTGTCAAACAGGCGCTCCCGCAGGGTTTCGCCAATCACGGCGATCTGGGCGCTGCGGGTCATATCCAGATCGTTGATGAAGCGTCCTCTGGCCACCTCAAAACTTCGCACCGTCAGAAAGTCGGGGCTAACGCCGACCACGTTGACATTGGCATTGCGGTTGCGAAAGGTAACGAGCTGACGACCGCTCGACTCAGCGGCCACAGCCGCCACCGAGGGCACCTGCTGGGCGATCGCCTCCGCATCGGCCAGTACCAGCGTGCGGGGTACCTCCAGCGATCCCAGCTCCCGCGTTTCACGGCTGCCCGGCACCACAAACAGCACGTTTGGTCCCAGGGTTTCGAGCTGGGCGCTGACGAAGCGCTGCGCCCCCTCGCCCAGACCCACCATCGTAATCACCGAGGCATTGCCGATAATGATGCCCAGCATAGTCAGGGTGCTGCGCAGACGGTTGGCGGCCAGGGTTTTTGTCGCCATCGACAGGCTTTCTTGCAGGTTCATGGAGCGTTTTCTGGTAGGGCTATGATCGCAGGGCAGTCAAAAATTGGGATCGGGCTTCGACCATTGCTTCTAGCTGAGTACAGCGTTCTAGTAGGGTGACATCTAAACAATCTTAGCGATCTTGCCGGACGGTGATGTTTTCGAGCGATTTGCCTGGGGGCAGGTCGACAAAGACGCGATCGCCCGCCTCAACGCCGCTAATCACCTGAATTTGGTCGCCGACCTGCGGCCCCAGGGTGACGGGCTGAAAGACAATCTCGCGGTTGTCGCCGGGCACCAGCACCCCTGTTTCGCCCGCCTGGGTCACCACCGCCACCGTAGGCACCACCAGGGCATCGGCTAGCTGATCGCCAATAAAGGCCACATTCGCATTCATATTCGATCGCAGAATATCTTTGCCGTCGAGTAGCTCAATGCGCACCTGAAACAGAGTGACATTCTGCCGCTCGATCGCCTCGGGGGCCACCAGCTTGACCCGGCCCGCAAAGGTTTGATCAGGAAAGGCGTCGGCGACAATTTCGACCCGCTGCCCCGGCTCGATCAGGCTAATGTCGGCCTCGGGCACCTCGGCTAGCACTTCTAGGTCTTGGGCCAGGGCCACAATTGCTGTGGAGGTGGCCGACGACAGCTCCGAGGCCGAGGTGGTCGGCGTCACAAATGCCCCAACGGTCGCAAACTTTTGGGTGACAATGCCGCCAAAGGGAGCGCGAATGTAGGACTGATTTTGCCGCACCTGGGCCGCGTCGAGCTGGGCGCGGGCCTGGGCCAGGCGAGCTTCGGCCTGGGCGATCGCCTCCTGCCGTGGGCCCCGGCGCAGGTCATCGACCCGCCGCTGCGACTCGGTGACGCGGGCCTGGGCCTGCTCTAGGGCGGCCTGGGCGCTGCGCTGCTCTCGTCTGGCGGTATCGAGGTCGGTGGCGGCTACCGCCCCCCGCTCAAACAGCTGCTGGCGGCGGGCCAGCTCGCTGGTGGCCAGATCGACGCGAGCCTGGGCATCGCGGACCTGGGCGCGGTTGACCTCGACTGTTGCTTCAGCCTGGGCTATTTCGTCCGATCGGCTGCCCCGACGCAGCTCGGCCAGGGAGGCTTCGGCTTCGGCCACCGCCGCCTGATTTTGATCGACCTGGGCAGCGGTATCGCGGTTGCGCATGCGGGCGATTAGCTGACCGGGCTCAACGCGATCGCCCTGCTCGACGTATAGCTCCTCTAAAACGCCAGCATTCTCAGGGCTGAGGTTGACGGTTTGCACCGGCCTGATGGTGCCGCTGGCCGACACCCGCACCGTCAGCGGCACCATCAGGCCGGTGCAAACCGTCAACCTCAGCCCTGAGAATGCTGGCGTTTTAGAGGAGCTATACGT
>PYGV01000110.1 GCA_003022385.1 filamentous cyanobacterium CCP3 | reverse complement strand
ACCATGGCCCCACCGCCCAACTCGCACCCCACTACTCCCGAAGCCGAGTTTCTGCGCGAAATTTTGGAGCAGATCGAGCAAGCGAGCGGCAATCAAGAAAAAATCTACCAGCTTTTACAAGCTGGTGTAGACAGAATAAACGAGTCTCTCCTCACCGAAGTTCCCTACGTCTTTGAGGAGTTGATAACAGGCCAAACCCAGGAAAAGCAAAAGACAATTGCTCAAGCATTTTGGTGGCTTGGTTATTGGCTTAATGAAACACCGCTAGGCAATCGAGCACTCAATCTGGAACTCAGCATTGATGCCCATAAACAGGCTCTCAAGTTTTTTGACCGCAAGGCGTTTCCCTATGAATGGGCAGCGGAACAAAACAACCTGGGCAGGGCCTACAACGATCGCATTCGGGGAGAGCGGGCTGACAATTTGGAGCGTGCGATCGCCGCCTACCAAGCCGCCCTTCAGGTCAGAACCCGCGACGGCTTCCCCCAAGATTGGGCGATGACCCAAAACAACCTGGGCACTGCCTACCTCAATCGCATTCGGGGAGAGCGGGCCGAGAACCTGGAAAATGCGTTCGTGCAAACGAGCCTTGAAAAGGCTATCGCCGCCTACGAAGCCGCCCTCCAGGTCAGAACCCGCGACGCCTTCCCCCAACAGTGGGCGGCGACCCAAAACAACCTGGGCACTGCCTACAGCGATGCTGCAAAGCAGCCGCTTCGCGAACGCATTCGGGGAGAGCGGGCTGAGAATTTGGAAAATGCGTTCGTGCAAACGAGCCTTGAAAAGGCTATCGCCGCCTACCAAGCCGCCCTCCAGGTCTACACCCGCGACGCCTTCCCCCAACAGTGGGCAGAAACTCAGGGGAACTTGGTTTTGTCTCTCTTGGATCGCTACAAGCTCACAGGCAAAGCTGATGACTTAGACGAGGCCATTTCAGGCTTGCAGGAGGCGCAGGCAGTCGCAGTTCCCGGTACTGATGGCTACACCAACATCAGCTACACCCTTGGCACCGCCCTCGACTATCGCTTCAGCCTGCACAACGACCTTGCCGACCTGCGGCAGGCTGCTGACGCCTACCGCCGCGCCGCCGAAACCACCCCCTGGGAAGGGAACAAACTCAACTACTACGAAAAAGCCGCCGACAGCCTCTACCAACTGGGCGTCGCCCTCACCCAAGACGGCCAGTGGTACGAGGGCCTTGCCGCCCTCGAAACCAGCCACGCCACCTACCGCGAGGCCCACAGCCGCCTGGGCCGGGCCGATGCCCTGCAACAGATGGGCCGCACCCACTACCTGATGAGCAACTTCGACAAAGCCCGCATTTACTTTCGCGACGCCCTGCGCCTGTACGAGGCCGAGGGCAGCTTGCCCGGCCAGGCCGCCTGCCATGCGGGGCTGGGGCGGCTGATGCTGCGGCTCAACTTTGTCGACGACGCCATTGCCGAGCTGCACCAGGCCTGCGCCCTCTACACCCAGCTCGACGACCAGGCCCGCCTGGGCGAAGTGCAGCAGGTCTACGACCTGGCCCAAAAAGTTAGGGCCAAACAGCCCCTGGCCGCTACCCTCTCTCCCCCATCTCCCTAGAGCTGCTATGAACGAGTTTGACGAGCTGTTTCAGACCAGCAGGGCCATCTACGACCAGTGGAACCTGACCGATATACCCTTTGCCGAGAGCGCCGAAAAGCTCAATCGCCTCGGCCAGGTATTCACCGGGCGCAGGGCCGAACTGAGCCAGGTGATCGGCCTGCTGAACGGACGCGATGCCAAGTCAATTCTCATCTACGGCTGGATTGGCATTGGCAAAACCGCCTTTGTGCGCCTGCTGCTAGAGGGGCTGAAGCGCAACTGGGGCGATCGCATCCTCACCGCCCGCATCAAGCTCGAACCCAACACCGATCTCTCCACCGCCGCCCTGATCGCCCTGGCCCGCCAGATGCCCCACGACGAGTGGGCCCAGTACCAGCTCAATCGCATGGGGCTTAGATCTAGCTTGCCTCTGCGAGACCGCAAGACCACCGCCGGGGGCAAATTGATTTTTGAGGGCACTGTGGAAGAGTCTACCGTTGCCCCCGAAGCGCCCCAGTTCCCTACCCTGAGCTTTGAAGATCTGCTCGATCGCGCCCTGCAAAAGCACGAGCGGGTGATCATCGCCATTGACGACCTCGACAAGCAAGACCCCGCCCGCGCCCGGCAGCTCTTGCTCAATGCCCAGGGGTTGCTCAAGGGTCGAGCCTGGTTTTTGCTCACCGGGCACCCCAGCGGCATCACGCACGACTACCTGATCAGCGATCGCGGCCTGTTTGACCTGCCCCTCAAACTCGGCCCCCTCGACCCCGACACCAGCTATGCCATGCTGGTCAAATACCTCAACAGCGCCCGCCGCCGCGCCATACCAAACCCCGATCCTGCAAATCCAGAAGCGGTGCATCCCTTCACGCCTGAGACTGCCCGCGCCCTATGTGCCGTGGCCGAAGGCGTGCCCCGCTGGATCAACCGCTACGGCAGCTACATTTTGCTCAAGGCCGCCGAACTCCAGGCCCCCCTGATCGACGAGGCCACCCTCCAGGCGGGTCTGGCCTACGCCCGCGACCAGCTGCGGGGCCAGGCGGGCCTCACCCCCCAAGACTACTACCTGCTCGACCTGGTGCTAGAGAAGGGGGCGATCTCCGACGACAGCATCACCCTGGAGGAACTCGAAAAGCTCAAGGTCGAAACCTTCAACGAGATCTTGCCCAACCTCGACAAGCTGGTGGAGTTTGACCTACTCAAGCGCATGCCCACCGAGCGGGCCACCGAGTACGCCCCGGTGCCTCTGCTGGAGGGCGAACCCGGCGACGTTTAAGGGGGGCAGGGTTTGCTATTCTGGCAACCATACCCCATAACTTCTTCTTGCAGGCGCAGCCATGGCCGTTAGCGTTGATCGAATTTTGCGGTGGAAGCAGACGGGCCAATCGGCCCAGCCGATCGCCGTGCTCACCGCCTGGGATGTGATGTCGGCACAGATTGTCGATGCCGCTGGGGCCGACATTGTGCTAGTGGGTGACTCGCTGGCGATGGTGGCCCTGGGCTACGACACCACCCTGCCCCTGACGCTGGAGGACATGCTGATCTGCGCCAGGGCGGTGCGGCGGGGGGTTCAAAATGCCCTAATGGTGGTAGATTTACCCTTTCTGAGCTACCAGACCAGCGTCGAAGACGCCATTCGCGCCGCTGGCGGCATGCTCAAAGCTGGTGCCCAGGCGGTGAAGCTCGAAGGCGGTCACGAAGGCGTGGTCGAACGGGTGCGTCACCTGGTGCAGTGGGGCATTCCGGTGATGGGCCACGTGGGGCTGACGCCACAGTCGGTGAACCAGTTTGGAGGCTTTCGCAAGCAGGGCAAAACCCAGACCGAGGCCGATCGCATTCTCACCGAGGCCAAAGCCCTAGAGCAGGCCGGGGCATTTTCCATTGTGCTAGAGCACATTCCCGCTGAGCTGGCCCGCGACATTACTAAGGCGCTGAGCATTCCCACCATTGGCATTGGGGCCGGAAGCCACTGCGACGGGCAGGTGTTGGTGACCGCCGATGTGCTGGGGCTTTCGGCCTGGCAGCCGCCCTTTGCCAAGGTCTACGCCAATCTCCGGCAGCAGGCGATCGAGGCGGCCCAGCAGTTCTGTGGAGAGGTGCGTTCGGGGCAGTACCCTGCATGAAATATCGGGGCAGTACCCTGCCTGAGGTATCAGGCAAACTCTCTATGTGCTCCTAGCCGGAGGACCTATGGAGTAGCTCTCCGCATGCCACATCGGGCAGTACCCCGGATAAAATTCCGTTAAGCTAAGAACGCTGGCAACTGGCACAGACACGATTTACTACGGTTGATACCCTCGCTATGACCACAACACTCCAATTTAAGTACGACGTCAAAGATATTTCCCTGGCCACCCAGGGCAAACAACGAATTGAGTGGGCCGGGCGCGAGATGCCTGTGCTGCGCCAGATTCAAGACCGCTTTGCCGCCGAAAAGCCCCTGGCAGGCATTCGGATTTCGGCCTGCTGCCACGTCACCACCGAGACGGCTCATTTGGCGATCGCCCTCAAAAACGGCGGTGCCGACGCCGTGCTGATTGCCAGCAACCCCCTCTCCACCCAGGATGATGTGGCTGCTAGCCTGGTCGCCGACTACGGCATTCCCGTCTTTGCCCTGCGCGGTGAAGACAGCGCCACCTACCACCGCCACGTCGAAACGGCCCTCGACCACCGCCCCAACATCATCATCGACGACGGTAGCGACGTGGTTGCTACCCTGGTCAAAGAGCGCCAGGCCCAGCTGTCTGACATCATTGGCACCACCGAAGAGACCACCACCGGCATTGTGCGCCTGCGGGCCATGTTTAAAGACGGGGTGCTCAGCTTCCCGGCCATGAATGTCAACGATGCCGACACCAAGCACTTCTTCGACAACCGCTACGGCACCGGCCAGTCAACTCTTGACGGCATCATTCGCGCCACCAACATGCTGCTGGCGGGTAAAACCATTGTGGTTTCGGGCTACGGCTGGTGCGGCAAAGGCACCGCCATGCGGGCCAAGGGCATGGGGGCTAACGTCATCGTCACCGAGATTGACCCAATCCGGGCGATCGAGGCCGTCATGGATGGCTTCCGCGTCATGCCCATGGCCAAGGCCGCTCCCCTGGGCGATCTGTTCATCACCGTCACCGGCAACAAGCACGTCATTCGCCGCGAGCACTTCGAGGCCATGAAAGACGGTGCTATGGTGTGCAACTCGGGCCACTTCGACATCGAAATTGACCTCAAGTCTCTGGGCGAGATGGCCAGCGAAGTTAAGCAGGTGCGCAACTTTACCCAGCAGTACATGCTCACCAGCGGCAAGTCGGTGATTGTACTGGGCGAAGGCCGCCTGGTCAACCTGGCTGCCGCCGAAGGCCACCCCAGCGCCGTGATGGATATGAGCTTTGCCAACCAGGCCCTGGCCTGTGAATACCTGGTCAAGAACAAAGGTTCCCTTGAGCCCGGTCTGCACTCCATCCCCGAAGCGGTCGATAAGGAAATTGCCCGCCTCAAACTGGTCGCCATGGGCATCGAGGTCGATAGCCTCACCCCCGAGCAGGAAATCTACATCAATTCCTGGACCGTGGGCACCTAGGACTAAGGCAAGCAATCCGATTGCTGCTGTGTCGTTTAGGAAGGGGATAGAGGTTATGCCTTTATCCCCTTCTTAGGCTTTATGGGTATGGTCTGGATGTTTAGAGTTCTGCATACATCCATGACCAAGCTATTTTCTCGACTGTGGGTTGCTGTTGCCCTAGGCGCAGCGCTAGGGGTGATGATTCTCAACCTCTTTGTTAGCCCAGCGCTTTCAACTGTGGCTGAGGCTCCTCGCCTGGTGCCTGCCATCCTCAACGGCAATCCTGTCAGCGTGCTGTACGTCACTCGCAGCGGCGATACGGTGCTGGTGCGCTGCTACCCTGGCTTTGAGCCGTCTATGACCCTGCGCCCCATGGGCGGTAACTCTCCCCAAGGAGAGGGGGTGTTAACCTGCGTCAACAGCGAGCCCGATCGGCCCTGATGTAGCGAAAAGACCATTAAATAACCCCCGAGGCCAGGGCTTCGGGGGCTGTTTAGTATAGGGAGTTAGCTATAGCGCGCGTCTGTCGTATCTGTACCTAAAATGCCCCAAGTCCAGCGATGCGTCATCCCTGGTTCGTCATCTTTACGACAGATTGGCCGAGTTCTAAAGGTTCTCAAGAGTTTTGCGAACTGTGACACCCATCACTTACAGGGCAAGGAGGTTCAAGGTTATAAAAACTGGTTGTGCTGTAAGTGGAGTCCTCGCCATTAGGTAAACAGGGCGACGTCTAGACTAAAGCCCGGCAGTACGGCTTCACCTAAAAGCCGGGTAGGGAGCGATCGCACCTCCGCCTCTGTTCCACAACGCTAAATCAGTCCCTAACTCCAGCTCCTGATTGCCGCTTTCACCACCAGCAGGGGGCAGAACGACTAACGCTCCTTGGGCATTTTGCTCGATCGCTATCTCAGGGTTGTGGATACAGAGCTGATAAAACTGCTCATCAGTTAAATGAACAGCCTCGAGGTTGATTTCGAGGGGAAAATCCAGCGTGGTCATAGGCTGCTGCTCCGAGGGGAGGGGACAATATCATCTAACTAGGGGCAGTGCTATCTATGGTAGTGACTCGCCTATGGTGTGAAAATCGCTAAAAACCGTTGCAGGCGAACAACGTGAGCGAGTGAACTGTCTAAACTATTCACTAACTTGTGCTACCAAGCCTGACTTCAAACGTGATTCGTCTATGAGCTATAGCTTTGACATCATTGGTATTTCCCCAGTGCTGCAGTTTTTCAACCACCAGCAGCAGGTCGAGACTAAGCGCGATCGCGCTCAAGCCTACCTCGGCAGCTACTGCTGCACCCTCGACGCCTTTATCAGCGCCACCGAAGCCGTCCACCGCAGGCCCGACTGGGACTGGGATGCGATCGTCAATACCATCGTCAACTTCTGGCTTAGCCAAGAAGAAGACGTCCTCCACTGGAAGCGGCAGTTGGCGGCCTCCCAAAGCGACCAAAACCACGGCGACCAAAACCTGATTGTGGCCCGCGTCATCAACTACGACAGCCTGCGCCACGAGTTTGAAACCCTGTTTGAAGACTGAGACCAGGGCTAAGACGCGAAGAACATGCCAGAATAAAGGCTGAATTTAACATCCAGCATAAGATAGGTTCCGTTGATCAGGCTTCTGGCAAAAACTCGCGATATCTTCCTGCGCTGGTGGGGCGACTTCACCCTTCAAACCCGGCTCATGGCCGGGGCAACGCTGGTGGTGTCGCTGATCACTAGCGCCCTCACCTTTTGGGCCGTCAACACCATCCAGATGGATGCCCGCCTCAACGACACCCGCTTTGCCCGCGACCTGGGCCTGCTGCTGGCCGCCAATGTCGCCCCCCTGGTCAACGAAGCCGATCGCACTGAGCTGGCCCGGTTTTCCTACAGCTTTTACCAGAGCACCTCTAGCGTCCGCTACATGCTCTACGCCGACGAAAACGGCGATATTTTCTTTGGCATTCCCTTTTCAGAGGCCTCGGTACAAAGTTCTCTCACCCTCAGGCGGCGCATGCAGCTGCCCGAGGGCTATGCCCAAAACACCGATCGCCCCCTGGTGCGCCAGCACCTCACCCCTGTCGGCGAAGTTACCGATGTGTTTGTGCCGCTCAACTACAACGGCACTCACCTCGGCGTACTGGCCCTGGGCATTAACCCTAACCCCACGGTCGTCGCCTCGTCCCACCTGACCCGCGATGTCACCATTGCGGTGTTTGTCTCGATCTGGGTGATGGTGATCTTAGGCGCTGTGTTCAATGCCCTTACCATTACCCAGCCGATTAAAGAGCTGGTATTGGGGGTCAAAAACATTGCTGCCGGCAACTTTAACCAGCGCATTGACCTGCCCCTGGGCGGCGAACTGGGCGAGCTGATCTACAGTTTCAACGATATGGCCGAACGGCTCGAGAGCTACGAAGAGCAAAATATTGAAGAGCTCACCGCCGAAAAAGCCAAACTCGAAACCCTGGTGTCGACCATCGCCGACGGCGCTATTTTGCTCGACAGCGACATGCACGCGGTGCTAGTCAACCCCACCGCCCGCCGCATCTTCGGCTGGGATGACCAGATCCTAGACGGGCGCAACATTCTAGAGCACTTCCCGACCCCGGTGCGCGTGCAGCTCACCCGCCCCCTATTTCAGGCAGTCAAGGGCGAATCTGAGGCCATGGAGTTTCGGGTGCCAATCACTGAACCCAGCCACCGCACCCTGCGCATTTTGCTCAACACCGTGCTCGACCAGGCCAAGGAGAATGTCAAGGGGCTGGCCATCACCGTGCAAGACATTACCCGCGAAGTGGCCCTCAACGAGGCCAAGGCCCAGTTCATCAGCAATGTGTCCCACGAGCTGCGCACGCCGCTGTTCAACATCAAGTCGTTTATCGAAACTCTGCACGAGTACGGCGAAGACCTCAGCGACGGCGAGCGCAAAGAATTTCTCGAAACCGCTAACCACGAGACCGATCGCCTCACCCGTCTGGTCAACGATGTGCTCGACCTGTCGCGCCTGGAGTCGAGTCGTCAGTACCAGCTCGAAGCGGTGGATATCATTCAGCCCATCGAGCAAACTTTGCGCACCCACCGCCTCAATGCCAAAGACAAGAAGATCGAGCTGCTACAGGATGTCGAACCCAACCTGCCGCCCGTAATTGGCAACTACGACCTACTGCTGCAGGTCTTTAGCAATCTGGTAGGCAACGCGCTCAAGTTCACCGAACCCGGTGGCCAGGTGATGCTGCGGGCGCACCAGATCGTGCCCCACGGGGAAGGACTTGACGAGGGCGGCTACATTCGCATCGAGATTTCAGACACCGGCATTGGCATTGCCCCCGAAGACCAGCAGGCCATTTTCGATCGCTTCTTCCGAGTCGAAAACCGCGTCCACACCCTGGAGGGCACGGGCCTGGGCCTCTCTATTGTCAAAAACATCATCGAAAAGCACAGCAGCCAGGTGCACCTGGTCAGCGAAGTGGGCATCGGCACCACTTTCTGGTTTGATGTCGCCGCCTACCAGCCCGATACGATCGAGGTGATGGCCAAAGACACTACCCACCACGCCGTAGGGGGCAAAGATCTGGCGATCGCCGCCATCAGCCCCTCAACCGCAGATACCTCACCCCTGATACCCAAAGCTGACCAAAACTAGCGGTCAGGCATACCATGCAGTATACGGTTGTAATTCACACAGCATTATTCTGACGGGGTTTTTGCTGTTATTGACATTCCCCTCAAACTTTGACGAGCCAGGGCTGCAATTGCTCAAACAGGTGCTGAACCAGCGCTAAATCCTTCACGCCGGGCTGGTGTTCGACGCCGCTGGAGAGGTCAATGCCGTCAGGCTTGAGGGTCGAGAGCGCTGTGGCAATATTCTCAGGCGTGAGCCCACCCGCCAGCATCCAGGGGCAGGCTGGCTTAAACGACACCAGGGCATCCCAATCGAGCGTCAGGCCCGTGCCGCCGAGCTGCTGGGGATGGTAGGCATCGAGCAGCAGCGCGTCGACGTAGGGGGCGTAGGTTTTAGCCCGCACCAGATCGGCGGCGGTGCGCACCCGAATGGCTTTGATCAGATAAATGCCGGGTAGCTCGGCCAATAGCTGCTGACATTGCTCGGGGGTCTCTTGACCGTGGAGCTGGAGGTGGCTGAGATTGGTCTGCCGAGCAATGGCAGCCATCTCTGTCAGCGCAGCATCGGCAAACACGCCCACGGTTTTAGTCACGACTCCGGCGGCATTGAGCGCCTGGGTGATGTCAGCGATCGCGGCAGGAGTCAGGTAGCGGGGCGACTGGGGCACGCAGATAAAGCCCAGGTGGGTGGCACCGTGGCGGGCGATCGCGATCGCCTGCTCTGCCTGGGTAATGCCACAAATCTTGACCCGCATGTTAACTCTGTTGAACATTTCGCTGAGGGGGTGTCGCCAGATTTTTATAATCCAGCTAGGCCTAAATGCCCATGCTAAGGCCACATTTAAGCTAAACGTTAAGCGATCGACGTTAAATTCTGTTGCTCAAGACCCAATTTTAGACCTCTAGCGGAGAAATAACATTGCTGTTTTCTAACCTGCTTGCCGCCTACACCGTGCCGACCACCCCCGAGTGGTCATACAAAGTGGCGCTGATCATGATTACCTGCAACCTGTTCGTGCTGGCCATTGGCAAGTACGCCATTCGCAAGCCTGGGGCGGGTCCAGCGCTGCCCGTGGGCCTGCCAATGGTGTTTGAGGGCTTTGGCCTACCCGAGCTGCTGGCGATCGCCAGCTTTGGCCACATTCTCGGCGCCGGGATGATTTTGGGCCTGGGCAACGCCGGGTTGTTGTAGAATCCCCCCCTTGTCCCGCCCAACGAGAAAATGGGCTACTTGATAGAATGTAGCCATATCCCAGACCCGAGTATCCCAGTCGACAATGGGGCACTGGGTCTGGTTTAGCATTTGGTGATGTTAACTAGGGGTTAGGCAATGCAATCTAGCTGGCGGATCGGGGCTATTTTGGGTATTCCCCTGTTTATCGATAGCTCCTGGTTTATTATTTTGCTGCTGGTGACCGTGTCCTACGGGCTAGAGCCGAGCTGGCACTCGGCCTGGGGAAACCTGGCCTGGGTGATGGGCTTTGCCCTGGCTCTGCTGCTGTTTGCCTCGGTACTGCTGCACGAACTGGGGCATAGTATGGCCGCTAAGACCCAGGGCATTGCCGTCAACTCGATTACGCTATTTTTATTCGGCGGCATCGCCTCCATCGACAAAGAGTCTAAAACCCCCGAAGACGCGCTCAAAGTGGCCGTTGCCGGTCCTTTAGTTAGCTTTGGGCTGTTTTTGTTGCTCACCGCCGTCTCCCTAATTCCGGCCCTGCCGACCCCGGTATCGGTGATTACCGGCAGCGTTGCCCAGATCAACCTGGTGCTGACGCTGTTCAACATGATTCCCGGACTGCCGCTGGATGGCGGTCAGGTGCTCAAAGCCCTGGTTTGGAAAGGGACAGGCAGCCGCATCAAGGGCATTCGCTGGGCGGCGCGATCGGGTCAGCTGCTGGGCTGGCTGGCCATTACCTTTGGTTTGGTGATGGCTTTGGCCTATCAGGCTTTCTCTGGATTTTGGATTGCCGCCATTGGCTGGTTTGCCCTGCGCAACGCCGCCGCCTACAACCAGGTCACCAATCTGCAAGAGGCCATGCTGGCCCTGACCACCGCCGATGCCATGACCCGCGACTTTAAGGTGGTCGATGCCACTATGTCGCTGCGGCAGTTTGCCGACACCTACCTGCTCGAAGAAAACCGAGCTCCTGCCTACTTTGCCGCCTCCGAGGGGCGCTACCGGGGCTTGGTCAGCATTGACGACATGCGCGCGATCGAGCGCAGCCAGTGGGAAACCCTGCCCCTCAGTCACATTGCTAAACCCTTACTCGACATTCCTTCGGTACGGGAGGGAACGCCCTTGACCGAGGCTATCGATCAGCTTGAGGATTTACAGCTGCCTCGACTCACGGTGCTTACCCCCGCCGATGCTGTCGCTGGCACCCTGGATCGGGGCGATGTGGTGCGTGCGATCGCCGATCACCTGGGCCTGCGGGTCTCGCCCGCTATGATTCAACGCATCAAAGACGAAGGTCAGTACCCGCCGGGGTTGCAGCTACCCTCGATCGCCAAGGCCGTGATCGAAGAAGCGCGGGCTTAACCGGATCGCTGGCTTTCTTGTCGGTCGCTTCGACTCCGCTCAGCGACCGGGGGAAAGCGGCCCAAAAGACTTTAACCCATGCCGAATTCGGCCACTAGCGCCTCGTCTGAGTCGTCGGCAATGGTGGCCACAATGGTCAGCAGCCGAGATATTTCGGCCGCCGAAATATCTTGGAGAATGCGGCTTGAGATTACCAGCACCTGATCGCCCGAGATGCCAAAGCGAGCTTCCAGGGTTTCGTTGCAGTTTTTCTCTAGCAGCTGTCTCATCAGCTTGGCCTCATCTTTGGCGGGCAGACTCAGCACGGGCGACCAGGCCGTGAGCGTATCGGTTTCGGTTTCGCCGGTTAGCTGTACATACACATCTACACTGCCATACCGAAATCGCCACAGGTGCCCCTCATTGGTTTGGCTAACCATCGCGCCATCGCCCTGATCGAGGCTGGCAATTACCGCCTCAATCGTCTCTATACAAGGCACGGCATCAAGATCTTTCTCGGTCAGCGAATTGACGTAGGACTGTTCCATATCGATCGCGTCGTTAGCCATGACAAACCCTTGTAGCTACTGCCAAACAAACCTACCTTTGGGTCAGCCCGCAGAATGACCCAACAATTCCCAAATTCTAGGGCTAATTGGCTTAGAAACAACCCTCTATCGGGGAGATTGCGGTATCTCTCCAACTGTATCCCCTTCCGCTGGCCATAGCCATCTTCGACCCTTAAGAGTCGCGAATCAAATAATTTGGGATAGCCGGGACGGCTATCCATGGTCAGGCAAGATGCCTGACCCACAAGAATTGCACCTTAAAACATCCACGTTCCTAAGCAAACGACAGGACCGATTGGTCTGGGGCACCTGACGCGACAGCCGTGCTATCCAGCGGCTTCAACCTGCTCCTGAAACTGGTCTTCGAGGGTGTCAAAGCTGTAATCTCTCACCTCAGGCACCTCGGGCGGCACCTCAAACCCCGTTAAAGTGCAGGCCTGGCGGCGCTCGGCCCGCGACGAGTAGCGGCAGAGATGCTCGATAAAGTGAAACACCACCTTGGGGTCAGACCACTTCATCTCAGCCCGCTGTTTGAGAATGATCAGGGCCTCTTTGTCGCTCATGGAGCTACGCCATCCCTTGCGCTGACGGCACGATACCCAGGCGTTGAGCACCTGAAAAATGCGGGCCAGAGGATTTTGCGGAATCGCCCGCAGGTGGTACTGATCCAGCACATCGGCCACTTCATCTAAGCCCGCATCTCGGGCTAGCTGAGCGCTCTCCCTGAACAACACCTCCATCTGAACCACGGCATCGCTGTGGTCGCGGTATTCTTGCTTGAGGCTCTGGTCGTCGAGGTAGATAGCTCCCAGGTTTTTAAAGTGGGCAGCGAGAAAAAGCGTTTTTTTGTCGCGATCGCCCAGACCAGCAATGGTGCCATAGGCCAGGCATAGGTCAGCCAGAAAGATTGATTCTTCAAACAGCCAGGGCTGCCTGCGCTTGAGCAGACTGCGCAGCAATTTAATGAAGCTGTGGAAGCTTGGGTAGCTCATGGGTCAAGGGTTCCCTGAGAAGGCATGCGGCAAACACATAAAGCACCGCTAGATAGAGCGTTACAGACCGTACAGAGCACTAGAGGGCAGCAAACCCAAAATTGTGCGGCTGGCCTGCTGGCAAGCTGCCATAGATACTACTGCTAACCTGCACTCAACCGCTGTCGCCGAATCAGTGAAGCCAATTTGGACGGTTTTTCAGGGAACACCCCAAGTTTACGTCAAAACTACAGTGTGGGAGTAAGTGGGGCCATGTCTCTCGGCGGCAGGCCAGCCAGTGAGTTTAAGGCACCCACCCCAGAGATGCCATCCAGTCAGCCAGGCCGTTGAGAATGAGCTGCACCCCGATCGCCATCACAAACAGCCCCAGCAGGCGGCTCATGGCCTGAATACCGCTGGCCCCCAGCACCTTAAGCAGCAGCGTGGACGATCGCAGCGACAGAAAAATAACCAGCCCAATCAGCCCAATGGCGGCGGCGATCGCCAGCAAGTTCAGCGCCGTAGCCACCGAAAAATCGCCCCCGGCCTGGGCAGCGAGGCCAAGGGTGACCGCGATCGCCCCCGGCCCGCCCAGCAGCGGAATGGTCATGGGCATAAAGGCGATATCTTTGTGCTCGTCGACCCGCTGCACGGCCTCCTGGCTATCGACATCGGTGAGCTTGGGGTCAGAGTTCATGGCCCGCCAGGCGGCGTGGAAGACCACAATACCCCCGGCGATGCGCACCACCGCCAGCGACACGCCAAAGAAGCGCAGCACGCTGCCCCCCACCAGCAAGGTGCCCACCAGCAGCACCACCACATTGCGGGCGATGCGCAGGGCATAGCGGTTGCGCAGACTGGTGGGTACCCCCGTGGTCAGCACCAGAAATATCGGCACGCTGCCGATTGGGTCTACGACCGGAAACAGGGCCGCAATACCACCTACTACAAAGTCGAAAAAGATGCGCACCGCTGAACTGTCCCCCACAGGTCTTGGTCACAGGATACCGTCTGCGGCTGCTCGGTTTAGTTATCGCTGTAGCCAGTCCATGCCGCTGCTGGAGATTAAACAGCCAGGACGGCTATCCCACCAGGATTTCCATAACAACTCCCAAGCCTCGAAGTATAGCGATGGCCACTGCGCTTAGGACACGAGTCACAGCTACTGGCGAAAGCTGGGGCAGCGCACTGGCATATAGCCATCGCTTTGGAGTGCTGTGCAGCATGTCCTAACCGATCTGGCGATGGCTATAACTACCCCTCCTGTGGGATGGGCCTCTGGCCCGTCCTGTTTTAGTGAGCCTAGGATCATGAAAATTCAGCCTAGCGCTCCATGAGCTGGGGACGGCTCGATTGGGGTGGGTTAAGCTCGATGGTAGCTACCACCTGGCCGTGGTCAGACTGCCAGGGTTCAAAACTGTCTTCGAGCAGGGTTTGGTCGAACAGGTGGTCGTTAAAGACCGAGACGTAGGTGACCCGACCAATGCGATCGCGGTTTTGAGCCGAAAACTCTTCACTGACCATGATGTGGTCGAGGCTGTCGTAGTGGCCGTTGTGGATGTGGGTGTAGTAGTGGTCACCGTAGCCAATCCGGGCCTGAATGTCTTTCACCTGGTACAGCAGCACGTCCCATACCGGGGCTTTTTTGCGGTAGGGCCAGCATTCCCAGGGGGGCTGACCGGTGACAATCTGCGTGGTGACGGCGGTGTGGTTGTCGTTGACATCGCCCATGACGATGACCGGGTAGTTGCGATCGCGCAGTCCCTCCATCAGCAGAAAGCGCAGGGCGGTGGCCTCGGCGGTGCGGCGAATTAACGAACGGGCGTGGCCCTTGGCAATTTCGACCGGGTCGCTGCGATCGACGCCATTGCTCATCATGGGCCGTTTTGACTTCAGGTGCACGACCACCACAGTGCACTGAAGGGCCTCCGTCAGGGCTAGACCCACCGCCAGCACCGGGTGCGAAAACCGCCGAATCGGGATTTCTGCCCCCTCCAGATCCAGAATGCTCTCGGCTGGAAACTCGTCATACACCCGCTGCCCC
>PYGV01000429.1 GCA_003022385.1 filamentous cyanobacterium CCP3 | reverse complement strand
CTATCAGGGGGCGCTGGCCCAGGCGAGCAATCGCAGTCCCCTGGTCAGCTAAAATGCCGTCGCCACGAACGACTTGGGCCGGGGCGATCGCGAGGGTAGGAAGGGGGGAGAGGGTGGGCATAGGCGGCGGAAACGGTGGTGAGGTGAATGGGTGAGATCAAGGCGGAAGGAAGATGAGGCGGAGAGGAAGGGGATGAGTTAACCGGGGGTGGGCCAGCTGGAGCGGTCGATCTGCACCCGAAATGCTTCCTCAGAGCCTTTGGGGTTGGGCTGAATTTGCCCCAGATAGACCAGTTTGGAGATGCCGTCGGGCTCATGGGCGATCGTGCGAGCGCGAATGGTGGCGACCTGACCCGGTAGACCCAGGCGGTAGGGCTTAAACAGGTTGCTAGCCGCCTGGCGCAGCGTGGCATCCAGCGTTTCGGGACTGATGGTATCTGGCACCGCAATTACAATCTGACTGGCCCCGGAGTCGTAGACGGTAGTGTAGGGTATGGCCCCTGGCACGGCAGTGCGGGTAAACGGCTCAAAGCTCAGGCCCAGCAGGCCCACCGTGAGCACCGCAGCAAACCCAGTGGCCCCCACGAGGCGAAACCGAATGCCCCACTTAAACCCAAAGGCCAGCCCCGCCAGCAGGGCCAGGGCCAGGGTGCCAAGGCCAGCCCACTGGGTGGCCACCAAAAAATCATCTGGGCTGAGCATGTCGCGATCGCATCCGGTAGGGGTTAAGCAGCCAATAACGTGGCTCATTCAAGATATCGCAGAAGCCCTTCCCCAAGTCGGAAAAGCGCTCGGGCAGTACAGTAGCGCGCCCATTACCAGAGCCTGGAACGGGGATCGCTCCACCTGAAATGGCCCAACTTCGCCTGCCCTGGTATTCAGCAATACCCTTTATCTTCATGATCCTATCAGCAGTTTTCCCGTCTTTGAGTATTACTCCTTGAGTATTACAAGGTGCGCTACCGGGTGAACCGGGGCGATTGCACTGGCGCAGCGCAGTCTGGTTGAACGCCTGGGGTACAGGGCGCGATCGCCCCCCGCCGAATGACCGGATCGGCTTTAATTTTGACCTGCGATCGACGGCCCCCCGACACCGTCAAAACTCAATAAATTAGGTTGTAAACCTAACCAAGACAGGGTAAAACTTGAAGCCGTAGCAATAAACGATGGCGGCAGCGATGACAAAGGTAGCAAGCACAGGTAGAAGCATAGGGCGGCAGAGCGTGCGTGGGGTAGGGCTTTTACTGCCTCTGCTGCTGCTGGGCTGCGGTTCGTCTAAAGTGGCCCAGTGCAACCAATTGGCCGAGGTAGTCAACCAAACCCAGGGCTTTATGCAGGAATTTGAGGCCGAAATTCAAACCTTTAGCGAGAGTGCGGCCCAGGTCAAAAACCTGGACGACATCAAGCTCGCCGCCAGCCAGTACACCACCGCCGTCGATAAAGTGGTCACCAACCTCGACGGGCTGGTCGGCGATCTGCAATCTACCACCCTCCGCGACGAAGACCTCAGCCAGTTTAGAGATGAGTACGTTGGGGTTGTGCAGGGGTTTAGCACCGCGCTGACCGACGCCCGTGAGGCGATGGACCTGGTGGTGCAGGTGGAGTCAGAGGCCGAGCTACCGGCCAAAATCGAAGAATCTCAGCAGCAGACCATGACCGCCGTGGCCTCGATCGAAACGCTCTCTCAAACCGAATCGCAGCTGATCAACGAGGTCAATGGCTACTGCGGCGCGGCCCAGCCAGTCGAGCCTGTGCCCTCCGCTGAACCCGACGCCCCTGCCGATCCAGCCACTCCCCCGGCGGAGCCGATCGAGCCTGCGCCCCCTGCCGAGCCTGGCTCATAACCTGATGGCTGCTGGGCTTTCTAGCCATAGTCAATCGGGTTAAGGCATTGTAGAAGCCTGAGAAACGTTTGCGCGTTCAAACGTTTCTCAGGGAGAGTGTCCTCGAAGCTTAGGGTCGCCAAGCGCCAGCTGACGTCGTTCACCTGGGTCAGATAGCGATCGCCAGCTCAAATCACAATCCTGAGCGCCCGCTCTTAATTAAGGCCAAAATGTGAAGCATTTTCGACAACTAAATCTATACTTTGAAGCTGAAGTATCCTCTCTGTAGAAAAAGCTGCTGTAGGTCTGGGCATAGGCTATGTTAAGAGCATGGTTCGCCCTGCCTGTAGGCTGCGATTTGAGGAGCGATCTGTCTGCCCGACTCCCGTTGGGCTCTGGGTCTCGGGTGCTGTTGTTGTCGTTTTTGACTCATGCTTGAATGAGTCACCTCAGTCAAAACCTCAGATGGTTTTGGTCAGCTCAAATCTGTCCCTTTCTGCTTAAGCTGCGATCGTGGCCTTCCCTGTTCTTTCCTGTAAATTACTGAGGCTAAAAATTCTGTAATTTACCTAGTCTGAGTAATCGCCATCCTGTGACCTATCAGTCTCAAGTTCCGCCCGACTTAAAACAAGACCTGCTGCGAGCCGTAGACAACAGCCCGGCAGACTGGATTTTGCTCAACCTGGCCCTCAGCACCATGAAGATGGGAGGCCATCGCTACGGGGCTTTTTTAGACGCCGCCACCACCGCCGCCAAGCTTGCCATCTACAGCACCTTCATCGAGCAGGGCAATAACATTCGTAAAACCGGCTTTTTGTACCACGTTGAACCCAAGCGGGTCAAAGCTATTGTGCAGGAGATTCAGGTTGCCCTGGCGGAGGGCCAAAGCCTGAAGGTACTCAACTCAAAAGAACCCTACTATCTGATTGCCCTGCCCTTTCTGTGGCAAGAACACTTTCCCCGCAGCGGCACCGAGGCGCGGGTGCGCGTGCAGGGGTTGACCCCTGGCGAGCGCAAAAGCATTGAAGAAAGCCTGCCCTCCAGTGCCCCTCAGGCCCGCATTTTAGACCAGGTTGAGTTTACCGAGCTGATGGAACTGCTTCACCAGATGTCGCAGGAGGAACTGCCCAAGGGACAGCGCATGCCCTTCAGTGACGCCCTGCTGTCTCACATCAAGTTTCGGCTGCTGCACTCGGGCACCGTCATTCAAATTGATTCGCCCCTGGTCGATATTCCGCTGTACGCTCTGGCCAGCGAATCTTACTCCCCCAAAGGAGAGCAGGAGCGGGTGTTCGCCATGATTGACGATGTCGCCCGCTACTTCGGCCTGCTGCAGGCCTGGGTGCGCGAAGAACCCGGCGTGCTGCGCGGGGTTGAAGTCTTTGATGTGGCTCCGCAGCAGCGTCAGGCGGCGTTAGCAGAACTCGACGAAATGCTGCGCGCCTGGGCCGACAAGTATCACCAGGATGGTGGCCTGCCCATGGTGCTGCAGTTTGCCGCTGGCAACCGCGAGTACGACTAGCCGGGGTATGGACGATCCCCAGAGCGATCCCCACCCTCAGCCTGGGCTAGACTAAGAGTGTTGTAAAGAAATGTAACGCTATGGGTCGTGCCTCGGGGTTGCCGGGTCGCCGGGTGGTGGTTGTGGGGGCTGGCATTGGTGGGCTGACGGC
>PYGV01000109.1 GCA_003022385.1 filamentous cyanobacterium CCP3 | reverse complement strand
GGGTGCAGTACGGCGAGTGGAGCGTGGGCAGCGCGGCGGGGGGCACGGCGGGGTGGCTACTGCGCTACGCCAAGCCCTCCGACCTGACCCCAGCCCAAATTGTGGTGACCGGGCAGATGTCAGCGCTACAGACGTTTTTGATTGAGCAGGGCCTGCGGTTTACCTGGTAGCGATCGCGAGCCGCCGTTTGGGGGCCTCAAGCTGACCTATTCTAGAGGGTGCTGGCCCAACGACAGAACTAGAGCCAGAAAGATATACGAGAAGGGAATGACGATGGCAAAGGGGATGCACCGGAGGCTGGGGCGGGTGGTGTGGCGGCGATCGCTGGCTCTGGCGCGCTGCTGCTGTTGCTGGTCACTAGCTGCGCTATTCCTCAGATCAAAGCCGAAGATCGGCTGTTTTTACCGATCGCAGTCGAGCTGCTGGATGTCTACAATTTGCCCCCCCAGTCGTTTGAGGGCACCACGGTAGGTGGCCTGTCGGCGCTGGTCTACGATCGCCCCCGTGACCGGCTCTACGCCCTCTCCGACGATCGCGGTCGCTTTGGCCCGGCCCGGTTCTACACCCTGGCCGTAACTCTGGCCCAGCGGGGGATGGAGCAGCCCCGGTTTGACACCGTTAGCCTTGAGGCCGTCACCCCCCTGCTCGATGCCGCTGGTAACCCCTACCCCAGGGGCAGCATTGACCCTGAGGGCATGGCCCTGTCGCCCCGCGACACCCTTTTAATTAGCAGCGAGGGCGATGTGAGGCAAAATGCGCCACCCTTCATTGGCGAGTTTGATCGCCAGACGGGTCGGGCCATCGCCACCCTGCCCCTGCCCGAGCGCTACCTGCCCGACGACCCCGACCAGGCCACCCGAGGCGTGCAAAACAACCTCAGCCTAGAGGCCCTGACGATTGCTGGATCATCCAGCGGGGCAGGCATGATTGAGCCCTTTCGCCTGTTTGCCGCCACCGAGTCGGCCCTGGTGCAAGACTACAACGACGACCCCAGCCAGCCCCTTAACAGCCGTTTTTTGCACTACCTGATTGGTGACGACCAGACGACGCTGATTGCCGAACACCGCTACCCTCTCGATCTGGAGCCCTCTGGAGCGGTGGTAAATGGCCTCACCGCTCTGCTTGCGATCGATCAGGGCGGGCACTTTTTGGCTCTAGAGCGCGCCTTTGGCCTGCGAGGCACGCAGGTGAAACTTTACCAGCTGGCAACGGGCGGTGCCACCGATACCTCGGCTATCCCAACCCTGGCGGGAGATGTGTCGGGAATTTCGCCCATTCGTAAGCAGCTGGTGCTCGACTTTGCCGACACCCCGCTGGCGGTAGACAACCTGGAGGGCATGACCCTGGGGCCGCGCCTGCCCGACGGCAGCCAGAGCCTGCTGCTGGTCAGCGACAACAACTTTGAGGCCGATCGCGCCACCCAGCTAATTCTGCTGCGTTTGCAGATGTAAGTCGGTAATTTTAATCAGACAAGGAACCCCGTAGGGGCACAGCGTGCCGCGCCCCTACAAATGGGGGTTTATTCATTCAGAATTTGGTGTTGGAGAGCCTGACTAGCTAACCGCGCTGCCGATCGCCCCTTTGAGCGCCGCAATTCCCTGCTCGACGCTGGCCCACAGACCCATGTCAGGCTCTTTGCCCGCGATTTCACGGGTGCCAACGAAGTAAAGCACGCCTTTGAGCACTTCCTGGTGAGCCCGGTTTTCAAAGTTAACTTTGTTCAGCGGCTCCATGGCATCTTGGAGCGTATCGCTCAGGGATTGAGCGACTTTGTGCAGCACCAGACCCGTCATCACCTGCTGGTGCTTCAGCAGTTCAAGCTGAAAGAATTTGTCATACACAGATAGCTCTGAACCGTCCATCATTTTGGTGACGGCCTCAGCATGTTTTTGGGTGATGTCGCGCGGCTCTGATGCAGAGCCCAGCTTAGTCACAGCTTCTTCAATGGTGCCAAGGTTTTCGCGATCGCTTTTCAGCATCCCTTCCAGACGCTCACGAATAGTGGTGTCATTGGTGGCCGCCATTAGCTTTTGCTCGCTGTCGATCAAGATATTTTGGAACAGCTTTAGGTCAGCAAGCTTGGTAGCTAAGGTTGTCATGTCAGTCATTAGATCTATGTCCTAACTGAAAGTTTGATAGTGTGTTACAACTCACAGTCTTCATGATTCCGTGAGAATGCAGGCGCACCCTCTCTCTTCAGAAAGGTTCGAGCTAAAAGCCGTCATAGTGAACGGGTTGCAGCGAGCTTTGAACCAAATCCCGATCGCGCCCAGCATGAGGAAGACGCTTTGAGGGTAATCACAATCCTTTAGAGTTCAGTCCGCTACGACCCACTACCGCACACTACAAAGGCCGCTAGTGAACTGTCAATGCAGAGATATGGCGGGGGCCAGTTCGCTCAGGCTGCCTGATTCAGCAGGTGACCGATCAGTCCGTCAGTCCTGCGCAGGGTAGGTATGGCTCAGCAGATCTTCGGCCTGGGGATGCCAGCCCAGATTGACCTCGTGCAGGCGATCGTTGTGGGTCAGAAGAATGACCTCAAGTAGTTGCCGTGAAAGGCGTTATCGGCGCGAGAGAACCGACCCAGGAGAGGGAGAGTGACGTACCAGGCTCATCTAACCTCGTCATGGGGTGGTGTCAGGCCTTAACCCCTACGGTAGAACCTGACTCAGCGCAAATCGCTCGCAAATCGCTCATTGAGTAGATGGTGATTTTAAGCCGGGTGATTACAGTGAACCTAATGATTTTTGTAATGTAATCGAGGTTGACAGCATGACTACCGAAGAGAACAAGTCTTACGCTGAGAAGAACGAAGAGCGCATCCAAAATTTCGTCGACAATATCGATGAGAAAGGCGCCGAAAAGAAGGAGCAAAAGAAGGAAGACTTTGAAGCCGCCAAGGAGTCTGAGTAGAGTCTGACAATCTGCTCCATTCTCAGGTGAGACATGGCCTCGAATTTTCAGCCTGCGATGTAGGCGGCCACAGTCTGCACCCCTAAGCCATCGATTAAGCCACGCTTGGCTGAGCAAATACCCTCTAGGATGCTGGTTGTGTCAGCCCTAGAGGGTATTTGTTTAGCGATAGTATGATGGCGTTTGATTGGGGTGCTGCGCCTGCTGGCGCGATCGCAGCCTATCGTAGTCCACCAATACCAAACCCGGCTTGCGCGGGTTTCATAGACTATGCCTGAGGATATTGGCCCATTTTTGATTGGCGTGGCGCTGTTGGTGCTGTACCTGAGCTGGTCGGCCGCTACCGAAATGGGGACTCGCTGGCCCTGGCGCAAGTAATGGCGCGCTCAGAGGGCGATCGCTCACATCTAGATCTTCCCGTAGCACGATGCGCCAAGACGTTACAGTATGCATCAAAAATAAGGGAATGTAACGTTTGTAGCAGATTCAACCGAGTAGATGTCGTGGACTGAGGGCTGAGTCTATTGGCCTTGTGGGTCTATATGGCCAATCATCTATCCATTCACAAGGAGTTCTACCGTGACCCAGCCCACTGAACAACTGCCTCAGGCACCCTCGAACTCGGGACCGGGCAACAAAATTGCGGAATTTTTTGACTTTGCCGCCCACCGCACCAGCTTTCGCACCGAGGCGCTGGCCGGGCTGACCACGTTTGTAACGATGGCCTACATCCTGATTGTGAACCCGGCCATTTTGTCAAATGCGGTCTTTCTCAACGAGTCGGGCGACCTGTTTGGCGAACTGGTGATGGCGACGGGCCTTTCTGCCGCCCTGGCCACGCTGGTGATGGCGCTCTACGCCAAGCTGCCCTTTGCCCTGGCACCGGGTATGGGCATCAACGCCTACTTTGCCTTCACGGTGGTGCTCGGCCTGGGGATCGACTGGCGGGTGGCCCTGGCGGCGGTGCTCGTTGAGGGCATTATCTTTATCCTCATGACCATCACCAACGTGCGCAGCAAAATTGTGGAGGCGATTCCCGATGCGGTCAAGCACGCCACCACCGCTGGCATTGGCTTGTTTATTGCCTACATTGCTCTCAAGAGTGCGGGCATCATTGTGCCCTCGGAGGCGACCTTTACGACGTTGGGCAATCTGCGATCGCCCCAAACCGCCATGGCGCTGCTGGGCCTGGGCATTACTGCGGCGCTGTTTGCTCGGCGGGTAACCGGGGCGCTGCTCTGGGGCATTTTGGGCACCGCCATTCTCGCCTGGATTTTTGGCGTGTCGCCCTGGCCGACCGGGCTGATGGCCATGCCCCAGGCCCCGGTCGATCTGTTTGGTCAGGCCTTTGTGGGCCTAGGCGAGCTGTTTCGCATCAATTTCTGGGAGATGGTGGGCATCATCTTTGTATTCCTGTTTGTGGATTTGTTTGACACCATCGGCACACTGACGGGGCTGGGCTCAAAGGCGGGCTACATCAAAGCAGACGGATCGTTTCCTGGGGTTGAAAAAGCCTTTATGGCCGATGCCATCGGCACCACAGCTGGGGCGGTGCTGGGCACCTCAACGGTGACCACCTACATCGAGTCGGCCTCGGGCATCTCCGAGGGCGGGCGCACCGGGTTTACGGCCCTGGTGGCGGCGGCGCTATTTTTGGCGTCGGTGCTATTTATCCCGCTGCTGCAGGGCATTCCGGCCTTTGCCACCGCTCCAGCGCTGATCATTGTCGGGGTGCTGATGATGTCGGGGGCTAAAAACATCGACTGGGATGAACCTGCCGATGCGATCGCGGCCTTCCTGACCATCATCATGATGCCGCTGGCTTTTTCGATTGCGGAGGGGCTGGCCATGGGCCTGATTGCGTTCCCGCTGATCAAAGCCATTCAGGGCAAAACCAATCAAACCAGCATCGGCATGTGGATTTTGGCCGCCATCTTCCTGCTGCGCTACATTTTCGTGGCGGGCGGTTAAACCCCCGCTACATGAACCGGATTTCTTGACCAGAAGGTCTGTTATACCGTTAGAGTAGCCGACGTTATGGAACCCAGGTTTTTTTGGGCCGAGCCAGTGACAATGGCTATCCATCCAAAAACCCTGGGTTCTGACATGCATAAATAGACAGGCTACTTCAGGGCGTCAAAGGTGTCGCCGAGGGCAGCGGTGAGGGTTTGGCGGGTTTGGGCGTGGGCCTCGCGTTCGGCCTCCAGGCGCTCGGTCAGTTCCTGGCAGCGCTGCACAAGGCTATCGAGATGCTGCTGAAGGCCCTGCAGCGAGTGCACCCCGCTGAGGTCGCTGGCTTCGATCGCCGGGGACGCCACCAGCTGCTGCTGCAGCGCTTCGAGCTGGGTCTGAAACTCGGCGGTTTCCTCGCGGCGCTGGCGGGCTTCGGTTTCGTAGAGGCGTCGCCAGTTAGCGGCGCTGTTGTAGGCCTGGTCGCGCTCCTTTTGGGTGTCGGCCAGCTGCCGCTGGAGGGTGCGCACCTCCGTAATCCACTGGGTCAGGTCTTGGGACATGGCGATTCGGTTACCAAAATTGAGGCCGAACTAGCCCCCAGGCTAGTACAGCAGCCGGGTGAGAATTCCCGGTGCTGGCAGCACAATCATAACCAACAGTGTCAAGGCCAGCAGCCCCAAAAAGTCGCGGCGATCGTCGAGTTCGCTGACGTCGTTGAGGGCGGGCTGGTCGGCGGCTGGAATAAAGAACAGCAAAATCGCCCAGATCATCAGCTCGGGGTGCACCAGGGCCAGGCCAAACACCAGCAGCCGGGCCACCTGCCCCACCACGCTGCCCACCCGCTGGCCGTACATGGCGTGCACAATGTGGCCACCGTCGAGCTGGCCCACGGGCATCAGGTTGAGGGCGGTCACGACCAAGCCCAGACAGCCCGCGATCGCGATCGGGTGCAGATGAATCGCCTGATCGGCGGCCACCTGGGCCCCCAGCACCAGCTTGGAGAGCAACGTCAGCATCAGCGAGGCCTTGGGGTCGAGGGCCTCAAAGTTCAGCAGGCTAGAGCCGTCTTCGGGGATGGGCACCACGGTCGACTGGCTCAGCCCCCACAGCAGCAGCGGCACCGCCACCACCAGCCCTGAGAGCGGCCCGGCAATGCCGACATCAAACAGGGCGCGGCGATTGGGCACCGGCGACTTCATTTGAATAAAGGCCCCCAGGGTGCCCAGAAAAAACGGCACCGGAATAAAGTAGGGCAGCGTCACCCGCATGCCGTAGCGACGGGCCGCCAGGTAGTGGCCCATCTCGTGGCAGCCTAGAATAAACAGCAGCCCCAGGGCGTAGGGCAACCCCTGCAAAATGAGGGCGGGTGTGGCCTGCAGTTGGTCTTCGGTGACTCCGGCCAGGTAGGTGCCCACCGCCGTCGTGGTAAATAGCGTTACCAGCAGCAGCCCCAGAGCCAGCCCCGGACGGGTTAGGGTTTGGCTGCGATCGCGCTTCTCGGCCTGGGGGTTGGGCACCAGCGCAAACACCGGCTTGCCCTGCAACCCCTCTTGGAATATCACTAAAAAGCGATCGCCAAAGTGGCGGCGAATGTTGTCGCGCACGGTGTCGTAGGCCACGGTGGGCGAGGCTCGCAGCTGCCCCCGGCAGATCATCGCCTGGGGGTGGTACTCAATATTTTGCAGGTAGTATACCGACCACGGAAAGCAGCCCTGCAGCGTCGCTTCTTCGTCTTTTTCGATGGGGCGCAGGGCGGGCTTGGACGGTGGTGCGATCGCTCGTTTGGCCTCACCGGCTTCGGCCTCGGGTTTAGCGCTCGGCGGCACCGAAATCCGCCCCTTTTGAATTAGCGCCCAGTAGAGAATTGGGCAGACAATAAACAGCCCCAGCAGCAGGGCCGTGGGGGCAGGTTCTTCGCTGCCATTGACGATCACCCAGCCCGTTAAAATAAACGCTGGCAGCATCATCACCAGCCACAGTAGCCACACGGGGGTACGGGTGATGCGGCTAACGCTGCGCTGTAGCAGCACGTAGGTCAGCAGACCAAGAACAAAAAGCCAGAAAAACACCATCGAGTAGCCAGTGGAGTGCAACGATTGAGGCGGGGCAACTTGCGCTGTGAAGACAGGGTTCAAACACTGATCTCCAAAAACAGGCTCCCCGAAAACAAGCCCATTAAACAATCCCGGTGGGCGTTAGCCCAGGCAGCCGGGGCAGGGTTCAGTTAGTATAGGCGTTTCAAAGGTGTTTCTCACCCCTTCTCCTGCACCCATGACAGCTGCTTCAGCCCCACTTCCATCGCCTGGCCCTAAGGTGCCGCGCTTGGTGTTCGACACCGTATATGCCTTCCCCCCCAACCGCGATACCCAAGGGGCCACCGCTTACTTTATTGTAAACAACACCCCCGAAGGCCAACCGGCCAATCTACTGATTGATGCACCCGCCTGGGAGGAGAGCAATCGCGAGTGGTTGACCGCTCAGGGCGGCGCGCAGTGGTTATTTATCACCCACCGGGGCGGCCTTGGGCAGGCGGCCAAAATTCACAAAGCGCTGACCTGTGAAGTGGTGATTCAGGAACAAGAGGCCTACCTGCTGCCCGATACCCCCACCACTACCTTTCACCACAGCTTCAAGTTTAGCCCCGAGCTAGAGGCTATTTGGACCCCCGGACACTCGCCGGGCTCCGCCTGCCTTTACTACAGCGCCTACGGCGGAGTGCTGTTTACCGGGCGGCACCTGCTGCCCAACCGAGCGGGCGATCCAGAGCCGCTGCGGTTGGCCAAGACCTTTCACTGGCCCCGCCAGCTCCAGCAGGTCGAGGTGCTGAGAACTCGCTTTTCTGCCGAAACTCTGGCCTACCTGTGCCCTGGGGCCAGCACCGGCTTTTTGCGGGGGCAGCGCAGTATCGATCGCGCCTACGACCGACTTCAGCATATTAATATCGAAGCTCTCCGTGGGTCACAACCGCTGCTCTAGATAATTCTTTGAGCAAAATGCAGTCTGGATCACAGCGACGGGCCATTTTTGCTGCTTTGGCATCTCTGAGCCACCATTCTGTGGCACTCTGGGAGGTAGATAAAATACTGCCAAAACCTTTACTTCTAAGCACCGGCAACCATTGAGCAAAGGCTATGCAAACGCTTCCTAACCCTGTTTCTTCGACCGCCGCTACCCCCGCCTTTGACCCCTTCGACACCACCATTCACCGCCGCAAAACCCGGCCAGTGCCCGTGGGCAGTGTCACCATTGGGGGCGGCCATCCGGTGGTGGTGCAGTCGATGATCAACGAAGACACGCTGGATATCAAAGGCTCTGCCGCCGCCATTCGCCGCCTGCACGAGATCGGCTGCGAAATTGTGCGGGTGACGGTGCCC
Organism: filamentous cyanobacterium CCP3; assembly: GCA_003022385.1. GTDB lineage: Bacteria > Cyanobacteriota > Cyanobacteriia > Phormidesmidales > Phormidesmidaceae > Nodosilinea. The sequence continues at coordinate 6,682 of PYGV01000109.1, read as the reverse complement.
AGCATGGCCCACGCCAAAGCCCTGGCCGACATTCGCAAGATTTTAGAAGACACCTACCAGCCCGTGCCCCTGGTGGCCGACGTGCACCACAACGGCATGAAGATTGCCCTGGAGGTAGCCAAGCACGTCGATAAGGTGCGCATCAACCCCGGCCTCTACGTGTTTGAAAAGCCCCAGGCCAACCGCACCGACTATTCCCAAACCGAGTTTGACGACATCGGCGCCAAAATTCGCGAAACCCTGGAGCCCTTAGTCATCTCCCTGCGCGACCAGGGCAAGTCAATGCGCATTGGCGTCAACCACGGGTCGCTGGCCGAGCGCATGCTGTTTACCTACGGCGACACTCCCGAGGGCATGGTGGAGAGCGCTCTGGAGTTTATCCGCATCTGCGAATCTCTGGATTTTCGCAACCTGGTGATTTCCCTCAAGGCGTCGCGGGTGCCGGTGATGGTGGCCGCCTACCGGCTGATGGCCCACCGCATGGACGAGCTGGGTATGGACTACCCCCTACACCTGGGCGTCACCGAAGCGGGCGACGGGGAGTATGGCCGCATCAAGTCGACGGCGGGCATTGCCACCCTGCTGGCCCAGGGCATTGGCGATACCATTCGCGTGTCGCTGACCGAAGCGCCGGAAAAAGAAATCCCGGTCTGCTACAGCATTTTGCAGGCCCTGGGGCTGCGCAAAACCATGGTGGAATACGTGGCCTGCCCCTCCTGCGGTCGCACCCTCTTTAACCTCGAAGACGTGCTCCACGAGGTGCGCGAAGCGACCAAGCACCTGACCGGGCTGGATATCGCGGTGATGGGCTGCATCGTCAACGGCCCCGGCGAAATGGCGGATGCCGACTACGGCTATGTGGGCAAGACCCCTGGCTACATCTCGCTGTACCGGGGCCGCGATGAGATTAAGAAGGTGCCGGAGGACCAGGGCGTGGCGGAGCTGATCAACCTGATCAAGGCCGACGGTCGCTGGGTAGAGCCTGGGGAAAGCAAGTAGGAGAGTGGGGTGAGTAGGCGGGTGAGCGAGTATGACCAGTGCAGATTCACCCCCAGAGCGGTTTGAGTTTCCCCTAGAGAAAGCAGAATATCTGTTTAGAACCAGCGTCGCCCGGTTCGTTACAGCTTTGCCCGATCGCGCAGGAGGCTTAGCATGAATCAGTTTCAGCTTTTTGATAGTGTGCAGCTTTTGGAGCCGGTACTTTTAGTTGAAGGTGATGCAGCACCAAAGGGTACCCCGGGGGCGATCGTCGAGGTCTTCAACGAGGGCGACGCCTTTTTAGTAGAGCTATTTGGTCAGTGGGTTAAGTACGACGATGCCGGAGATTTTATTCCCGCTACCCAAGACGACCCCGAGGCTTTTATGGAAACTCTTGGGGTCGAAACTGTATATCCGCACCAAATCAAACTTTTGGCGGCGGCGCGCGATGTGATGGGCGATCGCAGTTCTCTAAGAGTTTTAGCGAGTGAGCTATCGGATGACCTGGTAGCAGAGGTTCTAGATTTTGCCGAATTCTTGAAGCAGCGCCGACAGCAAAAACTATCGGCTGATGGATAGAGTTTCTACCAGCTTGACGGACTGCCTGGATGCACCTGGTCGTCAGCCCAGGTGAGGGGATTGGTTGTGATGTAGTGGGGCAGGTGCTGGAGCGATCGCTCGTCTCGAACAATTCGGTTTTTCTGCTATGCGGGCGATCGCGACGAACTTCCCCACGTGCATATTGAGCGAGTTATTGGAGGCCTGGCATGACTTCTTCAATGGTTGAGATCCTCAATATTCCTCAGATTCAGCAGGTTGCGGTTTCGGACGAGCTGCTGACAGTTGAGCTTTCGGATGGACGGGTGATCTCTGTACCGCTGGCCTGGTACCCTCGTCTGCTGCACGGCAGCTCGACAGAAAGAGAGAACTGGCGACTAACGGGTGGGCAGGCTGGTATTCACTGGCCAGCGCTAGATGAAGATATTAGCCTGAAGAATATTTTGCTGGGGCAACCCTCGGGGAAAAGCCAGTCCTCGCTACAACGGTGGCTGGATAATCGAAATCCTTAACCATAAGGAGGCGTAGAACGGACTGCATGTTAGTAGAAATCAGCAAGCACGGCTACAATCAGCAGCACGGCAGCGACAGCGCTGTTTACCCTAAGTACTCCTACCATGTTTGACCACATCGGTGGTGTGACAGCAGGGATTCAGCATTAGGCCCCGTCAAAGGCGATCGGCAGTTCTCCAAAGTGCTTTATGGTCTGCAAATCGGGCTTAAAATCGGGCGTGCCGGGGCGCTGTACCGCGCAGACTCGCCAACCGGCCTGTCGCGCTGCCGCCAGTTCGCCCGGATGATCCGACAAAAACAGCAGCTCCTGAGGAGGTATCCCCAGAGTTTCGGCAATTTTTTGATAGGAACTGGGGTCTACCTTAGCGCCAGTCGTGGTGTCGAAGTAGCCGCTAAAGCAGGGGGTGAGATCGCCCACGATGGTGTTGGCAAACAGCAGTTTCTGCGCCGCGATCGAACCCGACGAATAGATATAGATCGACACCCCCCGCCGATGCCACTCCTGAATGTGGGCGGCGGCATCGTCATAGATGTGGCTGTAGTAGGCTTTGGTGCGGTAGCCTTCGTTCCAAATCATGCCCTGCAGCGCTTTGAGCGGGGTCACTTTTTGGTCGGCCCTGGCCCAGGCCAGCAGCTGAGCAATGCAGTCGTCAATAGACAAATCATCGTCGCCTACCTCGGCCCGCACCTGGGCCAAAATAGCTTGCCCCTCAGCCGTTGGGGTTAGATCGGCCATAAAAGCCTCTAGCCGCGCTTCGGCGTAGGGAAACAGAACGTTTTTGACGAAGGCAATGTCGGTGGTGGTGCCTTCAATATCCAGGACGATCGCCCCCAGGGGCTGCTGATCAAGCAAAGGCATGGTAGTCAGGAAATCCCTTGGCAATGGGGCTGTCGGTAAAGTGGGCCACCCAGCCCTCAGGGTTGCAGAACAGGCGAATGGCGGCAAACTGCGGGGCCTCGCCCATGTCAAACCAGTGGGGGGTATTGGCGGGTACGCCGATCAGATCGCCTGCGGTGCAGAGGGTGGCGTAGATTTTGTCATTTAGGTGCAGGTAAAAGACGGCCTGCCCTTCTACAAAAAAGCGCACCTCGTCTTCTTTGTGGATGTGCTCATCGAGAAATTTCTGCCGCAGCTCGGTTTTTTGCGGATGCTCCGGGTGCATGCGAATCACATCGGCGGTGATGTAGCCGCTCTCGGCCTTGAGGCGATCGATATCTTTGGCGTAGGCAGCCAAAATTGCTTCGGGTTCAGCCTCCTGGGGCAGGGGCGACTGGGTTTGCCACTGCTCAAAGCGCACGCCAGCCTTGGCTAGGGCGGAGGCGATCGCCTCGGCATCCCGATATTCGTCCAGCAGTGTCGCACCGTCCTGGTCGCTAAAAATGCGGAGTAGGGTCATCAGTTGTCCTTTAGGTCAGAGGGTGGTTTAGAGAATGGGCCATATCTCTAAGTTTAAAGGCGCTAACTAAGTTTTTGGCTAAGTAACAGGTCTTGAAGGGCACAGCTAACCAGTACCTCTAGCGCTTCGGTTGCCATCCGGGCTTGAGGTACCGTAGCTCCCCAGCTGTAGAGCCCGTGGCCTGCGATGATATACCCCACCGGAGCTAGCGAGGCCTTGAGTCGAGCCAGCACCGCCTCGCTCAGAATCACCATATCCTGGCTGTTGGCCACAATTGGCACGGCAACCTCTACCTCGTGGGTAGTAATGCCCGGCAGAGCCTTGAGCAGTTCATAGTTGGTCAAAGCCAGGCTTTCGTGGCCCCGGCCCAGCAGCCAGCGCGACAGGCTAACGCAGTCAACCGAATGGGTATGCAGCACGGCCCCCACCTCTGGATAAGTCTGATACAGGCTGGTGTGCAGCAGCGTCTCTGCCGAAGATCGCTTGCCGGGGCTGAGGGGCTGGCCCTGGAGGTCGACCGTCATGATATCGTCTGGGGTGAGCTGGCCTTTGTCGCGCCCCGATACGGTAATGGCGATCGCCCCATCGCTCAGTCGGGCTGAATAGTTGCCGCTGGTGGCCGGTGCCCAACCCTGGCTGGCCAAAAAACGGCCTGCCTCCGCTAGCGATCGCGCGATCGCCTCAAACTCCATGCTCAACCTCTCCCTCCTGGTTCTGCAAAGTCAGCACTATAACACCAAAGTTTTTACAATTAAGAGGGTGGCGGCTGGGAAATGTTGAGATCTTTCGCTGAATAGTATGCCTTTAGGTAAAAGTACGTTATGCAAAAAGTCGATATTTGGGCATAACTAAGACAAGCGCCCGTATTGACCCGAGAGGTTGTCTGACTATGTCCACCTGTGTCGCCACAAAGCAAACAGTTTTATCGGTAGATGACAGCTTAATTAGCCAGCAGATGATAAAACGAGCTTTAGATACCAGCTACCGGGTGCTTTTGGCCGACAATGCGGTAGATGCCCTCTCTGTCATTTATCAAGAAGCGGTTGAAGCGCTGCTGCTCGATATCTCTATGCCCGGTATTGATGGCTTTGAGCTGTGCCGCACCGTCCGCAGCCTGCCCCGGTTTAGAAACCTGCCCATTGTTATGGTCACCTCCCGCGACACCGAGGCCGACCGCCAAGAGGCGCGTATGGCCGGAGCATCGGGCTATTTGACCAAGCCCTGCGAACCCGAGCGGCTCAAGGCTGTTATGGGCCGACTGTTACCTCAGTCCTTGGACGACAACTAACAGTCCATAAAGCTAATTTTGGAGATCCACCTGGGGCGGGGCAGTGCGGTGCACTGCCTCTACGCGGAATCTGGCCCAAATCGGTGGAAGTTTGCAATACAAGCTCAAACTCAGCTAAGAATCAACCGATTCAGTGTTTCAAACAGCAGATCTTGGGTAAAGCTGCCCTTGGGAATGTAGGCATTGGCCCCAGCCTCAGCGCCGCGGCGGCGATCGTCATCGCTGGCTAAAGTCGTGACCAGCACCACCGGAATCTCGTTGTATTCTCGGTGCTGACGAATGCGCTGGGTTAGCCCCAGCCCATCGAGATTAGGCATTTGCACATCCGACACAACGGCATCGAAAGGGCGTGACTGAAGCTTCTTAAAGCCGTCCAGGCCGTCTACAGCGGTCACCACTTCATAGCCCGCCGATTCAAGAATGCGCTTCTCCTGCGTGCGGGTCGCGATCGAGTCTTCGACCAGTAAAATGCGCTTGGGTCTGGGCTCGCTGGGTAAGCTAGCCGTTGGCAGGGCCTCTTTGGGCAGCGCTGAAGCCCCGGCCCAGTGGCGCACCGCCGACATCAAATCCTGAGGGTTGAGCACCAGGCACACGTCGCCGGTCCCCAGAATAGTCGCCCCAGAAATGTATCGCACTCGCTTGAGCAGTTGACTCTGGGGCTTGAGCACCACGTCTTGCTCATCGATCAGGGCATCGACAAAAATGCCCAGTCGGTCCTGCCCCACCCGCAAAATAATGCAGGAAAGCCGCTGCTTGGGAGTCCGATAACTATGCTCTTCAGGAGCCGTTTTGCCCGTATTTTGCGCTGATCTGGTCAGCTCTAGCAGGTCAGACAGCCACACCACTGAGATCGGGTGCTCTTCGTGAACAATGGTGCTGTGGCCCTCCAGGGTAAACACATCGCTGGTTTGCACCAGGCAGGTGGTTTGCACAAACTCTACGGGTAGCGCGAAGGTTTGACCGCTGGCGGCCACCAGCAGCACGTGGGCGGTCGCCAGGGTCGTGCCCAGCTGCACGCGCAGGGTACAGCCCTGCCCCGGCGTAGACTGCACGTCAATGGTGCCCTTCAGCCGCTCGACATTGGTGCGCAGTACGTCTAGCCCCACGCCTCGCCCCGAGATCTCAGTCACCCTGGTGCGAGTCGAGAAGCCAGGGCTGAGAATCAGCGATCGAATTTGATTGTCCGACAGTAGCTCTAGCTCTTCAGAGCGGTACAGCCCTCGGCGCACGGCGGTTTGCTTGACCGAATCGAGGTCGAGACCGCGCCCATCGTCACTGACTTCCAGCACAATGCTGTTGGCTCTTCGAGCGCCGCGCAGGGTAATGGTGGCGACCTCAGGCTTGCCCAGCCGCCGCCGCTCCTCTGGGGGTTCAACGCCGTGGTCAATGGCATTGAGAATCATGTGCAGCAGGGGGTCTTTCATGTCTTCGAGAATGCGCTTGTCGGCGAGGGTATCACCGCCTTCAATGACGAGCTCGACCTGTTTGCCCTGCTGACGCGCTAAATCGCGCACCAGGCGGGGAAACAGGTTGAAGATGGTCGATAGCGGCATCAGGCGCAGGGTGCGAATGCCTTCTTCCAGACGGCCTGTAATTCGCTCCAGGCGATCGGTGTCTTCGTGCAGGGCGCTGCTGAGCTGTTCGGCCAGGGCACCCAACTGCTCTAGCCGCTGTTCAACGCGGTGGTGAAAGCTCTCAATCTGTGGCCATACGGGTTTGCCCTGCTGCGCCTCGTGGAACAAAAAGCGATTGATGAGCAGATCGCGGCTCCACTCTTCCCACAGGTTGGTAATGACGGCGATGTCTGTCAGCCGATGAGCCACACGGGTTTTGGCCACCGTTAGCTCACCGCTGTCGTTCATCAGCAGATCAAGGCTGTGGGTGGGTACCCGAATCGTATCGATGCGGTAGTTAGAGGCTTCGGTGAGGGCGGTGTCGGGGTTTGGGG
>PYGV01000108.1 GCA_003022385.1 filamentous cyanobacterium CCP3 | reverse complement strand
CATGGGGAGTGGGCAAGGCTTGCTGACGTGGCGTGATGAGGGACTGGTGGGCAGTGCCCACCTACTGGGCTAGGGATATGGGCTGGGGCCTGTCGTGCCGACCCAGGACGGCCAGGTCTTCGTCGTCGAGCGTGACGGGGGTGCCACTGCGAATCAGCTCCGCAAAGTCTTCGTTGGGCACCATGATGCACAGGGTGTAGAGCCGGGAGGGGCCGGTGTTTTCAACGACGTGGACGCCGTTGGGAGGCACCAAAATGCTGTCGCCCGCTTGAATAGCCACCGTTTTGCCGTCACAGGTGGCGCGGCCCTCGCCCTTGAGCACAAAGAACATCTCGACGGCGACCTGGTGGCGGTTGGGGGGCGTTTTGCCGCCGACGTCAAAAATTTCGACGCAGTAGGTGAGCGACATGTCGGCAATGGTGGGGTCAAACACCAGGGCCAGCCGGTTGGAGTCGCCGGGGCTGATGCGGTAGGCCTGATAGTCTTTGGGCGACTTGTAAATGGGTACCACGCAGCTCGTGGGCAACGAGCAAGCCACCGTATCTATGACAGGAGCGTCCATAACCAGATTGTCCATAGCAGGTCGATCTAACGGTTCGGGCTTGACTATGCTTACAGAGTCCCACGCCGATCGCAGTAGCTCACTGTACCTTTCATAAAAAGTTGCCTGGCTAACCAGGGCCAGCAGAAGCGTGGCAAGCCTGGCTGAGGGTAGCCATTCCCCCATGACCCGGTGGCAAAAACAGTAGTTGGCCACTGCCGCCACAGGGTATTGGGGGCTGGCGAGGGGCACACTATGGGTCTATGGGGTTCTATGGCTCTAAGGCCAGGGCCATAGCTCCTGCCATTCCGTTGCGCCATTCCGTTGCGTAGGATCTTCATGAAGCTTCTTGACACCCTGGTTTAGGGTTACGCTAAACCTGTGTATGCCGCTTACTTGCGATCGCAGGGTTGGTCTGTAAAAACCCTGTGCCGCTGCCCTTCGCCATCTGCCCCCTCTATAACTCTCGCGGTTTTACAGTTAACCCTTCAAGCCAAAGCGCAGCATGATCGACATCCTCATCATTGAGCACGATGCCGCTACGGAGCAGTTTCTGGTCAGCGCCCTCAAGCAGCAGGGCTACAGCGTGACCACGGCCCGCAGCGGAGCCGAGGGCCTAGCCCTGGCCCAAAAGCTGCTGCCGGGGGTGATCATCTGCGACTGGAATATTCCGGGGGACGTTGGCGGGCTGGCCATTTGTCAGGCGCTCAAGCACCACCCGGTACTCTCGATTACCTCGCTGCTGCTGCTGACCGCTCGCTACAGCACCGCCGATCGGGTCAAGGGTCTGGAGATGGGGGCCGACGATCTGCTCTCGAAGCCGGTCGATATCAACGAGCTAAATGCGCGCGTGCGGGCGGGGCTGCGCATTTACCAGCTGACCCAGGACCTGCGCCAGCAAAAGCAGCGTATGGAGGCCGAAATGGCCGAGGCCGAGGGCTATGTGCGCTCGCTCTTGCCCGGCGACCAAACTGGTCGGGTGCCAATTCAGTCGCGGTTTTTGCCCTCTCAGCAGCTGGGTGGCGACTGCTACGACTACTACTGGCTCGACCCCGACTACCTGGTCGTGTACCTGCTCGATGTGTCGGGGCACGGGCTGGGGTCGGCACTGCTGTCAACCTCGGTGCTGAATGTGCTGCGATCACAGTCGCTGCCCGACGTCAGCTTTTACCGCCCCGAAAAGGTGCTGCGAGCCCTCAACGAAACCTTTCAGATGAGCGACCAGAACCAAAAATACTTCACTATCTGGTACGGCGTGCTCAACTGCGCCAACCGACAGCTGCTCTACGCCAGCGCGGGCCATCCCCCGGCGGTGCTGGTGTCGATCGACGGCAACCAGCAGGTGACCACCACCCGCCTGCGCACCCCCGGTATGCCGGTAGGTATGCTGCCCGACGCCAAATACAAGTGGCAGCGCTGCCATCTGCCCCCCAACAGCAGCCTCTACCTGTTCAGCGATGGCCTCTACGAGGTGCTGCAAAGCAATCAGCAGTACCTCGGCCTCGATGCCTTTGTCGATCTGCTGGCCCTGGCCAAGCGCGAAAAAAGCGTTGACCATATTCTCAATGCGGTGATTAAGCGCCAGGCGGGAGAAATTGCCAGCGACGACATGTCGCTGATGATGGTCAGCTTAGATTAGGCTTTTGCAGAGGCTGAGGGCGTATCATTCGTTCTGCCAGTGTTCTGGCAGCATTGATCGCGTAGCGTTGTTCGCATCAGCGCAGCCATGCCCAACCCCCAAGACCGATCCGAAACAGATTAAGACACTTTGAGCTTAGCCAGTTCAAAGGCCTGTCGATCCTCGTAAATTTCAAAGACGCGATCCATGCTGGTGAGTTCAAACAGCATCTTCACCTGGTCGTTCATGGAGCAAATGCAGAAGCTGCGATTTAGCCCCCGAATTTTTTTGAGCAGCACGACTAGCGTGCCAAGGCCAGAGCTATCAATAAACGTAATATTTTTAAGGTCAACTAAAATGATATCGGCTCCATTTTGGAGCAGATCTTCTACCGACTGGCGAAATACCTCGGCTTTGGTGCTGTCTAAAATGCCAGTAGGCTCAACAACTTGAACGTTAGCACTCATAATAAGGTTCACTACTCTAAACTAAAACTCGCTTAACAGCCAACCTCTAGCTCCACGCCTCAACCGTGGCTAAAGCTGGAGAATAAATCGCTCTGGGCATGCGATCGCGGTCAATTTCTACTACCAGGTTAACGTGTTCTCCGTCCTGCTTGAGCGGTGTGATAAACAGTTCTGGATGCAGTGCTCGCCAGAAGTAGTCGACAAATTCATCGATAGTGGCATCGCTCATGCCCGCTTTGCCCTGGGCTTTCATCTGGTGCTCGGCGTCTTTGCGCCACTGCTTGCTGAGGCGGTAGTCGGCTGGGCAGAGCACCATCAGGCGATCGAGACAGTCCCACAGGGGTAGGTAGGTGGCCAGCTGGGTGTTCATGTCGCGGGCGAATTGACAGTCTGCCTCGGTCACGATGGGGGATGGGGGCCGATTGAAACAGCTGGAGTCGATGGGGCGTGCGCCCAAAAACCAGCCCTCAAATAGCAGAATATCGGCATCCTGAACCCACTCGGGGTCGGTGCGATCGCCCTCGCCACCGTGCAGAGATTTATCGAATCGGGGCAGGGCCACAGATTCTCCCGCTGCCGCCGAGCGAACGCGGGCGATGGTGGCCAGTCCCAGGTTGATATCGTGGGTACCCGGCGGTCCGCGCCAGCGCAGCCGGGGGTCGCTCTGAATTAGCTGCTGGCGATCGCGGTAGGTCTTGTAGATGTCGTCGATGGAGAGACCCACCGCCCTGTAGCCCATCACCCCCAGCAGGTGCCGCAAAATCAGGGTAAGGGTGGTTTTGCCGGTGCCCTGGCCGCCCAGCATCCCCTGAATGAGGGGGGCATTGAGCTGGTCGCGGGCCTGCTTGAGGGTGAGCGCCAGAGGAAGCCAAAGCTGCCAGTACAAATTGAGGTAGTGCTCCATCGGGGCTGGCGGCAGGGGCAGGGCGGGATGGTGAGGCCGCAGGGCGTGCAGCCAGTCCAGGCGCTCCCGCAGTTTGTCTATGCCATTGGCGGACGCGATACCCCAGGCGGCGGCCCGGCGAGGGTCGGCTAGCTCCCACGCCAGCAGTTGCTGCAGCTGGGCATCATCTAGGGGGGGACCCGCCAGATGGGTCGCCAGCAGGGGCGCAATATCAAAGTTGCCGGGCGCAGAGTTCATGACCGTTTCTGCCGGGTCTGCCATAGCCGTTACTGATTGCTGAGCTGAACCAAAATGCTGCCAGTCTGGATGGCATCGCTGCGATCGCCGCTGACCAGCGTAATCTGTCGCAGGTGCTTGAGGGCGGGCTGTGCCGCTGCGCCCCACAGCCGCCACTGGGGCAGTTGAGCAACTAACCCGGCCTGCACCTGGGACCAGTCAAGGTGTACATAGCCGGTGCTGGGGCCAGGGAGCTGCGCTACCTGCGGCCACCAGGTCGGGTGCTGCCGGGGTTCCACGCTGGGGTGAATAACCGCATCTAGCGTGGTGGGAGAGGCGGCTAGCACCTCGTACTGATCGACTTTGGCGTGCAGCCCGGCCACCTCCGCCACCACCTGCAAGGGCTGGAGACCACGGGTTTTGGGGAGCGTAAGCCGAGTCCAGGCGATTGCCGGAGTACCGCGCAAATCGAGGGAGCCAGTCCCCAACCCCTGCTCGCGAGCCAGATCGTTGAGCCGCTCCAGGGCTTCGCTCAGGGCCAGGCTCTGGGGGGCAACGACCACCCAGTCAGGGGAATTGGTTCCGGAAGTCGCCAGCCCCACGCCGTAGGCGCGATCGATGCCGCTCTGCAACAGGTCGGCTGCTCCTGATCCTAGTGCCCTATCGATCGGCTGAGTCAGGGGCGTAAACCCGCTGCTCGACGGCCCAACCAGGGCCAGCAGCGGCTTTAGTCGCCGACTCAGGAAAGCTAAATCAGAGCCTACCGCTGTTACCCCCAGAGAGTCTGGCAGGTAGGGTGCGATCGCCTCCCACCCTGCTGTTGCCCGCTGGGGATGCAGCCGGTGCCCCTGGGCCGCCAAAAGGGCGGTGTGACCCACTAGCCCCTGGCGGGTGAGCCGCCACGACATTAGCCCCCAGCCCACCTCGTCGTCGGTGGCCCCGAGCTGAGCGAAGCTGACTGTCTCGCCCAGCTCGGGGTGCAGCCAGTGGTTGAGGGCGGGCAGGTTGAGGGCCAGCAGCCCAACGCGAGATTGGGGCAGCTCCTTCAGGGCGGTTTTGTAGCGGCGATCGCTCTGGAGGTTGAGATCGCTGGACTGGGCGGCGGTGAGGGCCTGGCGCAGCACGTCGGGATGGTTGGCGGCCAGCACGTAGCGGTTGGCCACCAGGGTCGTGGCGAGCTGAGCTGTATCGTCACCGGAGAATTGCTGGGCGCCTCGCCGGGCGTAGATCAAGCGGCTGCCCGAAAAGTCTTCAAAGGTGAGGGCATCGCCTGCGATCGCGCGGTTTTGCCAGTACAGCTCCAGGGCTGCCTGGGCGGCGGTACTGTCGTTACAGGGCAAGGCTACCAGGTAGCCGGGGGTAGTGCCGTTGGTGGCATCCTGGTCGATGTCGGGGGTGACCAGGGCGGCGGTCACCTCTTCCCCCAGCCAGGGCTGAATGTCGCGGCTGTAGCTAAGGCCGGTGTTGGCCAACAGGGCCTGCTCAATCAGTTCCTGATCGCGGTGGGTCTCCTGGCGCAGGCGGGGGGCCGCTAAATAGTCCCAAAGGCTGGCCAGGCGATCGGGGCGCACCAGCACCGAGGCTACCACCGTGGCCTGTTTGGGCACAAACTGCAGCGCCAGCGGCTGTGTCTGACCGCCGCGCTCAATCAGGTACAGGGGAGTATTGAGGGTGAGACGACCCAGCAGAGCCAAACCCAGCACCAGCACCAGCCCAGCGGCAATGGCGAGGGGACGAATAAAGGAGCGAAACTTCATTGACCTCACGCGTAAACCCCAAAACACCCGCAGCGCCACGGCTGCGCTGACTAATTGTTCTTAGTGTATGGCCCTACGAGACCCGTAACTCCTCGGATGTCATTGGGCTGTTTAGAAATTAAACAATGTAAACCTTCAGAACTCCAGAGATGACTCGGGGAAGAAGGGAAGACTAGGGCGGCTTCGATCGCCCCTATCCGCGCCTGTAAGAGTAATCTGGGCCAAATTTTGCCAAATGCTATAGTCAGCACCAGAAAAGAACGACTGGCTGTTGGTACCTGCCGCTGGGATTAGCTATCGTTATCCAATGTTTTTGATACTGGCGTTTTGATGTTGACTATGATGCGCTCCTCTAGCCTCAGGCGATTTGCGACCCTCTCAGCCTCGGTCGGCTGGCTGGCGCTGGCGGCGCAGTTTTACCTCTCGGTGCAGCTGGGCATCGCCAACGGCAACGGCGTGCTAGGCGGGGTTGTGGCCTACTTCAGCTACTTCACCATTTTGACGAATGGACTGGTGGCGATCGCGCTCACCGCTGCGGCGCTACCCGACTCGACCACTCCCACCTGGCTGGCGTTCTTTCGCCGACCGGGCGTGGTCACAGCCATCGCCGCCAGCATCATTGTGGTGGGCAGCGTTTACTTTTTAATTTTGCGCCACATTTGGGAGCCACAGGGGCTGCAGTGGCTAGCTGATGTGCTGCTGCACTACGTCATGCCGCCGCTGTTTTGGGTCTACTGGTGGTGGGCTGTACCAAAGCAGGCTCTGCACCCTACCGCGATCACCCGCTGGATGGCCTATCCCCTGGGCTACGCTGTCTACGCCCTGGGGATAGGCGCGATTCGAGGCCGCTACCCCTACCCGTTTATCGATGTTATTGCCCTGGGCTACCCCCGCGTGCTGGTCAACTCAGCGGCGATTTTAGCGGTCTTTGGCCTCGTTTGTCTGGCCATGATTCTGCTCGGACGGCTAGATCGGCGCTCCCGCCGCTCATTCAGGCTCGGTTGAGGTCAAGCCAGCTCGATGCTGGATTTTTCTCAGTCTGCCACTACTCCCAGTCCACCGGCTGAATGCGCTCGATGTAGTCGAGATTGGCCAACTCAATCAAAATGGTGTCGTAGTCGGCCTGATTGGTGTTGCCGATCGCCAATATCTCACCCTCACCGCAGTCAATCCGGCCCAGACTCTGGGGAAATAGCTGCACCGAAGGGTCGATCGCCCCCACAGCCTGGGCATAGGCATCGCCGACGGGAATGCAGAATTCATAGTCGAGCGATCGCTTGCCGCTGGGGGGGCCGTAGAGGCCATTTTCATCAAGCGTGCTGAGGTCAAAAGCGATTTTATCGCTGGCGCTGCTGTTTGAGGAGGACACCGGCTGGCAGGCAGTCGAGATCACAAACACGACTACCCCCACGGGTAGGGCGATCGCGGCTCGAATGCCAAAGCTAGAGATCATGGGCACAGCACAGGTTTCAGGGCAATGGAGATGTGATAGCGACGGTACCAATCTAACCGGGTAGCTCCCCCTGTGGCTGCTCCAACCCGCAACCTACTTGTCTAAGCGGGTGCCAATCAGGCAGGCCCCGGTGAGGCTGACGCCGTCGAGCTGGGTACCCATAAGGTCGGCGCAGAGCAGGTTGGCCCCGCCCAGCGTGGCCCCCGACAGGTTGGCCTGCCGCAGGTCAGCCTCTTCTAAATTGGCGTTGTCGAGTCGTGCCCCCTGCAGGTCAGTCTGAGAAAGATCCGCCCCTTTGAGATTGGTATCGCTGAGGTTAGCCCCCCGCAGGTCGGCTCCCCGTAGGTCAACCCCCTGCAGGTTGACTCCCATCAGGTTGCAGCCGCTTAAAAACGCCCCAGCCAAACTCACCCCGGCCAGGCGAGCCCCCATCAAATTGGCGCCGCGCAGGTTAGCGCCGCGCAGGTCGGCTCCGGTGAGGTCGCACTGCATCAGGTTGGCCCCCCACAGGTTGGCCCGCAGGTCGGTGCCCACCAGGCTCGCCCCCATCAGGTTGGCACCTTCTAAATGAGCTTTGGCGAGGGAAGCGCGGCTTAGGTCGGTGCCCACCAGGCTCGCTCCAGCCAGCTGAACGCCTGCTAAATCAGCGCCAGAGAGGTCCTCGTCTTCTAGTTTGGCCCCGGCCAGGTGACGGAGCTTGCCCGATCGCAGGGCGGCAATATCTACAGAGTCGCTAGGCACAGGGGTCACGGTTACAGGAGTCGCGGGTGTAAAAATAAATCATCGAGGCTGCAGTTCAGAGGAGGCCGGAAAGACCAAACTCTGATCGGCGACATCGGGGTTTAACAGCCCCGTTCCCAGGGTAATTTTAGTCGGTATTGTGGGCAAGCTCATGCCCTGCTGCAGTCCCATCACCATCAGCCCCAGGATTTCGACCAGTTTCGGATCCCATTGTTCTCCGGCTTCGGCCTGGCAGGTGCTCAAGACCTCGCCCAGTAGAGTCATATTGTCGACGTCTTGGCCGTGGCGAGCCGCGGCTACCCGGCGCTGAAACTCCGCCACCAGGCTGAGCATGCGCGATTCTAGCGGCACCGCATCTCCGGCCAGGCCAGCCGGGTAGCCGCTGCCGTCCCAGCGCTCGCCCTGGTGGGCAATGATGGCCGCTACCGCCCGCATTCGGGGCATCAGCCGTAGAGCCTGCACCTCCGGAATCAGCGGACAGCTGGGACCATCGTTAGCGGGGGTAGCCAGGTCAGGGGCGGGGGCAATGCGGTGCAGCATACCTGACAGGCGTAGCCGCTGCAGCTGCCAGGCGGGCAGGTCGAGCAGCTGGCCCATCATTTCTAAAAGCGACACCACTTCGCTGGCGGCCAGGGGGTTAACCGGGTCGCTGAGGTCAACTAACTGGGCCATCCGCAAAAAGGCCTGCAGCTCGTTAGAGACCAGATTTTGCTCCAGATCTTCGACCAGGCTAAAGGCGAGGTTGCCCTTGAGGTCGTTGCGGCTGTTTTGCAGGTAGTGCACCACCTGGCTCACGGTATGGCTGACGGCGGCAGGTTCGTCGCTTTGAAGGGCGGGGTTCTGCTGCTTGAGCAGGGCCAGGTGGTCGTTTAGCTGGGTCTGCAGGGCAGGGTCGTAGTGACCAACGTGGGCGATCGCTAGCTCAACCGTCTGTCTGACCAGGGCTGAGTCAAAGGTCCAAAAGCCGTAGAACTTGCGCTCTAGGTCGTGCTCCGGTACCCCACCTGGCCCGTAGTCGGTCGCCGACAGCTCCTGACACAGCACCATCGCAGTGTAGTCAGGCGAGAGAATCATCAGGTGCCACTCTTCGGCCACGGGGTCGTCGCTGGCCAGATCGACCAGGGCAACATTTTTGCGCTGGCTGGTGGGGTGGTCGTGAAAGCCCGCCTCTGGGGCAGCCATGATCACAATTTGCTCGGCCTGGTCCGCGATCGCGCTGTAGCGATCGGCCTCTTCTAGATACCACTTGCCCCGCTGAAAGGCGGTAATCACCAGGGGGGCGGAGCCGGAGGTCAAAATGCAGTCTTCCAGAGCGTGGCAGAGGGCAACCAGCGTATTTTTGTAGTACACCCCATAGTTGAGCGGCGTGGTGTCGGGCTCAGCCCGGCCATCCACCAGCTGCTTTAATATCGACCCCTCCAGCATTGCGATCCCCTATAGTTTCAATTGACTGTAGTGCCTGTAATCAGGATGATAACGCAGCCAGCGGGCGGCGGTCAGCCTCAATTGGGGCGCTCAGCGCCTCCTCCAGCGGCGCAATCCCCAAGCGCTCCTCGAGAATATCCATCACCTCGCGACCAAAGTCATCCGGGTTGCGCTGCCAGGCTTCCAGACAGACTTCGCCAAAAAATGACCCCAGCGGCTCCGGGTTCCACAACAGCTTCTTCGATACCCAGGGCAGGTGAATATCGAGGGGGTTGTAGTCGCGCTTGAGAATGTTTTTGTCAAAGGCGTACTCTTCCAGGTGGGTGTGGGGTTGCAGGCCAATGAAGAAAATGGCCGGTTCCACCTTGTCGCGGCCAAACACCTCCTCCAGTGCCCGGTGATAGGCGAGGGTCTGGCGAATGGTTTCGGGCCGCTCGTCGATTACATTAAAGGAGTAGTTGACCGACACCAGGTCATTAAACCCGGCGGCTTTGAGGTCTTTGCAGTTTTGCAGCACCGTGCGCAGGTTGTAGCCCATCCGCATTTTGCGCACCAGCTCCTGTGAGCCGCTGGTGATGCCGATCTCAAAGTAGTTCATGCCGGTATCGGCCATCAGCTGACAGAGTTTGGGGGTGAGGTTGTCGGCACGAATATAGGCCGCCCAGTGAATATCGGTCATGCCCGCGTCAAGAACTTTTTGCAGCAGCTCCTCGGCATCTTTCATGAACCGGCGGGCTGGAATGAACTGAGCATCGGTAAACCAGAAGTTGCGCACGCCCCGCTTGTACAGCTGCTGCATCTCGGCCACCACCTCATCGGCAGGGTTGATGCGCACCTGCTTGCCCTCCACGACGGTGTAGACGCAATAGCAGCAGTTGTGGGGACAGCCGCGCTTGGTCTGCACGCCAATGTAAAAATCCTGGTCCTGCAGGTAGTAGTCAAACTCGGGCCAGATTGCCTCGATATAGTCGTAGTTGCAGGCGGTTTTTTCGAGCGGAGCTGGCTCTTCGTGAATCAGGCGATCGCGCGGTGTGGTCTCTCCGGCAATGTAGCAGCGCTGGTCGGTAAAATCTTCGCCCCGCAGAATGCGCTCCAGCAGCATTTCCCCTTCGCCCACGGAGATAATCGTGCCCTTGGGCAGGCGGTTGTGCAGCTGCTCATAAAAGACGCTCACGGCTCCGCCGCCTACGACGGTAGTGACCTGCTGACAGTAGCGCCGAGCCCGCTTCACCCCACGCTTGATCAAGCCCTGGTTGCGCCAGAGTTCGGCCAGGTAGGTGGTCGCCATGCGCAGACCGCCCAGGGCACCCCTGGCTTTTAAAAACAGGTTGCGGGCGTAGAAAAACTCAAAGGCATTTTGCAGCGGGTTGCCGCCGCGACCGCCTACGGGAGCAAAGATTTGAATATCGCGCCAGGAAAACACTAGCAGGGTGGGCTGAAAGGCGTCGATGCAGCGATCGAGGGCAGCCCCATAGTCGAGGGGAGGAACGGCCCCCAGATCAAAGATGCACTGCTCTACATGGGGGAACAGCTTGTGGACATGATCAGCCAGGTAGACGACCCCAACAGGAAAGATGGGATTGCAGGGCAGCCGCACGTAAAGCAAACGGGCCTGGCTAGCGGTGGAGAAAGGCATGCTTATCAGGCTTGATACATATCTTCACGATAACACCGTCCTATCGCTTAGGTAGGGCAAAACCACAAATCTCTGCCATCAAGCCGCCGCATCTATAAATGGGCTTAATTAAATGGACTTAATTCATGCTGGAGAGGCTAAGGATTTTTCGAACTTCGGCAGTCCGCAGTAAAGCCTAGGGCTGGAACGGCAGCAAAACTTTCTGGGTATGTCTTTAGACGTATCTAGGCATGGTATAAAAATATAATTAAATTTTGAGGCAGTCAGGACAGAGGCTTCAAGGCCTTCCTCGCGCCAATGCTAGCAAGGGGCAGCCGGCAAAAAGGCTTTAAGTCGGATCTGTTGCAAAACTTGAAGCAATGTGTCTAATTGTTGTGAATAGTGACGGCGTTGTAGGGGTTGGTAGTCGCCTTTACAACAGCTGGGGATCGCGAAGTGTTAGGCTTTGCCCAGTGATTCTTGCAGTATTGCCGTAAAGCATCAATGGCACAAATCCTTGATCCCCTTCCCTCCGATGGGCAGAGTCAGATTCTCTGCTGCTACGTAAATGCCACCAGTAAGATCCAGGTTGCTCGCATTACAAACGTGCCCGATTGGTACTTTGAGCGGGTCGTTTTTCCGGGTCAGCGGCTGCTTTTTGAAGCCATTCCCAGAGCCCTCCTGGAGATTCATACCGGCATGATGGCCAGCGCTATTTTATCTGACAGCATTCCCTGCGATCGCCTGCGGGTCGATGCTTCTGAGCCGGTGGGTTTTGACTCGGCCTCAAGTGAGGAGCTTGAGGCCAGCCGAGTCAGTGACTCTCTAGAAAGCCCTCTGACAGAGCAAGCCCCTGCGCTTCCGGGACGAGTCGCTTCGCCAGTCGCTGCTACGCCTGCCGGTTAGCCCGGTGAGCTAAGGGGGCTGATCAAGCTGCCATTGGTCGCTATGTCAGTAGACTGTAGAAATAGCGCAGTCGCCCTGGTTTTAGCAGCTAGCCTTCATCGCGATTGAAGGTAGGTTTTGCACCTGCTTGACATCACCAGGGTTACGCCGACGGTGACAGTTAAGGGGAAACGGTGAACCTACCTTCATTTTTGTGGTTGTGGCGCATTGCCGCCTGGTCGATGGGGCTTACCCTCACGGGCTATGTGCTGCTGGCGATGACGGGCGGCGTGCTCTACTACACCCGCTCTAAAAAGCAGAAGCGCTCGGCCTGGGTACGGCCTCTGCACATTGGTCTGGGCGTAGCGATTGTGACGCTGGTGCTGGTGCTGCTGGCCATTGGCATTATTGGCACTCTGGGGGAGTATGGCCATCTGGGCCACTCGTTCCATCTGCTGTTTGGGCTGTCGGTGGTGGTGCTGGTGCTGGCCTCGGCTTGGAGCGCCAGCCGCATCGCCCCGGAGCGACCCTGGGCACGGACACTCCACGTGGGGCTCAACAGCGGACTGGGGCTAGGGCTCGCCGCCGCTGGGCTGTCGGGTTGGCAGGTTGTGCAGAAGTATTTACCTTAGAAGCATAGTCAGGGGACTGTTCAGCCTTGGAACGCAAGGCGCTAATGCCTCGCGAGAGGGCCGCTTTCCCTAGCCATTGATCTCACTATTTTTGATCCCAGCTTGTCACCGTATTGATAATGGTTGAGTCTTCGCCTCTAGCCCCGGCGGCTCCGGCCTCCGGCGATCGCCAGGTCTTTCACATTTCGCCGCTCATTCGCCTGACGCTGCTGCTGCTGTATCTGGCCCTGATGGGGCCGCTGCCGTTTTTAGCCCGGGTGACTCAGTCAGGCGTCTCTCCCCAACTGATGGCCGCAGGCATTGTCCTAGGTGGTCTTGGCCTCTACGGCGCACTCGGCCAGCGGGTCGAGGTCGATGACCAGGGCATTCAGGTCGCCTACCCGGTTTGGATTCGCTGGTTATTTCGCGGCGGCTGGCGGCTGCCCTGGAACGAAGCCCAGGCCCTGAAGCCCCGATCGACCGGGCAGGGTGGCATTGTGTACTACTTCGTAGGCGCGAATCAGCAGGCCTATTTGCTGCCCATGCGGGTGGCTGGGTTTGCCCAATTGGTGAGGCTGGTTGAAACCTACACCGGCATCGATACTCAGGATGTAAAACCCCTGTCTCAGCCCTGGATGTACCTCATTTTGCTGGGGTTCACCCTGCTGCTGCTGCTGGTTGATGCCTGGACGATTGCCACAGCGCTGCAAATGGCCTAGCCGGACGATTCACGAAGGGTAAAAGAGGCACAGATGAAGGGTGCGCGGCCTGTAAATCGGCCCAATGCCTCACAAATTTTTCGCCTTTGGGCCGTAATGCACCGCTCTCGGTATCGAGCTTCCTACCCCTAAAGCACTGGTAGTGCCCGCCCTACAGCAGGCAGCGGTGGTAGTCATGGCGATGGCGCGTAACCCTGCGTTCACACTGTGTCCCCGAAGGGGAATCGCCCAGCGAGCGGTATAGTTAATGAGCAACATTTTCAATAGTGCTTCTGCCCTAGCGCCCGACCCGGCGGCTAGCGGCCCGTCGCCCGTTGTTTTTTGACAGGCTATGACCCCACCGGAAATTCTTCGCCTCGATGCCGTTACCAAGGGCTACAGCCCCAAGCTGCCTCCGGCTGTAGACCAGGTCAGCCTGAGTTTGAGAGAGGGAGAAATTTTGGGGCTGCTGGGGCCGTCGGGCTGCGGCAAAACGACGCTGCTGCGACTTATTGCTGGCTTTGAACGCCCCGATCGCGGCACACTTTACCTGGGCGGCCAGCCGGTGGTTGGCTCGACCTGGCTACCTCCCGAACGTCGGGATGTGGGCATTGTGTTTCAGGACTATGCACTGTTTCCGCACCTGACGGTCGAAAAAAACGTGGCCTTTGGTCTGCAGCGGCGCGGTGGTCGGCGACCAGCGACAGAGCAGGGGCTGTCGGCGGCTGATATGGCTAAGCACACGGCGGCGGCGATCGCCCTGGTCGGCCTCGAAGGTCTCAAGCACCGCTTTCCCCATGAACTGTCGGGGGGGCAGCAGCAGCGGGTGGCCCTGGCCCGCGCCCTAGCCCCGCGCCCGGCCATTATTCTGCTCGACGAACCGTTTAGCAACCTGGATGTGCAGGTGCGACTCTACCTGCGCCAGGAGGTGCGCGACATATTGCGCCAGGTTGGGGCTTCTGGGGTGTTTGTCACCCACGACCAGGAAGAAGCTCTGGCCTTAGCCGATCGCGTTGCCGTCATGAACCAGGGCCGCCTGGAGCAAATCGACGTTCCAGAAGTGGTCTACGGCCAGCCCGCGTCGCGCTTTGTGGCCGAGTTTGTCACCCAGGCCAATTTTTTACCCGCCCAGGCCAGCCCCCAGGGTTGGCAAACCGAGGTGGGCTGCTTTACCGCCGAGAGCAACGGCGCCCCGCCCGCCCAGGCCGACCTGATGGTGCGCCAGGAAGACATTGCCCTGACAGAGGATGCTGGGGGTGAGGTCGTGGTGCGCGATCGCCAGTTTTTGGGCCGCGAGTACAAATACCGTCTGCAAACGCCCAGCGGACACCTGATCCACGCTCGGCTGCCCCTGGATAGCGCGATCGCGGTGGGTCGGCGGGTCAGGGTGACGGTGCCGTCGCAGCGGGGGCAGCTGTATCCAGCGATGGGTCAGGCCAGGGCTGAGGTTACCCGGCCCAACAGCCTCTCGGCCCCCCTTGTTTAGGCATCTCCCTCAGATCGCCCAGACCCGGCATTTTGCAGTAAGGTTACGCTGGGGCGTCGATACGGCAATTCTGCCCTGGCCCCGCGTTACCTTACTCATTTCAGGTCGCCGTCCTATGAACCGGGTTTCTCAACGAGTTTGCCTGTCTCTTGCCGCTATGAGTCTGCTGGCCGCCCCCGTTCTGGCCGCACTTCCCACGACCCCAATACCCAGTCTCCCAAGGGAGCAAACCCCGCTGCTGGCGCAGGAGGGCATTGTTGAAACGGTGCTCTATTTTGAAACCGCGACTATGGCAGTGCGGGTTTACCGCAGCGGTAGCGATCTATTTATGAACCTCTACAACAAGACTACCGATGTTGTCGAAGTCCGTGGCGCACCCGTGCAGCTAGTGCCCAGTACGCGCGACCAAACCGTTTACGCCACCACGCAGGGGGAGGCCGATCGCTTTGCCCGCATCAATGTGCAGGGCGAAACCGAGCTAGAAATTGTCGCCGCTGACGGTCGTGTTGTGCTGCAAGAGCCCGGTTTCAACACCGTGGTCGGCATACCCCCCGGCGGCAGCGACTTTCGCGGCAACAACTTTGCCCCCGGCACCCC
>PYGV01000428.1 GCA_003022385.1 filamentous cyanobacterium CCP3 | reverse complement strand
CGTTTACGGCGCTGCTGGTGGATGTCTCGGACGAAGACTCGCGATCGCGCCTGGTGGGCATCGGCTGGGCCATGCTGATGGTCGGCATTATCACCGGAGTGATTATCACTTCGATTGTGCTGAAGCCCATCGAGCTAGACGCCCCCATCGAGCAGGTGCAGTCGTTAGTGAACCGGCTATTTGTGATTGCCCCGGCGGTGGTGTGCGTGCTGGCCGTTCTCAGCACGGCAGGGATTGAGAAAAAGTACTCTCGGCTCAAAAGTCGGTCGTCCCTGAGAGACCGCGAAGACAGCCTCACCCTGGGCCGCGCCCTCAAAATTCTCACCGCCAGCCGCCAGACGGGGCTGTTTTTCACCTTTTTGCTGGTGCTCAGCCTCAGTCTGTTTATGCAGGATGCGGTACTGGAGCCCTACGGCGGCGAAGTCTTTGGCATGACCATTGCTGAGACCACCCAGCTCAATGCGGCCTTTGGTATGGGCACGCTGCTGGGCATTATCACCACCGGCTGGCTGGTGGTGCCCCGCATTGGCAAAAAGCGCACCGTGGTGGCGGGCTGCGGCTGGGCGGCGCTGTGCCTGCTGGGCATTACCCTATCGGGGCTGACCGGGAACCCGACCGTGCTGCTGTCGGCGGTGTTTTGCTTTGGCATCGCCTCGGGCATTCTCACCCTGGGGGCGATCGTGCTGATGCTCGATTTGACCGTGGCTGAAACGGCGGGCACCTTCATTGGAGCCTGGGGGCTGGCTCAGGCGATCGCGCGGGGTAGCGCCACGGTATTGGGCGGCGGCGTGCTTGACCTGGGTCGCGCTATTCTCAGGGCCTTCAGCGGCGCGGGTGAGGTAGGAGAACCTCAGGCGTTTCTGGCCTACGGGCTGGTGTTTACCCTGCAAGCGGTAGGGATGATGGTGGCCATTCTGCTGCTCAGCCGCGTCGATATTCAAGAATTTCAGGCCAATGCCAAGGCAGCGATCACTGCTGCTTTGGAAAGTGATATGGACTAGGAATGAATAAATTTTGGGACGAGGTGCTGGCCTTTGCCGAGGCCACGACACAAACCGTGGGACAAAAGCTGCTCGAAGACTTTGGCCAGGTGCAGGCCGATCTGAAAGCCGATGGCAGCCTGGTGACGCGGTGCGATCGCTGGTCAGACGATACCCTGCGCCAGGCTATTAAAGCCCAGTTCCCCGACCACGGCGTGCTCAGCGAAGAGGTCGAGCACATCTTCCCCGCTACCGACTGGTGCTGGATTATTGACCCCATCGACGGCACCACCAACTTTACTCGCGGCATTCCGGTTTGGGGCATTTCGCTGGGGCTGCTGTACCGGGGCATGCCTGTGTTCGGCTAC
Source organism: filamentous cyanobacterium CCP3 (assembly GCA_003022385.1). Classification (GTDB taxonomy): domain Bacteria; phylum Cyanobacteriota; class Cyanobacteriia; order Phormidesmidales; family Phormidesmidaceae; genus Nodosilinea. Next base: position 2,223 of record PYGV01000428.1, on the reverse strand, counting down.
GTGGCCATGCCGCCGCTCCACCAATCCTTTTACGGCTACTGGCCGGGGGAAAGCGGGCTGGAGATGCCCAGCGGGGCCTACTGCAACGGTCGCCCCATCCACTCAAGCGATGCAGCTCCTAACAAAACCCAGTTCTTTAGCCTCTGCGCCCGCAGCACCTCGGTGCTAGAAAACCCCTTTCCCTGCAAGATTCGCATGCTGGGCTCTGCCGCCTACAACCTGCTGCTGGTGGGGGCCGGATGGGCGATCGGCGCAGTCGAGGCCACGCCCAAGATTTGGGATATTGCGGCGGTGTGGGCGATCGTGCAGGCCGCTGGGGCCACCTGGGTGCCCTTGAATGACATTGAGCCGTTTCCGCTGAATGTGGGAACGGACTACAGCCGCCAACCCTATCCAACCTTAGCAGCGGCGCAATGCTCTCTGGTGGAGGTGTTTCGACCTTTAGTGCAAACCGTGGCGGAGCGATAGCTGTTACACGATCTTCCTGGCGATACTGGCATAACGGCCTCCGTACCCAATTGGGAAAGATTTAGAAACTCAAAGCTCCCAAAATATGGGAGCTTTGGCGGCGGCGGCGGGGGGACTACTGTTCTGGCACCAGTTCGGTATTGACTTCATTGATGGGGCGGCGGCGCAGTTCTTCCGATTCACTGCGGGGCAGCAGGTCAAAGACCTCGCGCATCACATCGTCGATCGCCTCGTAGGAGACCGTGCCTGTTTCGTTGAACACCAGCTCTCCCTGGGCATTAAAAATCAGGGTTTGGGGCACAGCATCATTGAAGTAGTAGCCCGGCTCGCTGGGCTCGTAGGCCACCTTGACCGGAATTGAGTCGGCCATTACGGGAATAAAGTTGGCTACCCGCCCATAGGGAGCCTGGAGCTGAGAGATTACCGAGGCAAACCTTTTGCAGTCGCTGCTGTCGTCTACGTAGATCACAACTAGGGCGGGCTTGCCCGCCTGGAGCGACTGCTTCAGGCTGACGCGGGGGGGTACCAGCGACCCGTTACCGGCATAGAGGGCAAAAATATTGCCGTCGTAGTTGTCGTCGGTGAGACCCGCCAGGGCCGTGGGCTGACCGCCTAAACTCAGCCACAGCACCAGCACAGCACAGACCAGGCCCAGCACTTGCCGCAGCCGATGGGCTTGGGTTCTGAGACGATAGAAACAATGGGCGGTGAGCCAGCGCAGCATGGCAAAGATATCCTTGGTCTAGAGCCTGTATTCGTTGGCCTTGAGGTATTCAACAATCTGGCATACCGTTCAAAGCCACAGCCTCTATTAGGCCACAGAATGGCGGCGCTTACTGCTGAGCAGCGCTAAATTCTTGCACGATCGATCGCATCGCATCGGCATTGGCCATCCGCAAATCGTCAGGTGTCCACACCACCACCTGATAGTAGTCTTCGCCCATTTCAACGGTGGTGTGCAGGTAGGCCACCGGGCGCTGGGCCACCTCGCCGCGCACCTCGTACTGCACTGCCGGAAAGCCATCTACCTGATTGACACCGGTGCGAGACTGGTTGGCAGTTCCTGCGCTAAAGCCGCTTTTGAGAATTTGCAGGTAGTTACTGGCCTGCTCTTCCAGATTGCCTGGTCCGACGGCGGCCCGGCTTTCGCCCAGCACCACTAAAAACAGGTCTTCGTCAGGGTTGTAGGCCTCCAGGTCAGCGCTGGGGTGCAGAGTGCCCTCAGGGGCCGCCTGCCAGCCGTTTGGCAGGCCAACCCGCACGGGTTTTACGCGACTGACCAGCGTATCGCCGCGAAAGCCGCTGTTGACATACTGGTTGCCCATCTCTTCGTCACTCTCGGGCGATCGCGACAGCCCCAGGGTATTGCACCCGCTCAGCCCCAGCGCCACCAGCCCAGCCACCAGGGCGGGCAGGCGGCGTCGGTACCAGTCTACGCCCCTGCTTTCAGCCATAGCGTCCCCCTTCCCTTCAATTCGCCTATGCTCTCAGCTTCAAGGGTATAGCAACCCCTCCGCAATGGTCCCATCCTCTCCTATGCTAGATAGGTATTGCCGAGAGTTACCCCATGTTACGAGCTGGCATTGTTGGGCTTCCCAACGTTGGCAAATCTACCCTGTTCAACGCCGTGGTGGCCAACGCCAAGGCCCAGGCCGCCAACTTTCCCTTTTGCACCATTGAACCCAATGTGGGCATTGTGGCGGTACCCGATACCCGCCTACAGGTATTGGCTGAGCTGTCGAGTTCGGCTGAGAC
>PYGV01000107.1 GCA_003022385.1 filamentous cyanobacterium CCP3 | reverse complement strand
TAGGGTGCATTAGCGGCCAAGCAGCCTTTGCTACCCGCCATTTAACCGTCAAGCCGCAATGCACCGCTCATTTGCTTGGGCCGCGACGCGCCGTTTAGGGGTTTCTCGCGGTCGGTGCATTGCGGCTCGGTTGTGGGGTGGTAGAGGGTAAGGGATTTCTGGGGGCCGCGAATGCACCCTACGGTTTTTATGCTTTTGAGGAATTTGAAACCATGACTCAACCCATCAATTATTCAACCCTGCCAGCAGACCTCCATCCCGAAGCGCTGCCCGCCCATGTGGCGGTGATTATGGACGGCAACGGGCGCTGGGCTACCCAGCGGGGGCTGCCGCGGGTGGCGGGCCACCGCCAGGGGGCCAAGACCGTCAAGGATCTGCTGCGCTGCTGCCAGGACTGGGGCATTCCGGTGCTGACGGTCTACGCCTTTTCGACGGAGAACTGGCGGCGACCGATGGAGGAAGTGGGCTTTCTCATGCGCCTGTTTGATCGGCTGCTGCGCCGCGAACTGGCGGAAATGCAGCGCAAAGGGGTACGGATTCAGTTTTTGGGCGACCTGTCGCCCCTGCCCCATCGCCTGCAAGACCTGATGCAGGAGGCGATGGCCGTGACCTGCTCCAACCAGCGGGTGCAGTTTAACGTGGCGGTCAACTACGGCGGCCGCCAGGAGCTGGTAGCGGCGACTCGCCACATCGCCCAGCAGGTGGCCTGCGGTGCCCTCTCCCTAGAGCAGGTGGATGAAGCAGCTCTGTCGCGCGCGCTGCTGACGTACCCGCTACCTGACCCCGATCTGCTTATTCGCACCAGCGGCGAACAGCGGCTGAGCAACTTTCTGCCCTGGCAGCTGACCTATACCGAGCTGTACTTCACCGAGGTGCTCTGGCCCGATTTCGATCGCGCCGCGTTTCATCAGGCCTTGCAGTGGTACCAGCAGCGGCAAAGACGCTTCGGTGGCCTCACACCAGCGCCCCTTGCCCAAGGGTTTTAGGGAAAGGCCGTAGCCTTTCTCCTAAAACCTCTCTTTGGCGCACAAGCTACCGTGAGAATCCTTGCCGTATTGACCGGCCCTACGCTGCCTCGGCCAGCGTGGGGTAGTCGGTGTAGCCTTCGGCCCCGCCGCCGTAAAAGGTATCGGGGTTGGGCTCGTTGAGCGGAGCCTGCTTGGCAAAGCGCTCGGGCAGGTCGGGGTTGGCGATAAACAGCTTGCCGTAGGAGACCAGATCGGCGTCACCGCTGGCGATCGCTTGATTCCCCGACTCCTGGTCGTAGTCCCAGTTCACCATTAGCAGACCGTCGTACAGCGGGCGAAACTCTTTCGTAGGGATGGCCGTACCGCCGTGGCGCAGGTCAGATTCGCTGGGTTCGAGCAGGTGCAGGTAGGCCAGTTTGAACTGATTTAGCGCCTGAACCGCGTAGCCAAAGGTGGCCCTGGGGTCAGAGTCAGTCATATCATTAAAGGTGCTGCTTGGGGAGAGGCGCACGCCGACGCGTTGGCCTCCAGAGGCCGGTCCTTGACCATCGCCGCCCCATACACCCACCACGGCCTCGGTCACTTCTAGCAGCAGGCGGGCGCGGTTTTCGACCGAGCCGCCGTAGGCGTCGGTGCGGTGGTTGCTGCCGTCGCGCAGAAACTGGTCGAGCAGGTAGCCGTTGGCGCCGTGCACTTCAACGCCGTCAAAGCCTGCCTCCAGGGCATTTTTAGCCGCCTGGCGGTACTGCTCAACAATGCCGGGAATTTCATCTAGATCTAGCGCCCTGGGGGTAACAAAGCGCTGCATGCCCTCGTAGGTCATGGCCTCGCCCTTGGGCTGAATGGCGCTGGGGGCTACGGGGGTGGCGCCGTCGGGCTGTAGGGACGGGTGCGAAATGCGGCCCACATGCCAGAGCTGCAAGAAAATGCGCCCGTTTTTGTCGTGAACCGCCTGGGTAACCTGCCGCCATCCGGCAATCTGCTCGGCGCTGTGAATGCCGGGGGTAGCGGGGTAGCCCATCCCCTGGGGTGACACCTGGCTGGCCTCGGTGATGATCAGCCCAGCGGAGGCCCGCTGCTCGTAGTAGGTCACGTTTAAGGGCTGAGGCACGTTGCCTTCCCCCGCCCGATTGCGGGTGAGGGGAGCCATTACGATGCGGTTGGGCAGTTCGTAGGCGCCCAGCTGAATGGGCGTAAATAGGGTCTTTTCAGCAGACATGGGAGTTTCCTTTGAGACAATTGGGGGCTATTTGCAGAACGGTTATCGGTCACGCACGCAGGGGCGAATGCCATTCGCCCTGGCGGACAATCGAGACCGGAGACAATCTCAACGACGGCATAGGTTTGGTAGGGTCAAACGGTTGTTTGACCCTACCAGCGGCGGTGACGGGTTAGCTCAGAAACGGCTCGACGGCCTTGGCAAGGGTGGCCTTGGACACGGCTCCGACCACCTGCTCCATTTTTTCGCCGCCCATAAACACCATCAGCGTGGGAATGCTGCGAATGCCGTATTGGGAGGCAATGGTGGGCTGCTCGTCGGTGTTGACTTTAACCACCTTGAGCTGCCCCTCATACTGCTGGGCAACCTCGTCAACGACACTGGCGACCATGCGGCAGGGGCCGCACCACGGCGCCCAAAAATCGACCAGCACGGGCACATCACTGCTGAGCACTTCGGCCTGAAACGTATCCTGGGTAATACTCGCAATTGCAGACATCTAACACCTCCGCAGCGGGGGTAATTTCAATTATTCGAAAAACTTGAACAATCAAACTATAGCGTTCCCCGTGGCATAATGCAACTATGCGACCTATTCATCATCCCAACCCCCAAGACATTGCCCTGGCAGGGGTGTTGTATGCCCTGGGCGACCCGGTGCGGCTCGAAATTGTGCAGCGATTGGCTGCCAACGACGAACTGTCCTGCTCAGATCTCGATCTGGGGGTGGCCAAGTCAACCCTGTCCCACCACTTCAAGATTTTGCGCGAGGCCGGGGTGCTGCACTGCCGCAAGCAAGGCACCCAGCACATGAATTCCCTGCGCCGCGACGATTTGGAGGCGGCGTATCCGGGGTTGCTCGACACCATCTTGCGATCAGCTCAGGTTTCTGAGGCCAAGCCCTGAGTGGGGAAGCAGCGGCGCTGCTTGCTGTAACTGGGTTTCGCCTGGTTAGGATGGCCCAGAAGGGCAGAGGAGCAGGGGAGCGATGGGTAACGCTGGGGCTAAGAGACGCCGCAATTTAATCAGGACTAGCATCCAGGCCGGCCGGGCTGACCTGCTCTAGCCCCTGCTCTCGGACGACATCGGCGATCTTTTTGATGAAGCTGGCGGTGGGGACGGCCAGCAGCAGCCCCAGAAACCCGGCAAACTTGGCGCCGGTCAGCAGGGCCAGAATAATTACCGCAGGGTTGAGCCCGGTGATGCCCCCCATGAGGCGGGGGGCCACCAGGTTGTCGTTGATCTGGCCCAGCACGATCGCCACGCCCAGCACCTTGAGGGCCAGCCAAACGTCCTGGAAGGCCAGTAGCGTACTGATGCCGACCACCGCCACGGTGCCGCCAAAGGGGATGACGCTGACCAGGCCAATCACCAGGCCAAACAGCAGGCCAAAGGGCACCTTGAGCACAATGAGCGCCGTCGACTGGGCTACCGCCAAGATCAGGGCCAGGGTGGCCTGCCCCGAAAAATAGCCCTGAAAGCTGGGCCGTAGCGCGTTGCGAATCTGCGATCGCCAGGAGGGCGGAAACCAGCTGAGCAAACCTTCCCACAGCGGGTCGCCGTTGATCACCAGCAGAGTGGCCAGCACGGCGGTGATCAGCAGGTTTAAAGCGCTGTCGAGGGTGCTGAGGGTGACGCTAATCGCCTGGCTGGTGGTGGCCTGGAGCGCATTGGTGAGCTGATTGGCGGCCTGGACGGTGAGCTGGTCGAGGTCGATGGGCAGGTTTTGAAAGACGGTGCGATCTTCGAGCAGCAGCAGCTGGGTTTTGGCGCGATCGATCCACCCTGGCAGCCGTTCGGCCAGGTCGTTGAGCTGCTGCCACACCTGCGGCCCCAAAAAGACAACCAAAACCGTGGTAACCACCACAGCGAACAGCACCACCAGTGCCACCGCCAGGGCTCGGGCCAGGCCCCGATGCTCTAGCCAGTCGATCGGGTAGTCGAGCAGAAAGGCGATCAGGCTGGCGGTGATGACGATGCTGGGGATGGGCTGGAGCACTCCCCCCAGACGGTAGAGCAGCCAGCCGTTGAGGCAGATGAGCGGGAAGGCCAGGGCGGCGATCGCCCACCTGGGCAGCTTTGGAAAAGAAACCATAGGTTAGTTGCCTTAACTGTTGTGAGGGTACCTCATGGCTTCAGAGGGAGTGTTGGACAGAGCCCTAGCCGATCGCTGGGTCTGTTTCAGAGCCTACGATTAGTGCGATCGCTCGGTCAATCACAACCTCTTGCTCGACCCTTTGCGCTAACTCCGCTGCATCATAGCGACCTTCAAACGCTTCTAAGGCCGCCTGCCGTAGAGCAGAGTCGTAGGCATCTTCCAGGGTGTCCTGAAGTTCCTGCACAGTCAAGTACATACCCCCGGCTTTGCGTCGTTGGTTGGTACGCTGAATTTGTTTGACGGCGTTGAGAATAGAGGTTTCCCAAGAGCGGGTGGTGCGCCCCTCGGTGACTTGCTTAATGAGGTTTAGAAGTAGGATGACGCCAAAGCTAAAAATCTTGTTGAGTTTGTCATCCTTACTCATTTCGGTCATTTCCTCGACCAGAAGCAAGGCGTCACTCACCCGGTCAGCCAGCAATAATTCTCGCAATTCCAACAGCTCTTCCATACTGGCCTCTTGGCAATCATTGCGATCATACCGCTCTAGCCTAGCCTGCATCAGGCAATGCGATCGCTAACGTTATCGCCTCCCTACCCGCAGCCAGCCGAATACATCGTTTGCCTTCAGCTCTAGGGGAATTGCTGAGGGAATAGGAAGCTTGTCATCACCCTGCATCACGGCGGGTAAGCGGTCAGGGAGAAAGACTGTCACCGCAAAATCTGCTGGCGCAATCAGCCAGCCTACTTGGGTGCCATGATTTAAGCAGTGCACCAGCTTCTTGATGAGCCTGGTCTGAGACTGCTCGGGAGAGACAATCTCTATGGCCCAGTCGGGCGCAAGCTCAAACTTATTCGGAATCACACCTGTTTCTACAAACGGTATTCTGTCCCACAGGAATACCACTACGTCGGGCACGATCGCCTCAGAACCACCAAAGACGCAGCGCAACTCAGGAAACGCTAGGGCTATTTCGTCATCCTCAGACACAGCGTTTATGGCATTGACCAACTTTCCCTGGATTCGGCTGTGTTGCCCTTGTGCCATTGGTTTTTGAATAACCTGGCCGTCAATATACTCGCTAGCAGGCTCCGTTTCGGGCATGGCCAGAAACTCTTCAAGGCTGATGGACGGTGTTGTCGTTGTTGCCATTAGCGATCGCCTCCTGTTGGCCCGACATATTCTGGCGATGGCCCTAATTGAGACCATCGGTCATGCATCAAGTGTGACGCGAATTGCTGTAAGTCGAGATTTGCTATGTCTGAGACAGACTGACTCTCATAGTCATACACAATCTGTATGGCTTCCCAGGCAATATAGTTGCTGACTAGCTCGCCATTGTTACCGAAAGACATTTTATCCATCGCGATCGCCTCCCTTGATTGGAGGTAGTTTTTATATATTTTGCGATTGTGCCAGGCCCAAATCTGAATTTTGGCTAGCCGATTTGCCTGACGTCACTTTTCTAGAGCCGAGATATCGAGATCGGCCAGGGACGTCAGAAATGCCCTCAGGCGATCGCCAATTTTAGCCACCCCACCCGCCACATTCGACTCTATATTCAGCGGCAGCACTGGGTCGTGGAGCGACATACGCACCATAAACCAGCCGTTCTCGGCGGGCGACTGGCAGGCGACGCGCACTCCTTCGTAGGTGTTGGGCACCACTGCCCAGTCGGGCTGAGTGGCGACAAAATCTTTGAGCTGATTCATCACCTCAGCACCCCGGACTTGGGCCTCGGCGACCAAAATCTTGAGCCGATACTCCTGGCTGTCGTGGGGGTCTTGCAGGGTAGCGATCAAGTCGGTGAGCCGTTGGCCCGACAGGCGAGCCTTGGCCAGTTCGATCAGCAGTTTGCTGACCAGATAAGCGCCATCGTCTAAAAAGTAGTTTTCTTTCATTGCCCCGTGGCCCGAGGCCTCGATCGCAAGCCAGCTGGGCTGTCCGGCTTCGTTGAGCCGAATCGCCTCATTGATCACATTCTTGTAGCCGCGCTTAAAGCGATGGTGAATGCCCCCTAGCGCACCCTCGATGAATTGGGTCAACCCATCGGAGGTGGTAGAGTCGGTAACGATGGTGGTGCCGGGGTGCTCTTGCAGCACGATCGCAGCAATCAGCGCGATCAGCCGGTTGCGGTTGAGTTCGCGGCCATCGGAGTCAACCGCCGCGCCGCGATCGACATCGGTGTCGAAGATCAGGCCAAAGTCGGCTTTTTGGGCGACTACGGCTTGGCAGATCGAGGCCATAGCATCGGCATCTTCGGGATTGGGCACGTGGTTAGGGAAGGTGCCGTCGGGGTCGAGAAACTGACTACCGGTGGTGTCTGCCCCCAGCGGTTCGAGCACCTGGCTGGCGAAAAAGCCGCCCGCCCCATTGCCCGCGTCGACAATGATCTTCAGCCCCTGTAGCGGTTGGTCAAAATGGTCGGGGTGGTTGACCGACTGGCGAATTTGCTGCACCAAGCCCGCGGCGTAGGCCCCAATTAAATCGCGGCTTTCTACGAGGTCGGGGGCCGTCGCCGTCGAGAAATTTCCCTGCTCCGCCAGTTCTAAAATGCGCGAGATATCCCCTTTGCCCAAACCACCCCGGCGGGTAAAAAACTTGAGCCCGTTGCGGTTGAAGGGCAGGTGGCTGGCGGTCATCATGATCGCGCCGTGGCAGGCAAACTCGGGCAGCACGGTGGCCATAAACATGGCCGGGGTCGAGGCCATGGCCACGTCAAAAACCCGACAGCCCAGGGAGGTCATGCCTGCGATCGCAGCCTTCATTAGCTCAGGCCCAGACAAGCGGCTGTCGCGACCGATCGCAATGGTTAGCTCGTCTAAAGGATGATCTAGCTCTGCTGATAGCCAGGTGGCAAAGGCCTTGCCCAGGGTGTTGACTACCTCCGGGGTGAGGTTGACTGTCTGACCAGGGACGCCTTCCAAGGCAACGCCGCGAATGTCAGAGCCATTTTGCAGTGTGGCCCAGTTGATGGTGGTGGATGGAGGCATGGGGGGCGATCGCTCCTGCTGTCGTTCCCTTCACCATAGAAGCAGGCCCCCACTTCTGCCGATTTCTTCAGCTTTTTTGCGCCTCAAGACAGGGGCGCGATCGCACCCAGCCATGACGAGCGCTGCGCATTTTCCCTGCGGCCAATGACCAATTCGTATATCCTTGAAAGCGTTTGGGCCAAGCAACGCCTAAAAAGCTTCACCAACCGGTCAATGTCAGAGCTATACACTCAAATCTTTCGTCTATCGGGCGAGCATCCCTCCCTTTTTTGGCTGGGGTTGTTGGGGGCGATCGCAGCCCTGGCCTACTTCTCGGGCAACGTGCTCTCGCGGCTGGTGAACTGGCTGCTGCGCCGCCTGGTAGCAGGCCGAGCCGATAAGTTTTACCGTCTGGTGGTTCTGCCCCAGGAATCGCTACTGCAGGGGGTGCTGGTGTTGGCCCTGCTCGACCTGGTGGCCTACCTGATTTTGAAGCGAGATCTACAGGTGCGGTGGTATCCCTACCTGGAGATTCCGCTCACCCTGGGGTTTACGGTGGTTTTAGGCTGGTTTTTGGCCGGTAGCTTTAGGGCCTACTTCAACACCTACCTGCTCGATGCCGCCCTCCAGGACGGGCGCAAGAGCAACAGCGAAATTTTGGTGCTGGCCCGATTCTTTGCCAACGCGGGCATTCTGCTGATTTTGGTGGTGGCCTTTGCCGAAACCCACAGCCTGAATATCTTTGGGCTGATCGCCAGCCTGGGGGTAGGCGGCATTGCCGTGGCCTTTGCCGCTCAAAAGGTGCTAGAGCAGCTGCTCGGGGGGCTGGTGATCTACGTTGACCATCCCTTTGGCGTGGACGACTACATTGGCCTGCCCGACGGCACCTTTGGCCGGGTCGAGGCAATCGGGCTGCGATCGACCAAAATTCGGGTGTCGGGCAAGGGGTCGCTGGCGATCGTGCCCAACAACGTAATTATTCAGTCCACCGTCGAAAACTTCTCCGGTGCCAAGAAGGTGATGGCGATTACCTACCTCAACCTGTACCGGGCCGTCAGCACCGAAGAGCAGGCCCTGATTCGCCAGGTGATTCTAGACAGTACCCAGGAGCTGTCGGGCATTGACCCCCGCAGCACCGACATCGCCTTTCGCGATCTGGATGGCGGGCGGCTGGCCCAGGCCCAGATTACCTTCTTTATTCTGGGGTCGGGCGACAGCTCGATGGAAATTCGTCGCCAGCTGCTGAATGTCGCGAGCCAGCAGCTCACCCAGCGGCTCAAGCAGTACGGCATCGCCTTTGACATTGAAGAACCAACGGTCTATGTCGATGCCCCCATTACCGTATAAGGTGCTGGGGACCGCTGTGCCACCACAATTTGCTCTGTTGACAACTCGCCTTTGACCCTTGTTTGTAACCCTGCGCGACCTGCTCACGACCGTCGATATTCAACTTTTGGCGCTGCCGCCGCTGGCGGTGTTTTTAGTCGCCCTGCTGCTGGCCCTACTCGTCGGTCGCTATACCCCAGGGCTGTTGGGACTCATCATTCAGCGAGTCTCGCCCCAGCAGGGGACCACCGTCTTCAACAATCTGATCTTGCCCATCAAAGGGACGGTTAAGCTGGCGGGCACTCTGCTGCTGGTGTCGCTGTCGATGGTGTGGCTCCAGGCGGCTTCGGCAGGGCTGTACGGCTTTTTTCGCCCTCTGGTTGATTTAGCGACAATTGCCAGCGTGGCCTGGCTGGCTTCGCGCCTGTTTCGCCAGTTTGTCAGAAGCTACGGCATCGCTATGCTGCGCCGCCTGGGCCGCGAGGTCGATGAGCTGCTGCTGGTCTTCGAAACCGTGGCCAACGTCATCATCGGCTTCATTGCCGTGCTGGCCTTTGCCCAGAGCCAGCAGTTTAATCTGGTCGGCTTGATCGCCAGCCTGGGCATTAGCGGCATTGCCCTGGGTCTGGCCGCCCAGAAAATTTTGGAGCAGCTGCTCAGTACCCTGGTGCTGTACCTCGATCGCCCCTTTGTGCCGGGCGAGTACATTCGCCAGGGCGATCGCCAGCTGTGCCGGGTCGAGTCGATTGGGCTGCGATCGACCAAGCTGCGCACCGCCGCCAAAAGCACGCTGATCATTGTGCCCAACTCAAAGCTGGTCAACGAAGAGATTGAGAACGTCAGCCGGGCCAAAAAGGTGATGGTGATGCTCTACATGGACTTTGTGCGGCCCCTGGGCGAAGAGGATGCGGCCCTGGTAAAACAGGTGGTCACCCGCAGCACCGAATCGCTGTTTGGCATTGACCCCGGCAGCACCAATATCAGCTTTCCGACCGCAGCCGAACCCTCTAAAAACGGGGGTTTTGCCGCCCGGCACGCCCGCGTGACGTTCTTTATTTTGGGCTCTAGCGAAAGCTCGATCGAGCTGCGCAAGCGTCTACTAGAGCTGGCCAACGACAACATCGCTAGCGAACTGCAGGCCTACGGCATTGAGTTCACCCTGCAAGATCCAACAGTCTATGTCGAGTCGCCGGTCACGCTGTAGACCGACAGCGCCATCAATGGGCGACCTCAACTAGCCAAGATTTTTTGCTAAACGAGCACAGCCTCGATCGTTTGCACAACTCTGGCCTCAGCTTATTTCTGCAAAACCCAGCATTTTTCGCTACTCGCTGGTCAGTATCCCCACCAAAATTTGAAACAACTCGTCTAAATCGGCAGGGACTCGATATAGATTCAGGTCTTGCTCGATTCGTCGCTGCTGGCGATGTAACCGCCCAAATTGCCACACATCTCCGGTAGAAACAGCACCATAGAGGAATGGTTCGGCTGAGGTTGTCCACTGGTCGAGGGCAATCAGCTCGACGGCAAGTTGCGTAAACCCCCGCGCTAGATCGGCGTTTTTAGCCTCAATAATCAGCAGGCTATGCTGGGTGTGCAGGTAGTAGTCGAGTGCCCCCTTGAGCTGCTCAGACACATTGATGGCGTACTCAATTCTGAGCTGAGCCTGTGTATAGTCGATCAGCGTCAGCACGATGGGGGCAATCAAAATCTCTCGCCGGGCGGCCTCACTGGTAAGGCTAACGTAGGGCAGGCGGCTCTGGAGGCTACTTTTGAGCGCAGTAATTTGGTCAAAGTCACCACTGGCTTTGGGAAGAGTGAGCGATCGCCGCTCCAGCGTGACATCAAACTCCGCTAAGATGTCGTCTGGCTCGTAGGCCATTTCAAAATAGTTGCGGAAAGTATAGGACTTCCCTGGCTCTAAAATGCTGGCTTTAGTCATCACAAACTATGCAAGATTAACTTATAGCCTAATCTATGACAGTTCTGCCTGGGTACTTTCGTTCCAAAGCTTCAATCTGTAAAGGAACCCGTCATCTACTTTGGCAGATAAAGGTGATCCTTTTCTGTATTCAGCAAATTCATGAAATTAAGTGCTTTTCTTAATTCAAGTCTTGTAAACGCTCTATGACATGAAGCTGAAAATCTGACAATCGTTCCCAAGCGCTTTTGAAGGTTAGAAAATTGGGACTTTGTAGATCATGAGTATTGCCGTCAGAGTATCTTGGACTAAAGCCTAAGATTTCTTTTTGATGAGGAAGCTTATACCAATCTTGCTGAGTTGGCATCCAAATAACTTTAACCCGCCGAAAGTAACCAGAATCTGTTTCGCGAATTTGTTCGTCTAAAAATTCAACTAAATGAGTTACTTTTGCCCGCTGGTGCAAGATCATCAAGTCACCACCTCCAGGCAAGTTGACTCCGTGAGCACCTAGCCGCCACATCAATTCAAAGATGGGTTCCTGATTGGGTTTGAGCCTATCCTGTTGATAAGCCCATTCTCCTACTGGATTCTTTACATTTTTGATGAAAAGAATCTTTTGGGGATCGCATCGTATAAGAACTTTTACGGGATGGGGCTCAATGATTACTGGCGGTAAGTTTTTAGGCTTTCTGGTAGGTTTTTGACCAGTGATGCCCCACTCTAGAGAAAATAGAGCATTTTCATCTTCAATTCCATCCTGAAAAAGAACGGCGTGAAACTCTTGGAGAAAAATTAGTTCCGGTGGAACATCTTCGACTCCCGGCAACAGTACAGGGATGATAGGGATGTCTCTTCTTATGCATTGGTTGATAAACGCCTTTAGCTCTAAAGCTTGCCAGCGTCCTAAGCCACCTTGTCCCAAAAAAATAGCTGCCGTTTTAATGCGACCAATTGCTTGCTGAATTTCATCTTGAAAATTGGTGCCAGGTGCGATTTCCTCTTCGTCCAGCCAAGGACGAATCCCTAGTTCTGTAAGCTTTCGATAGATACGGCGGATTAGCGGTTTATCTTTACTGCTGTGGGCCAGGAAAACGTCAAACTGCTGCTCCGCCATATATCTCGTGTCCCGGTTAAATCTAGCCTTCGCCTAAACAGAGTTTAGCCTGTATTGTCTAGGCTGCTAGTGCTCTAAGCATAGCCATACGTTTCCTCTTATCGTTGGTGTATTACTTCGCCTTAGCCTCCAGAGTTTCGAGGCGGCTCTTTAACTCCTGATTTGATTTCTTCAGATCGTCAACTTCCTGGCGCAGTTTTTCGACCGCTTTGTCTTTGCCGATCGCCTTTTGCACATCCTGCACAGCCTCCTCGGCGCGGCGGCGCACCCGTCCGTCGGGGGTTTGCTCAGCGAGGCTTTGCAGCACGCTGATGGCCCGCCCGGTCTCGATGCCGCTGAGGGCCGACACCGCCGACACCTGGGTGAGGAAGAAGCTCTCGTGGGCGATCGCATCCAGTCGGTCCAGTATGCGCTCCACATTGGGCTTGCTCTGGGCCTTGGAGATTGCTCCAAGGGCGCGAATGGCCGCCAGCCGCAGGGCCTGGGGGGTGCCGGGTTCGGTGTACTGTAGCACCAGATCGAGCGCTGCTTCGGACGATTTGAACTGGCTGAGGGCCGCGATCGCCCCCGATCGCACCACTTCATTCCAGCCCTGGCGCTCCTTGAGAATGTTCTCCAACAGCTTCAGGGTTTTCTTGTCCTTGGCTTTGCCCTCCAGGTCCGCCGCGCCCACTTTGCCCAGCGATCGAATGGAAGCGGCTTCGACGTAGTAGCTGGGGTCGCCCTGCTCAGCGATGCTTTTTAGCGCCTTGTAGCTCTCGGCAGTTTTAATGTCGCCGAGGGATTCCACTACGGCGCGGCGAACGCGGGCTTCGGGGTCTTGTAAGCCTTTTAACAATCCCTCGACAGCTTGATCAAGCTTCACAGAAGCCAGCTGCTCGGCCACCTCGGCCCGCACGCCCCAGAAGGGTTCGTCGCTGAGGGCCTCGCTCAGGGCGGTGACAGCCTCCAGGCTACCTTTTTTGGCCAGGGCGATCGCCGCTTCAATCCGCGACAGCGGGTCGGGGTCGTGCTTGAGTTGGGCCTTGAGTTCCGCTATTGGGTACTCCAGCTCCACCGTTTTGAGATAGTGGTTGCCCACATCAAAGCTGACAAAGTCGGGCTTTTTGTCGAGCGGAAAGAACATCGCCTGCTCGCGCTCGTGGATGCGCACGACGAAGGGTTTGATCTCGACCTTGGCCGCTTTGCCCTTGCCCACAAAGCCAAAACCGATGGGAATGCGCAGGTCAAACAGGCCGCTGGTGCTGCTGCTGTCGCCGTCTTTGGCCTGAGTTTGGGTGACGGTGAGCTTGGCCAGGTTGCTGTCGCCATCCCAGCTGTAGGCGACTTTGTAGTCGGGGTGGCCACCACGCAGCACGTACTGGTCAAACAGGGGGCGCAGGTTGCGGCCCGTAGCTTTGTCAATCGCCCGCAGCAGGTCAATGGTTTCGACGGTCTGGTGGGCATTGCTCTGCACGAAGGTGTGAATCGCTTTCCAAAACAGGGCATCGCCCAGCTCGGTGCGCACCATATGGTAAACGCAGGCCCCTTTCTCGTAGATGTGGCGATCGTACAGCTCGATCGCCTCCCGATACACGTGAGTCACCATGGGGCGGCGGTAGCGGCTCTTGTCTTCGTCTAGGTAGCTGCGGGCCTCGCCCAGGCGGTAGTAGGCGGCCTCGTCGGCACCATACTCTTGCTCGGTCCACATCACTTCGGAATAGGTGGCCATGCCCTCTTTCACCCAGGCGTGGCTCCAGTGGTTGATCACGAGCAGGTCGCCAAACCACTGGTGAGCCAACTCATGCACCACCAAAGCTTCAGAGTTGCGGTTGTCAATCGCAGCGCGTTCGTCCAGCAGGCAGCGATCAGTCAAGATCGTCACCGAGGTATTTTCCATGCCGCCAAAGATGAAGTCGGCGGCGCAGACCTGGGCGTACTTGGGAAAAGCGTATTTATAGCCGTACTTGTCGCTCAAAAATTCCACCATGCGCGGCGTTTTGCCCATGGTGATCTGGCCCTGGTCTTTACGGCCTTTTTCGACGTAGTAGGTGACGGGGATGTCTTGCCACTGGTCTTGAATGACGTCGAACTCACCTACGGCCAGGGCCATTAAATAGGTGGGGTGCACCTGCTTTTGATACCAGTGAAAAATCTTGCGATCGCCGTCTTCTTGGGTTTCTATCAGCTCGCCGTTGGAAACCACCTGGTACCGAGAGGGCACCCGCACCTTAATCTCTGAGGTAGAGAGCTGGCCGGGATAGTCGAAGCAGGGAAACCAGAAGCGCGAGTCTTCGTCTTCGCCCTGGGTCCACACCTGCACGGGTTTGTCGGGGTAGTACTGGTTAGGGCCAATGAAGTAGAGGCCGCGCTCGGGCTGCACCAGGCGGTAGGCGATCGCCACCGTAAAGCTCTGCTCCGCCACCGTGGGCTTTTTTAGCCGTACGTGCAGGCGCTCGCCGTCGTAGTCGAAGTCTTGTCTAGCGTTGCCCACCTTGACCGACTCAATCTGCTGATTGACGGCGTCGAGCACCAGGCTATCGAGGCCGTCGCGCACCGGGTTAATGCGAATTTTACAGGTGCCCTCGCAAATTTGCTGCTCCAGATCGAGGTTCAGCTCCAGGGCAATGTGTTCGACCTGTCCGGGGCGATCGGGGTTGTAGTGGGGTTTGGCTCCCGGCATTTCAAACGACTTGTAGCCGTTGTTGTCGTCCAAAAATTCCATTTGAAAAGCGCGGTGGGCATGGGGCATGGGACCAGAAAACCTTTGCGTAATGTTATCGCTCCAAGGCCAAGGGTAACAGTAATGTACTGTACTACCCCAGGCTACGCAGTCTCTCCTGACTGGCATACAGCCATCGTACCCCGATTTTTCCTAGACCGTAGTCAGAGTGACATTGCTTAAGCTGCAAAGAGCTGACAGCCAGAAACCAAGGGACCAAATTTCAGAATTTCATATGTGATGGGGTGGTGGGCCACGGTCCACCCTACTGACTAGAATAAAGCCATTGCAGAGTTGTCACTAGTGAATTGCTGTATGGCGGAAGTCGTCGAGATCCCCGTTGAACTCACCTAGTTTCGGCTACCTCAGGCAGTACAAGAACGATTACAGCTTTTACTTGATCGTCAAGATGAAGGGCAGGAGCTTTCTCAAGCAGAACGTCAGGAAGCAGAAGGGCTGGTAGAGTTGGCGGAGTTTTTATCGTTGCTGCGGCTCCGGTCCAATCATGTGACTAAGCAAGCGTAAATGACCAAGATTCCAGCTTCTTTGCGTGAACTGGTTGTCAAGCGAGCCGATAACCGCTGCGAATATTGCGGAATCTCTCAACTGGGGCAGGTCGCTACATTTCATATTGATCACGTTATTCCCGCTGTTGCTGGTGGCGAAACGACTGCTGAGAACCTTGCTTTGGCTTGTGTGTCTTGCTCTCTAAGGAAGGGTACAAGTTACTAAGATGTCATCCGCCACCTTAGAGGATTGGGGTTGCCAGTGCTGGGGAAAGGGGCAGCGGTTGAGTTT
>PYGV01000106.1 GCA_003022385.1 filamentous cyanobacterium CCP3 | reverse complement strand
ATCCCTAACCCCCCTAAAAAAGGGGGGCAGAGAGGATCATCCTAGAGAACGTTTACTATATAGCCCTCTTCTCGCCGTCAGTATCGCCACCCTCAGTCTGGCCGCTCTGCCCCCTGCCGCCCA
Source organism: filamentous cyanobacterium CCP3 (assembly GCA_003022385.1). GTDB lineage: Bacteria > Cyanobacteriota > Cyanobacteriia > Phormidesmidales > Phormidesmidaceae > Nodosilinea. The sequence goes on along the minus strand of PYGV01000106.1, from coordinate 15,060 downwards.
CGCCGGGCTGGCCCGGATTATGTCTGTACGGGGCTCAGTGCAGCTTCAGCGGGCTAACGGGGACGGGGAAAGCTTTCAGCGAGCATTCCCCGGTACGGCGCTCTACGGAGAAGACCTGCTCCAGCCCAGCCGAGGCAGTCGAATCATTGTGATTTGCCCAAACGGTACCACCCAATGGCGGGTCCCAGCGGGCACCGTCTCTGCCGTCAACAATGGCTGCCCCGGCACTCCCTCGGCCCTCAAGCCCGAGTTTGGCATTGGCGATCTGCGCGGCGGCAGCGATCCCACTATTCCTTACATCATCACTCCCCGGCAAGACCTGGTGCTTTCTCCCAGCCCTACCTTGCGATGGAATCCAGTGGAGGGGGCCAATAGCTACACCGTCACCCTCAGCACCCGGCGCGGCACCGTCTGGGAAGTGACTACCCCAGAATCTACCCTGCCCTATCCTAGCGACCGGCCCGAACTAGCCCCCGGCACTCGCTATACCCTGGTGGTACAGGCCGACACTGGCACCCGCTCTACCGATGATCCCGTCGAGCAGGCATTCAACCTGCTAGCCGGGAATGAGGCCACCGAAGCCGCCGCAGAAATCGCCGCTATTCAAGCGCTGGAGTTGCCTGACTTACCCAAAACCCTGATGCTGGTGGAGGATATCTACCCCCGCAACCAACTCACCGCCGCCGCCATCGAAGATTTAGAAACTCTGGTTTCCTACGGTTACGACCTGGCCCAGGTGCGCCGTCTGCTGGGCGATCTCTACCTCAGAAGCGGCCTGCGCCTGCTAGCAGAGGAAAACTACCAACGGGCGATCGCCCTCGCCCTCGCCACCGACAATCTAGAAGAACAGGTGATGGCCCAATATGGCTTAGGCACCCTCTACAGCCGCATCGGCGATCGCGAAAATGCTGATGCCCAACTCACCGCTGCCCAGACAGGAGCCCTAGGACTAGGCAATAGCACCCTGGCGGACGATATTGGTGAAGCGCTATCTCACTTAAGGGAATGACCTAATAAGTCATGTTGCTGGTTGGGCAGAACTTTAAAACAATGCAACATGACGAACTCGGGTTGTTTGTCAACTACAAGGGCAACAAACAGTTCTCAGTACAAGGACAAAAGTTGGAGCGCCTGATTGAACTCAGTGCGGCGCAAAGCGAGATCGCAGCAGATACGCCGCAAAACGTCACAGCCAAGCCGGAATAGACTCTTGGCTCTGCGCCCATGTGGCTTTAGCGGAATTGGCTGCTGCTGGTGTTGCCAGAGCCCAGAGAGCATGGCCCAACAGAAGGCCACCGCCAGTAGTGCGATGAGTTTACTGAGGCGCTCGGCGTGGCAGAAATGGGTTGATTCAAGATTGAAACCTCGACTTTTCAGCGCCGCGAAGAGCGTCTCAATGCCCCACCGCAAGCGGTAGTCGGCGAGTGCTGTCTCGGGATTATGGTTAGTGGCGAGAATCAGAAGCTCACCATCCTCAAGTCGAGTCGCGACGACGTAGACCCGACGACCCCAGACCCAGCGCTTGCCCGAGAGCACCCGCTGCTCACCCACCGTCAGGTTGGCAAAGACCCGCTCACCTTGTTGGCGGCTCTTTCCAGAGCGAGAACTGATGCGGTCGCTATGCCTGAGCCGAAGCCGAAAGGGTATGGCCTTTGGCAGCAGCAAGAAGCTACTCCACTCCTTACCCACAAACTCTCGGTCCCCTGTCAAACAATGAATCTGGGCGTCGGGAAAGACTCGCCCAAAGCGCTCCAGCAGGTCGATGCGCTCGTCACTGTTACTGTTGCCACGCTTGTCGAGCATCGTCCACATCACCGGAAAGGCTACCCCCTCATAGACAATCCCGAGCATCAAAATGTTGATGTTGACGGTGCCGAAACACCAGTTAGTGCGGTCTAGACTCAACGTCCAGGGCTCAGGTATCTGACTCCAACTCGCTACCGCTCGCGCGATGTCGTCGAAGTCAACGGCAAAGCTGCGAAAGAAGCGGGTCAGGCGCTTATAGCTCGACGCACTCTGCGCCTGATTGGCAAAGACACTGGCGAGTTTGTCTAAGTTCACTTTCTCGATGCGAAACAACGCCACTAGGAAGAGGGCCAGAAACCGCAGTCGGGCACCGTGCCAAGGCAAGTGGGGGCGTAGAGCCGCTTGAATTCGGGTAATCTCGTTCATGAGGTGGTGATGGTAGGGGTGTGGTAATTCCTAGCTCACCGCCTCTCCCTCCAATTTGTCAAATCCCCGTCAGCTCTAGCCCTCTGCGCTCATTCGAGTTTTGTCCCTGTACCTTGCAAACAGTTATACCCAGTATTCTCTAAGATGCACCGTCTTTACCCCAGGTTAAGGCTAGCCAGAGATCATCTATAGAATTACTATTGAAACTGTGTTTAAGTTCAAGTGTGAATTTGTTGGGTGGCTCTGGCAGTGAGATAGGTGTTTGTGCATTAAATGTTTCGCTAGTATCTGCGTCACCATTTTGATAATGAGTAGCCAGCTTAACTTCGCTGCTAGCAGCAGGTTGTGGAGAAACTCCTGTAGAGCTTTGAACATAAAACGTTCTTTTTTTGATAGAGCCTAACCTGCCTTTGCTCCAATAAGGGAAGTGCTCTTCTCGAATTTCTAAACTAAATTCTGAGCTGCTTTTGAATTTTGTCCAGGCTGCGGGAAATTCATGGCGTAGAGAGAACAGACGCACTGAGCCAGCGGCTTGAGATGCTTCGATCTGTTTGGTGAGATTAGCGATCGCCCCATTCCTCAAAGCACCACCTGCCTCACGAGCAGTGTAGCGAAAGTGCAAAATGACATCAGAGATTGTGTTGTAGTCAAACTGGCAGGGTTCATCTTTGCTAGGGTTTGCAGGCAAACTTAACCGCCACTCACTAATAACGCCTGAGCCTTCAAAAGGTAAGTATCGCTCGTCGCGCAAATTTGTTTCAAATAAACCGCTGTCGTTCTGCCCGTTGCTAGTCACAATTGATTGAAGACTGCCGTAGTAATCTCTAAAGCGAATATCTTCTGTTCCAATACGCTCATATCTGTCATCGCTTAACTCAGGCTTTATACGAATAGAACTCTTGAGTAACGTTAAGGTACAGTTGATGCTAGTGTATGGGCCAGTGACACAAGGAATGCTGACGGCAATATTTTTAATGCGGCGTAGGTAATGGCCTGGACAGTCCATATCGAACACGTCTTCGGGTAAAGATACGGTACAACTGCCAGTTGTGCGGAGTTGTAGTAGAGCGATCGGATTGACTTGAAGCAAGCTGACATGTTTTGTCAACTCGTACTCACGCTTGTTGTTTTCGTGATAAGCCAGCTCCATCCGCTTGAGATCCAGATAGAGTGCTTCACCAGATAGCAATCCTTTACGCCCAGCATCCCAGTAGTTGAACTTGATGTAATCGGTGGTATCGACCTCCGGGCGCATCAGTTCCTGCTTCATGGTTTGTTCGGCTTTTCGAGCAGTGTCGAAGGCAAATCGATAGTACTCGTAGTAGAGACGGGAAATTTCACCCTGCATCCAGCCGTAGAGTTCTTCACTAGTAAATTTTTCTCGCAGAAACCGATCAACTTCCTGTGAGTTCTCAATCTGTTTTTTGGTATTCAAGTACTCTCGGTACGTGACCTGCTCAGCAATCAATGAGCCAATAATTTGCCGCCCCATTTGCATTAGCTCACGGGCAGCTAAGTTACTCTGCAACATCCAGTCATCAGAACGACGCTCGTATGAAGCGGTTTTAGAAGCAGTGTTTGCATCATCATTCTCTCTGCTGGTCATCAGATCAAGAACATCTGCCCCTGTTTGTACATTCTTGGTCAATGAGCTTCCACCTATAATGATGGTTCCACCAAGCCCCCAAAAGTGAAGATTTATCGGAAAATCTGGGATCAATGAAAAAGCTGGAGCAATCTGTCTTGCAACAAAGGCTGTAGCTCGATTTTCTTTTGCAGTAGGTAGGTGCACATTTAGCTCGGCATTCTCTCTAGTGTTTAAAGAAAGTTTTCCTGGCCCCGATGCCCCCGACTGACTTGAGGGTGAGCTTTCACCTGCCAGCCGTAATGGCAAATAGGTTTGGCGTGGAACTGCCTTTTCATACTGTCCTACTAGGACAGTATAAACCTCGTCAAAGTTTGCCTCTGATAGTTCTCGACGCTCCAATGGGAGCGAATCTGGGACAAGGTTCTGATCAGGAGTCAGTCCCAGTAAACGCAAATAATAGGTATAGCGCTCTAGAGCACTAGCGCGACTACGGAGTAAGGATTCTGTAGACTCCTGAGCCTGCTTCCATTGCAGAAAGCGCACGTCTTGCTGCATTTGTTGAATATTGATCTCATGGCTCTGCCGCAGCAGAGAGAGGCGTTCACCATCCCCTTTTTCAATAGCTGACAGTAGGGCTGAACCGAGTCCTCGTACTTCGGCGCAGAGTTCGATCGCCTTTTGTATTAGAAGAGGAGCACGCACCTGGCTAGTCGGTTGGTTCAACCCGCTGACCATTGCACTAACGTCAAGGCCTGCTGCTGCCGCTTTAACCAACATGCCGGGGTCAAGGGGCGGATCAAAGAGAGCAAGTTGACGCACAATGCCCGAAATATTCATGCAGTGACGGATCTTAAAGAGACGGTCTGAAACCGTATCCCAGTAGCTCAAAAGTTTGTCGTTGTGAGGAATGCAGAAGTAAAGCGTGCGCCCGATGCCGAAGAGGGACGCTGTTGTTTCTGAAGGGGTTTCCTGAGTTCGTGGCAAACCCAAGTTAAACGGAAACTTGCCCTCCAAGTCTACCAACGCGTTTCCTGTGGAATCAAGACGGCCATCTTTTTTTAATCTTGCAAATGTTTGAGGAGAAGCACCACCTCGGGGAGGAACGCGCTGGGGTCGAGGGCCAAGTAGATTGGCTGCCAGTACGTAGAGCTGCGTTGCCTCATTGATCGACTCCAATGTATCTTGACGGAAGAGGCTATCTCCCCAAGCGATTAAATTATCTAGATACTTCATCACTACCGAGTACTGGTACGAAATATGCCGAGTGCGGGCTACAGCATGGGGCTGGAAGGGTTTGGCTTTGATCGCTTCGTAGCCGTTAATAGTATTGTTCACTTGCACTGGATCAGCATCGGGATTACTGAGAGTTGTCAACTGATCGTCAATTTGCTGATTGCCCGCCATTTCTCGGAATCGCAAGAATTTCCAGAAACGCTGAGGGGTAGAAACCGAGGTATCGTTACTAGTGGGGTCAAATATATAGTGAAACCAGCGTTGTGCTTCGGCAAAGCGCTGATTTTTACTCAAATGGACTGCAATGGTGAGCGGGACGTGAAACAGCAACTCCCAGTTGTAGTTTGAGTAAGGCCCATGTTCACCAAGATCAATTTCTTTGGGGAAGGATGTAATAGTAACCCAGTCTCTATTTGATGTTAGGTATAATTCATCAAAGAAGAATTTTTCTAATTTTTGGTGAAAGTCAGGATTAAGCAATCCGGCAAGATATTTGCTATTTAGTTCCTCAATTAACTCTCCTACATAGGGGTGGAAGAAGTTATAGAAAGAAAAGTTGAAGTTTTCGCCTTGAATGGCAGGGGTAAACTTAGCTTGATCTTGAGAAGGGGGAGAGGTTGCTCCATTCTCCTTTGACCCAAAATAGATTCTACTTGGCTCAAAATACTTTTTTGCATCATAAACAGTGCGTATTCCGTGGAATCTATCTATAGAACTGGGCATGATATGTCTACCTTTGTTGAATCAACATAGACTATTTACTAAGCAGGTTAATGATCCGCCTGGCTTTTTACCCTTCTTTAAGGATGTGGATCAATCGCTTTTTGACAGCTAAGCTTTTTCAGCAAAATAAGCTACGTCCATCCCAAATTAATTTGCCTGAACGAAGAATATTTCCAAGCATTAATACCAACTGAATTGGTGCCATCTTTGCGCAGATCTTGATAGAAGCCCAATTCTCCGGTTGGTTTAACAGCATAAATAATTCCGTCACCACCGGAGGTCAAAAACTTAAATCCTTGCCAGCCAGTGCCGATCTGCTTTCCTGAGTTTTGGTGCCAGCCAGTGCTGCCGTTTGCAGCATTCTCGCCATTTTTCCATATGTCCTGGTAGAACAGCAATTCACCTGTCAATTTAACAGCGTACAGAATTCCATTTCCTCCTCCAAACCAATGTTTAAACTCTTGCGCTGCGCCATAGCCAATTTGCTTTCCTGTGTTTTGGTGCCAACCAGTAGCCCTGTCTAGAGGCCCAACCCTTTTACTCAAGACGTTTACTGATGTATTACTACCATCTCTCCGCAAATCTTCAAAGAAGAGTACTTCTCCGGTTGTTAAAATACCATATATTATCCCGCCGCCTCCTGAAAGTAAGAATTTCAGGTTTTGCCAACCTTGACTAATCTGTTTGCCCGAATTGACGTGCCAACCGGTATTTGGACTAGGAGGGTTGGTTGTAAAGCTCTGAATATCAATTGGTTGATGAGTTCCTTCCCTCAATTCATCGTTGTAGAAAATATCCTGGTAGAACAGCATTTCTCCGGTGGATTTGACAGCATAAATAATTCCGTTGCCTCCCGAAACAAGAAATTCAAATTCTTGCCAACCTTGAGAGATCCTTGACCCTGAGCGAGAATTCCAACCAGTACTGCCATTAGGGGCATTGGTGCCATCCTGCTCGTCATCTTTAAACCAAAGTAGTTTGCCGGTGTCTGTCACTACATAAAATATTTTGTCATCTGTGATAATAGTCTTAAAATTTCTGGTGACTTTTCTTCTTTCAGTTGTTACATAGAAAACATGGTTATTGTCCTCGTAGAAGAATGGAGCATACAATGACTCACGAAGTAAATGTTGCGGCTCAATAATGTGGTAATCGAAAAACTTGTTCTGTATTATCGGAAATGACTCAAAATTCTGATTTCCCCGAGTAGTTGCTCCAAGAATTAAGTCCGCTGGATCGCCGCTCACCGAAAGCCAACGTGCAGGTGATGAGAAATCACTTCTTTGATCCTCTAAATGTTGCGCTAAATCTCCTTTTTCAAGCGAAATTATTGGAGAACTATGAGTATTACGGATGTAGAACAGCACTCCACTCATTAGATTTGGGTAGGTCACCCAAATCTTAAGTTTATCTGACTCTTCATATATTCCCAGATTGCACTTTAATCGATCAAATGCTTGGAAACTGCAAGAGACTAACAAAGCTGGATTATTTATGTCAGAAGTTTTAGTTGGCTGCCATTTACCATTGTAATATTCGCTCCAACAGAGTATTAATTGAACATCCATAGTGGGAGAAGAAGCAAGATTAACCTGTCCCCTTCTGATTTCTGATAAAGGTTGATTATTATTGTCAGCTTGAAGAGGCTGTTGTTGCTGTTGTTTTTGAGATGCTTGCTTTAAGATTCTTAACCAGAATAAAAAGGTACGGCCTTTCCAAACAAAGGGAACAACTGGGTTATCTTCAATGTCGAGTTTGATGTATTCCCACGGAGTCCAAGAATCAGGCCCCTTGCGGCGATAGTAATATTTGCGGTTTGCTCCAAAAGTACGAGCCACCACATGGACGACATCATCGTTTGTTCCAAGCCCCCCTTCAACTACATGAATGCCGCAAGGTTCTAGTTTGGCTACTTCATCCAGTTTTGAGAGATAGTTGAGTAATACTATTGCTGCACGTTCTTCGGTTATGTCGCTTTGTAGCAACTCGCTCATTGCCTCCTTAAAGAAGGGAGATTGGTCATCGCGAAGTTCGGGTTCTAGCCAGTTCTCTGGGTAAAGAAAGACTTTGCGGTTAGCTTCCCACAGCCGATAGCGTTTCTTCCACTCCCACTCTTGCGATGTGATGGTTGAAGGGCAAACTCGTGGCTCAAGGTTCATCAAACTACGCTCAATAAAGAGCTGCACCGACGAAAGCGCGTGGCGGATGCGCGAAGTTTGCATGCAGGGCTCCATCTGAACATCCATCAGGAAGTATTCAAAGAGCTTTTCAGGTGTATTGATGTGGGCTGTATCGGGGTTGGCTTGCAGTTGGTGCAAAATGTAAGTAACAAGGGCATCGCGCTGCAAACCGCGCATCTCGTCATTGATGGGTTTTAGGACGCTTAGCCAACTCTGCTCATCGTAGCGAGCCCGCAGCGCAGACTGTAAGCTATTTACTGTGCTGGCATTAGGCTCATTGGTAACAGCCTGAATCAGTGCAGATCCAGAGATGCCCATCTGCTTTAACCAACCAAAGACATCGTAGACACGACGAAAGGTTTCAATGTGATTGAGATTGGCAATGGTTTTACCAAAATGGCTGAGTAGGGTGTTGAGTGATCTGGAATCCCATTGTGTGATGCTGTAAAGTAGGCTGTCTGTGTTTTGATCTGTCCTTTGGTTTGATTCTTCAGGGTCTTTAATAACAGCCAAAAGTTGTTCATCGTTGGCTTGCAGTTTAGATTTAAGATAGGAAAAGTCAAGCAGGTCTGTTAACCTTTGCAAAAGGGTTTCGGATATCTCAGAAGTTGGATTGCCTGCCGTTAAGAGCTGATTGAGCCAGCTTTGAGTCTTATCGGGATATGTAGCCAAATACGCTAATTCGTTGGCTGAGAGTTTTAGCCCTGCGGAGAGTGAGATACATTTTAGAAATCGAATATAGATGATCCGAAAATGATCAATCTGCGTTCTGCTGTATAGATACCTTTGAGGAATGGCTTCCCATCCGCGACTGCTTGTTTGCCATCGCACTCTAAGGGTGCTTTGAACATTTGATGCCTGCATCGAGAGTGGATACAAAGTTCCAGCGACTAGTTCAATAGGCTTGTTGTTTCTCCCATTAGAGTGAGTTTTACCATCCAGCGTGAAGGTTATTGTAGTCCCGTTGCTGGTCTCAACACGGAAGTTATAGAAGCCAGTTTCTGGGGCTTCTAGATACCCATCCCAGCTACTAGAAGCCGTTGCTACGTCTGCCTCGATCGCAATCAGGTCATTTAAAGCAGGTTGGGTTGAATCTGCTGCATGGAGCACATATTGGGCAGTTCTCTCTTGCTCGGCTTCCTGATCTAACTTGCTATCTAATAAGGTGCTTGCAAAACCAAGATCAATCTTGGCCACAGCACTAATCGCCTGCAAAGCCTGCTGGCGTTTCCGCTGCTCTTGTAGTTTAGGGAGAAAGTTTTCTAGCAACCTTGAACGTTTTTCATTTTCATTAACGGAAGCATCAGAGCCAATGTAGGCATTGTAGAGTTGCTCTAACTCGGGATAACGCTCGAAAAAGGGGCTGATGGTTTTCTGGTTTTGCTCAAAGAGATCATCAATAGCCTGTTGCATTCCTGGATTGGCTGTCTTCAGTGCATCAGAGATTTCTTGGGATAAAACCCCCGTAAAGGAAAGCTCCTTCCGTAAGCTGTCGTAGCTAATTCGCCCTGAGCCAGCATTCTGAATTGCCTGCTCTAACTCTTCTTGAGGGTGGTCGTACTGAACTGATGTAACAAGAGTCTGGTTCAAAAGACCAAAGAAGAAATCAGTTGTCTCATTGCCATAGGCCAGTGCCATCTGGTCACGAGCAATTTTTCCATCCGGGTCATCAACGCGGGTAAATTCACTTGCGATGGTTGCGAAATCAGTACGTAAGGTTCTGGCAAATTGCAAGATTGTGCTCTCTGGAGGCGCAGACTTACCGCTGATATCTTGATTCCAGATCAGGTATAGGGCTTGCTCTAGTGGAAAGGAGACAGATCGTAGGCGATCAACAAACCTGATTAAATTTAGAATTTGAGGGTTTGGTGCATCTGGAGGTAAAAAAGGATCAATTTTAGTGATCTGAATTAAAAGCAAAAACTCACGGATACTCAGCTTCAGCTTGTGCGCTAGCCATCCTCGACGAAAGACTGCGCTGATGTTTTTCAGCGTCAGTAAAGGGATATTTTCTTCATCTCGATCAATAAGGGTAGAGTTATCTGGGAGTGCCGTCACGATCGCAGAAAATTCTTCGTCTGTGAGTTGGAAGGCAGCCCTTAAAGTATCCGTCGGCAGCAGCAGCCGTTGAACAATTTCAGAAAATTGCTCATCTGCGAGTTGGAGTTCAGCTTTTAGGATTTCTACATTGGCAAACAGGCGCTGAGAAACGTAGAGTTGGGCGATCGCCTCTTGAAAGACTTGCTCCACACCCGGCACTGCTCTCAACGCATCGCGAGTTGTGGCGGTGAGAATGCCCTGGAAGGAAAGCTGCTTTCGAGCGTCGTTGTAGATAAGCTGATTTGCCGCTGCATCGAGAATAGGTTGTTCTAAGGCAGGCTGGGTATGGCTGTAGGATACCTCTAGCTTCTGCAAATAATTGCCGTAACCGTCATCAGCAAAAATTTGATTCTGCTTGAGCAATGCAGAGCTGAGGAACATCTGGCGGTAGAGCGAAGCAGCGCCGTGGGTATCAATAGGAGCAAAGCAGCTCAGCAGGCGCAGTAGATCTCGGTCTGGGTTAAGTGACAAAGCCTCTATAACCTGCTTAAGAACGCCTAGGCGGAGCAGTAGGCTTTTGAAACCTGCATCCAGCCTTTGAAGGTTCACCGCCTCATCTGAATCATTTGGCGTTTGGTCAGCAGGATAGAGGGCTGTAATGGCTTTGTCAGTCTGCTCTATGCTCCAGCCAAGCTTTTTCCATAGCCGAATGAAGCGGATGAGTTTGATAAACTCCAGCTTACTGAGCAGTGCGGTTGGGGTATCTGGGTTCGCGTATCGAAACTCTAGCGGGTCAAAGCTGCATAGATCTGCCCCATTGGTTGGGTCAGCCAGCGTGATTAGCTTTATAACCTTTTCAAAGTTTGATTCATCCTTCACCCATGCCTCAATATTGCCGCCATATTTAGATGCGTCAGGCAAGGGCTCGGGCAGTAGGTCAAGCCAAGCTTGGCCTGTGGCTCCACTATCTTTTAAGGCTTTGAGATCGGCAAACCCAACACGCAAACGCTCTAGCTTGGGAAGTAAGGCAGCGCTAGGGTTGATAAATTGCGTTTGAATGATGGCAACGATGTCTTCATAGGTAATGCCCAATCGACGCGTAAATGCTTTCGCATTTGAAAGCTTCCTCAAGACCTCATCTTCAGAAATTTCAGGCAAGAAACCAAAAAGTTCAGTTAAAGGCTTGCTGTTGTCTGCCAGCAGGTCATATTCTGGGAGAGAAATACGCAACTCCTCAAGCAAGATATCACGCCAGGCATACTCGGTTTCACTGGCGCGATCGAGGTCTTCGTTGCGACGCAGGGCTTCCATCACTTTGGGTAGTGGCGCTTCAAAGCGATCAAAATAGCGGCGCAGATTCTCCAAAGGTTGATGGAATGGTAGCGGAAATGCTGGTGACAACAGGTGTGAAGCGCTACCGCCAGGTTGAGCATTCCCCGCCAGAATGTCATAGGCGGCTGTACTCACAAATTGCGGGCTGGCCAATAATTCCTCTGGTGTTGCATCACCTTCGGTGCTATGCCCTTGATAATCGTCAAGTTTGAGATTGTGAATAACAAAGTATTCCAATGTCTCATTTACTAGATCAATGTGTGGCACTACGCCATTGGTATTTTCACAGGTCAACGGCAGATGCTGAATATCGGGACGCCGGGATAGCAGCACCTCTAAGGGAGGAATTTCAGAACTAAGAAGCTTTAGTTGTTGCTCTGAGGTTAAATTATCCCAACCCTCCACTCCATATTGTTTTCTGGCCCAGGTGTTTCGATGCCTTTGCCAGCTATCCTGGTTATCAAAAGGATAGGGAGCCCCGTCATGATTTAGTTTCCACTCCTTAATTGTCTGTTGCCAATTGTTAGGATCGATAAATGTGAGTAAGTCAACGAGGTATGCCGCAGGGCTTAGAAACGAACGACAATGGTCGCAGGCGCAATAATCCAGTTCACCAAAAAGGCCTTCAAGGGTAGGGTACGCAATCACATCGCCCGCATTGGCAGCTGTCTCTACAGGAATGTTGGGAGCGGGGTTGAGCACGAGCCCACGGGCATCTGAGCCGAGGGTCGGTGCCGTGCGAGCTACCTGGTAGCTCATGGCTAGATTGAGGGTTGTATTGTAGACTTGCTCTGCCTTAGCATAGGCCAGTTGTGCGTTGACTTCTCCCCCCATGTCATCTTTGAAAGACTTGACAAATGATTCTCGCCCATAGTTAACGACTGCATAGGCCGAGTCTAGCCCCTGGGTTTTTGACAGCGCGTGCAGAGCCTCATCGGTTGGAGTAATTTGATAGAGCCGCTGAATGCGTTCAATCTCCTTGATAACGGTTTCTAATTCAGGCGTCTGAGTTAGACGGTAGGTAGACAAATACTTTGCGATCGGCTCTGTGCCAAACTCAAATGTCTCTTGATGGGCCTGTAAAAATGCCACCACATCCTGCTTCGGAGCTGCTGGGCTGGTCAATGCAATTTGCTCAGTTTCGATCATCTGAGCAATAACTGCCGTTGGGTAATTTAGTCGAATTTGATCGGCCAGCAAGTTATAGTAGTTGCTGCGCTTTTCTGCATCAGTTTCGCCTGCTATTTCAGCCGGAATAGGTGTATCGGTGCCCATTACTTCTTGCCATTTGTCAGCCTGGTAAAAGCCCTGGCTCACTAGAACGATCGCACCGTTGAGTGCTGTTACACCTGACTGATCATGGAGCTTTTGAATCAATGGCACATTGTTGAGGGTAAGAGAGGCTAGTTGGTTATCAAGCTGTAGACGTCTTTCGGTAGGATTACCCAACTCAGCCCGAACTTGCTCCCAAAAAATAGGTGGATTGCTGCCGTGCTGAATCTTCAGCTCAGCAAATTTTTGAATTTGAGCGTCATCTTGCCCCAGAGACAGTGCCAACAACTCTCTGGCCGGATTGGCTGCTGCTACTATTCCCTGGGGTGAGGGTGCTCCTCTTAAAAGCCGTTCGACCCCAAGTTGTTGAAACTGGTCGATCGCCTGGGGGATTTGCCCCTCTAACTCCGCAGGAATAATGTGCTGCTCAATCCCTTTGTTCCAAATGTCTTTTACCTTTTGAGCATCGGTTTGGTAGAGGGCGACTTCATCAGCAGGTAGCCCTTCGCGGAAGAGCGAGTAGAAGGCAGCTGGCTGGATGGCAGCGCTACCGCTGGCATCGATAGTGTTGCTGCTGAACTGATCGGCGAGGGAGGCTAGGGTGATGGACTGGGCATCTAAGCCCGTTTTATTGGCTAAATAGGTGATGTCTTGGCGATCGCCGGTTTCCTGAAGATCTTGCAGGTTGCCAGTGAAATGCTGTGAGATGGCACTGAGAAGCGTCTCGTATTCACTGGTGGGCGCTAGGTCTATCGGGCTCTCTACTGTGATATTCAGCGTTTCATTGTTGGCTGCGTTGTAGCGCACTTCGGAAGCACCCAGCAAAACCCCGTCGCGAGAAACACGAATCTGCAAGTCTGGTTTTTGCTTTTGGCCAGCATAGGTGAAAGCAGCGCTGTAGTTACCCTCGGAATCGGTAAGCGTCTCAGAGACCGTAACATCGCTGCCAATATTTTTATCGACGATGGCTACTTGCAGGCGGTCAACGACCGCAAGAGTGTCGCTTGTTACCTTGCCGACAACCTGGAACGTTCTGCTTTGGTCAGGGTTTGGGCTCATATTGGTTCTAAAGATTAGGCTGCTACCGTTGGCTTGTGTAAAATCGGCAAAACGAGAGGCTACGACTACACGGCCATCGGTAGAAATATCGAAGCGGAAGTCTGCGGGAATGTCTTGGGCGGATTGGAAGGTGTAGCCTGCTGCCGGGAGGTAGGTTAATTCGTGGGTCTGGCCACGGGGTAGGACGGTCTGATTGCCCAGCAGTGAGATTGGGGCGAGATCGGTGGAGAGGGCGCGGCCATCGATGGTGATGCGGTAACCGCTGAGGGTGAGGGTTTGACTGCTGGCGGTGGCAAAGCCTGTATAGCGTGGGTCAATGATGACCTGCCCATTCACATCTAAGTCAAAGCGGAAGTCGGCGGCGATTCCCGATGCGGTGTAGAAGGAATAGCCTGCGGCAGGCAAGAACGTTAACTCATGGGTTTGGTCGCGGGGTAGGACGGCTTGATTGCCCAACAGGGAGATGGGGGCGAGGTCGTGAGAGAGGATGTGGCCATCGATGGTGATGCGGTAACCGCTGAGGGTGAGGGTTTGGCCGCTGGCGGTGGCGAAGCCTGCGTAGCGTGGGTCGAGGATAATTTGCCCGGCGACATCGAGGTCGAAGCGGAAGTTGGCGGCGATACCGGATGCGGTGTAGAAGGAGTAGCCTGCGGCGGGCAAGAACGTTAACTCATGGGTTTGGTCGCGGGGTAGGACGGCCTGATTGCCCAACAGTGAGACTGGGGCGAGGTCGTGGGAGAGGGTGCGGCCATCGATAGTGATGCGATAGCCGCTGAGGGTGAGGGTTTGATTGGTGGCGGTGGCAAAGCCTGTATAGCGTGGGTCGAGGATGACCTGCCCGCTGACGTTGAGGTCGAAACGGAAGTCGGCGGCAATGCCCGATGCGGTGTAGAAGGAGTAGCCTGCGGCAGGCAAGAACGTTAACTCATGGACTTGGTCTCGCGGTAGAACGGCTTGATTGCCCAAGAGGGAGATGGGGGCGAGGTCGTGGGAGAGGGTGTGGCCATCAATGGTGATACGGTAGCCGGTGAGGGTAAGGGTTTGACCGCTGGCGGTGGCAAAACCTGCGTAGCGCGGGTCGAGGATGATTTGCCCGCTGACGTTGAGGTCGAAGCGGAAGTTGGCGGCAATGCCCGATGCGGTGTAGAAGGAGTAGCCTGCGGCGGGTAAGAACGTTAGCTCGTGGGTTTGGTTGCGCGATAGAACGTCGCTGTTGCCCAATATGTTTTGAAAAAGCAGATCGTGGGAGAGGGCACTGCCATCGATAGTGATGTGATAGCCGGTAAGGGTGAGGGTTTGACCGCTGGCGGTGGCAAAGCCTGCGTAGCGTGGGTCGAGGATGATTTGCCCATTCACGTCGAGGTCGAAGCGGAAGTCGGCGGCGATGCCCGATGCGGTGTAGAAGGAGTAGCCTGCGGCGGGGAAGAACGTTAGCTCGTGGGTTTGGTTGCGCGATAGAAC
>PYGV01000427.1 GCA_003022385.1 filamentous cyanobacterium CCP3 | reverse complement strand
GGTGGAGGGTGGAGGAGGTGAAGGGGGGATTTTGGGTTTTGGGTTTTGGGTTTTGGTCGTCGTCGAGGTGGCTGCCGTTGTTGTCTGACATGGGTGAGTCAGCGGCAGATGAGGCGGAATTTTGAGTTTTGAGCTTTGAATTTTGCCCCGGATCGGCAGCAGGCTGGTAAGCCCGATAGAAAGGACCAACATCTGAACCGCCGGAATCTGAATTAAAAGCATGGCCGCCCTGGCTGAGTACGCGGTTGTACTCGTTGGCGAGGCGCATGTCGCTGACGCGGCGCTGCTCGCGCACCAGGCGATCGCCTACCTCAATCAGGTGCGAGATGCTAAAGTCGGGCTTGCGGAAGCTGGGCGGCGTGGTGGTGTTGACCACGCTGCGGGAGACATTCTCTAGCCCTACAGAGTAGATAAAGTCGCGGATTTGCTCGTTGTAGATCTGGGCGCGCACGGCCCCAAAGAAGTCGATCGCCTGGTGGGGAAAGGTATCGACCAGCAGGGTGATGTCCTGGGATGACAGCCCGTCGGGCTCAAAAATGCCGCCCACAATGCCGATGCGATCGCTCCTGTCCGGCTCCCAGTAAAACTTCGCCATGCGCCCATCGCGGATCAGCGGCGCGTAGAGGGTCGAGAGGTCGTTGCCGGTGAGAATAATCGGCACCCGCTGAATTTCGTTTTCGTCGTAGCTGCCGGGTAGCTGAACATTGGTGGGGTTGTCGGCAATGTTCATCAGGGTGTTGTTGACCAGCTGGGTGTTGACGGTGTACTGGGTCAGCGCGTCAAAACGGCCCGCCCCGGCGTCAATGTCGTTGATCATCAGCACCGCCATTTTGCCCCGCACCCGCACCAGCTCGGCGGCCTCGCGGTAGCGCAGGCGAATCAGCCGGGCCGGGTCGCCCGCATCGGGGCTTTCCAGCTCGCCACCGGAGATGTGCACTACCTCAATGCCCATGCGCTCGTAGACCAGCTCGCACTGAAAGGTTTTGCCCTCGCCCTTGCGACCATGCACCCCCAAAATTAGCGGAATTTTGACCTGGGGCAGCTTCAGGTAGTTTTTGGTGATGTGCACCGCCAGCGTTTCGAGAAACCGGGGGGAGAGGTAGTAGGCCATAGGAAAGGCGATGGAATAGGGAGCTGGGAGCGAGGGGGCTGGCGATTTGCAAACGTTCGGAGACCGACTCGGAACGAGTATCCCTACGGGAAGCGCCGCACCCGACAAAAAGTATCAGCTTTTACATTATCTCGGAGTGCGGCCTTGGCAGCGGTTCAAAAGACTGAAGGTAGGCATAAGCGATCGCTATGGGTTCGCAGTGGGCAGCTTGGCCTTAAACAGTTCCAGTACCCGGCCCCAGGCGTCGCGGGCGGCCTCGGGATTGTAGCTGGCGCGCTGATCGCAGAAAAAGCCGTGGCCAGCCTCGGGGTAGCGAATGATGTTGTGGGGCACGCCGTGCTCGCTCAGGGTCGACTCAATCTGGTCAACCTCCTGGGTTGGGATCAGGGGGTCTTGGTCGCCAAAGAAGCCGTAGAGGGTGCCCGTGATTTCCGGGGTGCGGCTGAGGGTGGGCTCGCCGCCGCCGGGAGTCATGGTGGCAATGCCGGCGCCGTAGAACGAGGCAGTAGCCTTGACCTCCGGCAGGGTGGCGGCCAGGTAGGTGACGTGGCCACCAAAGCAAAAGCCCATGCAGCCGACCCCCTCGGCGATCACGTTGGCTTTGCTGTAGAGGTAGGCGATCGCCCCCCGCACATCGGCCAGCAGCTCCTCGGCCTGGGTGCTCTGCTTGTACTGGCGGCCCAGAGCCAGGTCTTCCTCACTGTAGCCCACCTCAAAGCCGGGGGCCTGGCGGTGGTAAATGTGGGGCGCGATCGCCACGTAGCCCGCGCCCGCCATTCTTTCGGCCACCTCGCGGATGTGGCTGTTGACGCCAAACACTTCTTGAATCACCACCACAGCGCCAAATTGTCCGGGTCGCGAGGGTTCGGCCAGGTAGGCCAAAATTTCGGTATCGCCGCTGGGGATCGTGATGGTTTCGGTGCGTACGAGAGATGTCATGGCGGAGCTGCCCGTAGTCGTCAGGTTTACTTTAACCTCGGGGCTGGCCGCTGGGCGCTAGCGATCGCCCGACCACACCCCAACCCAGATGAGGAGATCTACAATTGTCACAATATTCACTGCTAGCAAATTGTCAAAAAACGTTGCGGCAACCGCAGGGGTCGACCAGAACTCAGCGACTTTTCTAAAATTCGTCCTAAATTAGCAGTATGGCCGGTGTATCTAGTCTGAGATTGTTGAAATTGTGTGGGCTGGCGACAGCCAGGAGGTAGTTTGGTGGTGCAGTTTCACATTCAGCCCGACAGCGAAATTCCGGCGTCGACTCAGCTCTACGACCAGATCTGGTTTGCGATCGCCTCCCGGCAGTACCCGCCCGGCTATCGGTTGCCCAGCACTCGGCAGCTGGCCATGCAGACGGGCCTGCACCGCAACACCATCAGCAAGGTCTACCGCCAGCTCGAAGATGCCGGCGTGGTCGAGGCCATGCCCGGCTCGGGCATCTACGTGCGCGAACAAAACAGCACCGAGAGCGCCCGGCCCCAGACCATGCTGTGGGCCGAGTTTCCCCAGGCCCGCGACGTGGTCGAAACCGGGCTGGACGAGCTGCTGCGCCAGGGCTGCTCGCTGAACCAGGCGCGCGAACTGTTTTTAGCCGAGATCGACTGGCGGCTGCGCTGTAGCGCTCGGGTGTTGGTGACGGCCCCGGCCCAGGACATTGGGGCCGGGCAGCTGATGGTGCGCGAGCTGGAGAGCGCGCTGCACATTCCGGTGCAGCTGGTGCCGCTAGAAGAACTCGACACCATTCTGGCCCAGACGCGATCGGGCACGGTGGTGACCAGCCGCTACTTCATCAGCGAGGCGGAGGCGATCGCCGCGCCCAAGTCGGTGCGGGTGATTCCGGTCGACATCTACGACTACAAAAAAGAGCTGGGCCTGCTAAAAGACTTGCCCAAGGGCACCTGCCTGGGTATGGTCAGCGTTAGCACCGGCATTTTGCGGGCGGCGGAGGTGATCAGCTACAGCCTGCGGGGCGACGAAATTTTGCTGATGTCGGCCCAGACCGACGACACCTACAAGCTCAACGCCGTTATCCACAGCGCCCAGACCATTGTGGTGTTTGACGAGGCCAGCCTGCCCTCGGTCAAAGAGGCGATCGCCGAAGCCCGCGAAGACCTGATTCGACCCCCCAAGCTGGTGGTCTGCGACAACTATATTGGCGAAAAGTCGATCAACCTGCTCAAGCGCGAGCTGGGTCTAGACTGAGCGATCGGCCAATGCCAGATAACGCTGCCATCACTTGAGATAGCCCATGAGCCAGGATCGCGAGAGCCTCAAGCCGATCAAGGGCGCCAATCGTGCCCTGCGCCGACGGCTAGACCTGAGGGGAGAATTTGCCCTGGCGATTCCGCCAACGGCGGTGATTTTGGCGGTTTTGGCCCTGGTAGAAGCGCTCAGCCAGCAGCGCCTGCTGTTTGCGTCGCTGGCCTCCAGCGCCTTTCTGATCTACCTTGACCCGCAGCACGGCACCAATTCAGTGCGCACGC
>PYGV01000426.1 GCA_003022385.1 filamentous cyanobacterium CCP3 | reverse complement strand
TCGCCACTCTCGGCGGGTCCATCTGCCGCTGATGGCGGTAAGGCCTCTTCGGCCTGGGGCGTTGACTCAAAAAATCCGGGTAGACCGGGTTCCGCTGCTGCTTCTAAATAGTTGAGGTCCTGGCGGAGCTGGTTGACCATGGCCTCATCCACAGTCAGATCGTAGGTGCTGGTGACCGGCAGATCGTCCTGGGCCAGCAAATCTTCGTCGGGCGAGGCCGCCATGAAGCTATCCAGTCGGTTGTCGTCATCGTCGGCAGCAGCTTCTAAATCGCCCATTTCTCCAGGGCTAGGGGGCAGCAACTCGTCAAACGATTCTATGGTTTCAGGCAGGTCAACCTCGACAGCTGCCAGTGAGCCAGCCAAAAGGGTATCTAAAGGCTCGGCGGTATTATCACCAAACAGATCGTCGAGATTACCGCTAGAGAGCGCTGTGTCAGCCTCATCCTCTGCCGCGTCGGCAGCCTGAATCAGCATTTTCAGATCTTCAGGGCGCGGCAGCTCGGCGGCTGGCGGCTCAGACTGGTCGACTGCGATCGCTGGTGCCGTATCAGCGACATCAGCCGGGCGATCGACATCTAGAAAGACATCGACGGCATCAGTTTCATCCTCAAAATTGGTGGATTCGGCGCTGACCTCGCCGGTACTGGCCCCGGCGGCATCGGCCAAAAAGCCGCCAAACAAGCTCTGGTAAAGGTCGTCTAAAGCCGACTCGGCGTCTAGGCCAGCTGCAGCAACCTCGGCACTCAGATCGCTCTCTCGCTCAGGCAGCGACACCGCCGGGGAGGGGTCGGGGGCTGCGGCATCGAGGCTATCGAGCAGCGGCAGATCGAGGGATGAACCCTCGATATCGTCGAGGTCAAGGGCGGCCTCCAGGGCGTCGTCGAGCTGGAGTTCGGTGATCTCGTCGTCGAGGTCGACCCCCAAATCAAGGGCTTCCAGGGCCAGATCGACCTCCAAATCGGGGGACAGGCTCTCCCCCTCAAAGGCAAAGGTATTGGTCGCTGAGGTTTCTGGGTCAGCGTCAAGGCTGGGCTGGGGCAGCTCTCGCCGCTGACCCGATTCTAAATAGGCCAGGGTTTCCTGGTTGATCTGCTGGCCCAGGTGGTTGACCAGGGCGCTAAACATCAGCTCGCCCTGCTGCCCCAGGGTGTGCATCTGGTTGAGGCCCTGGTTGAGGGAATTTTGGTAGCTGTAAATGCTCTGCTGTAGGGTCTCAAACACCGATCGCAGCGATTGGTCTAGCCCCCGCATGACCTGGTCTGACTGAGCTTGCATCTGCTTGAGAAACTCCAGCCGCTGGGCTGGGGTGAGGCCAGCGGCATCGGGGTTGGGCTCACCCCCTTCGAGCAGCCCGTAGGCGTTGGCGGTGGCCGTCTCCAGCCGATGCACCGACTGGTTGACCTGGTTGCTCAGGTGGGTTTCAAGCTGGTGGGCCATCTGCTGTAGGGCTGCCTCCCAGCTGGGGGGTAACTGGTACAGCGCCGCCCCCTGATCGATTTGCGAGAGCTTTTGCTGAAGCTGCTGCACCTCCTGCAGCAAAAGCTCTCGCTGCTGGCGCAGGGTCGCCACCTCGTTGCGCAGCGGGTCGAGGATCTGCATGGTCTGCCCGCGCAGGTACTGCATCTCCTGGAGCAGCGCCTTGAGGACCTGACTTGAGGCCGCTGCCGTGGGGTCATAGGGTAAACCGCTGGAGTCGGCGGGCGTGGAACCAGCCTTCAGCTCCGCCAGATAGGCCCGCGCTCGGGCCAGCAGCTGACGCTGATTGGCATCGTTCGACATCACCCAGGGCAACCGGGGGGCGGCTTCCCCCAAAATTGAGTCAATTTCAGCTACCAGAGCTTCCAGTTCATCCTGCTGCACAGCCACCTCTTTGCTTATCTTCCCCAGCGATTGCCAAAGTGTATGTCAGGCCCATTCAAAAATCATCACGAGAAATCATCGCGGTTATGCCCTGCTGGTGCTGTTGTTCAAGGACATAGACAGATGGGTTTGAATGAGCGCAAGCAACCTGGAATCGGGCTTAAAT
Organism: filamentous cyanobacterium CCP3; assembly: GCA_003022385.1. Classification (GTDB taxonomy): domain Bacteria; phylum Cyanobacteriota; class Cyanobacteriia; order Phormidesmidales; family Phormidesmidaceae; genus Nodosilinea. The sequence goes on along the minus strand of PYGV01000426.1, from coordinate 1,571 downwards.
CTTAACGGCGATTCCAGGAGCGTATAGCCTGCGGCATTCTAGAAACGGAAACTCGGAACGAGTATCCCTTTGGGGATCGCCCCTGGTCTCTCAGGGAGGGAGTGATATAGTGCTAAGACTTTAGATTTCACCACCAAGCCACTAATGAAGAATTCTACCCCTCCCCTGGGATAGGATTGGTTGAGGCAATTTAATATCACTAACTTAAACAAAAAAATTAATGTTGGGGTGATTAATTAATGGATGCTCGCTACAACCCTCGAGATACTGACGCTGACTTAAAACTCATTCGATCGGCGCTGCTATTTCAGGATTTGCCGGAGGCGGCTGTAGCGGAAGCCACGAGCCACGTGGTCTCGCGTCGCCACCCAGCCAACCAGGTTATTTTGCTCGAAAATGACTGGGGTAGCTCAGTCTACTTCATTCTGGAAGGCTGGGTAAAAATTCGCACTTACAACCTCGACGGCAAAGAGGTCACCTTAAATATCTTAGGCAAGGGCGAGCTGTTTGGCGAAATGGCCCCGCTCGAAGAGGTGCCCCGCTCCACCGATGTCATCACCCTGGTGCCCACGGTGATCGGCAGCATGCCCGCCAGCGACTTTGTAAAACTTCTCAATACTCAGCCTCTGGCTGGCATTCACCTGTCGCAGCTGATGGCGCGGCGGCTCAGGCAGGTCAACCGTCGCCTGCGGCTGCGCGAGTCGGACAGCACCTCGCGGGTGGCCGATATCATTCTCTTTTTAGCCGATGGGCAGGGACAGCGCAGCGCCAGCGGCGTCGAAATTCCCAACCTGCCCCATCGTGAGCTGAGCAGCCTCAGTGGCCTGGCTCGGGAGACAGTCACCCGCGTACTGAGTAAGCTAGAGAAGAAAGGGCTAATTGTGCGGGAAAAAGATCTGATGAGCATTCCCGACCTCAATGCCCTAGAACGCCTGCTGGTTTAGCCATCCATGAGTTATCCCCCTGACCCCACCCCTGGGGCTAATTTTGTGCCCCAGGCTGAGGCTACCGCGAGTGACTTCGATGGGTTAGACACCTACCTGGAGTACCGCTCTCCCGAGGCTGATGCCGCAGGGCCAGACCTCTCACATCGCCTCAAGGCTGGCCCCCTGGCAATGGTCGAAACGGCCTTTTTAGCCAGCACCGCCGCGCTGATCTGGCTGGTGAATACGTACTTTCCGCCGGGGCCAATTCTGCGCATTTTGTTTCCGCTGCCGATGGCGCTGGTGTACCTGCGCTGGGGACCGAGGGCGGCGTGGATGTCGGCTCTGGTGTCGGGGCTGCTGCTTTCGGTGCTGATGGGACCGCCGCGCAGCCTGTTGTTTTTGATGCCCTACGCGCTGCTGGGGGTACAGCTCGGCTTTTTTTGGGTGCGCCGGGCCAACTGGTACATCTCGATCGTCGTGGGGTCGCTGCTGGGCACCATTGGCTTTTTCTTTCGGCTGTGGCTGTCGTCGGTGCTGGTTGGCGAAGACCTGTGGGTATACCTGACCACCCAGGTGACGCAAATGCTGAACTGGGGCCTGGAGCGTCTGGTGGGGTTGGGCGTGCTGGATGTGGGCGTGCTGGGG
>PYGV01000105.1 GCA_003022385.1 filamentous cyanobacterium CCP3 | reverse complement strand
AATCGCCAAGTCAGAAAGAAGTTGGCAGAAAGGGAAGAGTCCATCTTTTTCTCTGTCCTTTACTAAAATGCACTACCAGTAAATGTTAGTAACGGCGTGGCCGGATAGAAAGCCCTCGACCTGCTGAGTAGGAACCAGGTCTAAGGCTTGGGTAGAGGCTATTACAAAGGGCTGGCGATTGAGTAGTACGTCCAGCAAGACATCGCTGTCAAACAAAACTCGCTTCAAGAGTATTTGGCCTCTAGATAATCAATGTAGGTGTCTTGGCTGTCGTCCTCAGTGGTTTGCAGGATACCGAGGAGGTTTTGAGTCCAGGGGTGGAGGTTGGCGAGGGCTGGGTCGTGGGGTGGTTTAGGCTGTGGTGTTTGGTCAGCGACAGCGGCAGCTGCGGTATCTTGCTGAATTGAGGTCAGCAGAGTTTGGACGAGAGACCAGCGATCGCTGATGGGTAGCTGTACCAGTTGATCTTGGAGTTCTCGTGGTGTCATGGCGAGACCTTTCTATAAGGCTGAGTTAATTGTAACCATCCCGTCACTCTCTATTCCTTCGGCAAACGTTTTATGAGGGCTTTCGTGATTTTGTCGAGCGCAAACTGGGTGCGTCTCCACGGGGATGAGAAATCGGCATCGCCTGCGAGTAGAGTCCAAATGCTGTGGAGGTGATGGGGCAGGACGGCGATCGCATCAATGGCGAAGGGAGGTTCGGCTTTAACGGTGTGAAAGGCTTGACGGAGTAGGGCTATAGTTTCGTCGCCGCGAAATACGGGTTGTCGATTGTAGGTGACAAGGGTGAAAAAGTAGGTTGCCCCTGGGGTTTTAGCGCGGCGGTAGTGCATGGAATGGTGGAAGATGCATGCGCTTAGGGTAGGTTGTTTGGCGGACTAACTGTCAGCGATGTTGGGTTCCGCTAAAGGTGTTTAACCCTTATTTTTAAATCCATCATTTTTTGCAAATACTCTGCGACCAGTCGTCGATGGCAGTGGTGAGGTTTAGATTCGCTACAAAGTAAGCATCCATTCTCAAGAAAGTCAGACGAAATTTTCTCTTCAATACGTCTAGACTTGATTAAGTTATTGAATTTAGACTCATACTCGTTCCAACTTATACGTTTTTTCTTGTAATCATCCAGCATGTCCTTTTCAGGGGCTAAATCAAGAGAGTGCGTATACTTAATCTTTCCTATTTTCTCAAGAAAAAATCTTAGATCATCTCTTTTTGCAAATCCGGACAGCTGAGAAACATTATTCAATCGAGTATCAATAATGTGTGTCACCCCTGACTTCACCAATGTCGAGAAGAACTGCTCTGCCGTCTTCTGTGTAAATCCTATGGTAAATAGATTGGTTTCACCTTGCATTAAATCGCTCCTCCGATTCATCAAGAAGTTTTCTCTTGTCTACATAAGCAATTTGATCACCCTGGATCTTGTAGGCCATTTCAATCATTTGGTTTTCATCAAAGGCTTCCAAGCTATTCCCTTCCTGTATAAGGTTTTCATGTATTTTTAAATCTTCATCAAAAAGCTTTAGCTGATGAAAGGCCGCATGATTAAATGCTAGATCAATCCGATTTCTATTAGCACTTAGTTCGATATCACTTTTATCGTAATCTAAACGCCTGTCAAATATTTGAAGTTGATTGCTCTCTAAGGATGACAATTTATCCTGAGACAACATCCCAGACTTTAAACCGTGCAGCTTTAACAATCTTTCCTCAAGATGATCATGAGACTCCAAAGAGCCGTCCTTTAAAATGTGTTGAATTACGATGTCAAAACTTCTCAAATGCTGACAAATGAGCACGGCTCTATGGCATATGATAGGATCTCTCTCAGCACACATGATTGCAACCCGATGCTTCTTTGCTCCACTCAACAGTCTATGCAGGCCTTCGGAGAAAAAAACAGTATTTGCAATTAACTCATATTTGGCCTTTCCTTGGTCATAGCAATCCTCGTCATAAGGGCGCGCACCGAGGTGTTTACCTAAAAATACATAAACGATATTTTGAAACGCTAGCGCTGCCTTTAATTCTCCTTGATTAAATTGCGGAAATCGGCGGCTAAAGGGAAAAGAACGAACATCAGCAATTGCTGTTACACCATGGCGCTTCAGAAGACCCAAAAAAGTCTCGAAAGAATGATTAGAGTGACCTATAGTAAAGAGTTCCATGTTTGCTTAAAAGTAGCAAAAAGCACACAGCCCCTTTGGATTCAGCTTGGGTTTCTAATTATAGCAAATTTTCGAGATTAAGAAGGTCGTCAGACTTCTCAATCTCAAAATGAACTTAAAAAATTAACTTTTGTTGGGCTTCAGGTTGATCCTGTTTGTAACTCCTAATGCCCTCCAAATATTTTGGGAATGTATATATTCCATTTACCTGGATCCAAAAACCAATTCTTTCATTAGGCGCTTCATGCCTCCTGCTTAATCCAATTCTGAGATAAACTCTCTCCTGAGATTTTATAAAGTTATTTAGAAGATCTAAAGAACCATTATTGAAATGAGTCATTCCATATTCGTAGAAACCTAAGTCGGTAATTGGAACAAAATTAAAATATCTATTCGATTGAACATCGAAAAAACTTATCCTGATACGTCCCGGATTGTACTTGTCATCAACAATGAAAATGCTTTTAGGTGAAACTTTTATGGTGATAATCGAATGCTCTGGAGGTGAATTAGCTGGGATGTATTTTTGGTCAGATGCAATTTTTACATTGAAACCTTCCTCAATTCCATTCGCTAGATTAAAGCATAAGACTCTTTCAAATTCTTCTGCTGTGCAGATTCCGTCATGAACAATATTTTGATAATTCGTGTCTTCGGAATGAGGCTTTTCAATCGTAAGCGATTTGCGGAATATGCCTTTAAGTATTGATCCCGGTAAAATTCCTAATTGTTTGCAGTAGTCACTGCTCAAATAAGGCGTAGGTCTAATGCATTCGCCATTTTCAATATTAATTCCAGCAATACACACCTTTTCAGGCTTGGAAAATCGGGTTAAATCAGTCACGATTATGCGATTCATATTGCATTAGCTTGGAGATTTTTAACAATAAAACGCCATTTTAATTTTTTTGGATTTAGGAAATGCTTTTTTGCTGTGAAGTTTCGAGTTATTGGGTGATGTATTTGTAAACTATATCTAGCGTATTTCCCACTTTTCCCGATGCCACCTCAACCCCTCCAAACTCGGCCTAAACTCCCGCTCCCTTGGTAGCCCGATTGCCTCTCCCCTAAACGCCACCATCTCCCGACTCTCCACCGCTGGCTCCTCCATAAACCGCTCCTGCGGAATCACAATTTTGTAATCGTCATCCACCCCAAACCAGCCGTGGTCAAACGCCCAGTGGTGGTTCTTGCACAGCGCCAGCCCATTCACAAAGCGATCATCCCTAAACTCAGAAAACGGCTTAATGTGGGCACCATCCACAATGTCTTGCCCATCCGCGCTAATAATTCTCAACCCACAAAACGCGCAGCGCTGGTCATAGAGCGACACCACAATCTTGCGAAACGCCCCATTCCTGACGACGATAGTCTCCTCATCCTTCAGGTCTTCGACCCTGTAGGTCGCCCCACCCTCCCGCAAAAGCTGAGATTTCACCGCCTCAAACTCATCGATTAATGATAGCTGCTCAATCTCATTCGATCGGCCCGCAAACCAGCTATCGATCAGCACCCGCAGCAAAATCACCCGCTGCCCTGGGTCTTGCAAAATTGCAAACAGCTCCGGGTCTAGCCACGCATACTGCACCATTCGCCGCACCGCCGTCACCCCCTTGCGGCCCAGCCCCGTCGCCGTCGCCGTTTCGCTATCGGGGTAAAACGCCAGGTGCCAAAACCTATCCCCCGTCAAATGCACAAACGGCAGCGAAATATCTGCCCGGTGGTCGGTTTTCACCAGGCTGCGCCAGTACTTCAAAAACGTCGAAATCAGCTCCGGCGACAGCGGCACCTGATTCAGCCGCAGCTTGCCCTGCTCAATTAGCTCAATCATCGACATCAACAGCACAGGTTTGTGCGGTGCCGCCCCTCGCTCTCGGTGCCGGTTGACGTTCAGCGTCGCAAATTTCTTGGCGTAGTAGGGCAGGTCTTTTGGCATTGGTTAGCTAGAGGGGGCATCTAGCGCGGTGCAGGCTTCTCTAAAGTAGCCCGGCGGGTCTTAGACGTCATCGGTTAGTGAAATTTCCTTAACCTGGGCCAACTGGCCCGGAAACCAGCGGCCCACCAGCACCGCTAGCAGACTCTCCCGGTACTGGGGTATCTGCCAAAAGTCGAACAGGTCTTCATCTACATAGGCGTAGGCGATCGCCTCCTGCACCTCCGCCATCGTCTTCAGCTTGATCTTGGCCGATAGAATCGTTCAAAACCCCGGCCTGGGCACCGAATGCCAAAACTTGCCCCATAGGGTAAGCAGGCTCCAAACACTGCTCCTTCTTCTAAATCTGCTATGGCTTAGTCAACCATACGGAAGAGAACCACTCCATCTCCCCTCACAAAGTACAGGGCCGCCGCCACCGCCAGGGCCGTAATCGTCTGACCGCTGCCCGTTGCCATCCTTAACGTGCCGTGCCCCTTGTTCCTAAACCAGTTCTCTATCGCCTGCTTTTGGTAGGGGCGCAGGTTTAGCCAAAACGGCGTTATCGGTGCCCCTCGTTTAGATCTCTCTGGCGGTGGTGTATCGGTGTCGTAGCCCTCATTCATGGCAGACACTCTAGGCTCCTGGGTCGGTGGCTGGGCTGGGCAGAGCTTAAGCCGCGATCGCGCCACCGCATCAGAAAATGGCATCACCTCTACATTCTTCGTCTGATCATTAGTGGAATTGGGTCAATTGTGCCTACATAACTGCTCTGGTGTTGGGCATGATGCTCGTTAAGGCGGGCCGGCGCTCTCGTCTGGATTGGCATGGCGAGCGGGGTTTGAGTTTTCTGCAACTGGGTCTGCAGGAACTCGCTCGGCTCTGCTGTGAGCGCTTGCCTTTGCCCATCCTCCAAGCTTTGCCCGAGTGCAATCCACCACTCGCCTGTGCTTCTCAGTGCAAGCGAGATACCTTAGACTGCCGCATTGAGTTCTCCAGGGTTGTTACGTTCTCATATTGAGACTGCAATGAGTTTTCTGCACCACTAAGCCCTAGAACATTACGCTTCTGACGTTGCCAAAGTCTGCGTAAAGAATCACCCGCCAGCAAAATCGCCGCCAAGTGCTAGGAAAGCGAGCCTTAGCTCAACGGCTCTACTTGTAAAATGGTTAACATTTAGTTCATGACAACTATTCGGGCGATATGGACGGCAAGTTTTCCCCACAAACTCTTCATATAGGGCATTTCTTCCTTTACATAAACAATAACTATGTCGGCTAAATTAAGGGTAATTACTTAGGTATCTCCGTGGTCGTGTATATTTTGCTTCTTCATCTTAATTTGTCGCTAATCCGGACACACTTTACCGGAACAAGACAAGTCTTGAGATAACTTAGGAGTAACTACTGAGGAGTCAGGGTGCTTTTAAGCATAAAGCTTACCTTTCTAACCCTGTATTACTGAACTGTCCTGAGCATTCTTCCGGAACTCAGTTTTCTCAAAGTTCTACCAACAAGCTTACAAGCCGACTATTCAACGCTACCCGCATTGAAGGGATGTGGCTTGACTTGATGTGCCTATTAATACTCTCTTCATAAGGAGCCTTTCTTATATGAGCACCAATGCCAGCTTTAATGGACAAAACATGACAGCATTAACGCTAGCGAATCAGTTTGTGTTAGATGCCTTTGAGGATGCGCTCTCAGGTTTAGATCCGGCTGCCCTTGTGGAGGCAATAGAACTAGGATCTGTCTCTGCTCTGCTTAATTTCCTCAATAACAGTGGGCTGCAAAATCCAGCCGTCCCTAGCCCCAATACAAACGAGCCAACCGAATCAACAGGATCAGGAGAGGAGCCCTCTGAGAATACTGGAAGCGACCAAAACGCAGCAGTACTAACGCCAGTCAGTGATTTTGTATTTAATTTTCGCGATGACCCGATTCTTTGGGGACGCCATGGTAACGACGTGTTGCTGGGATTTGACCCGGCGGCTCCAACTCCCGTGGCACCGGCGCCAGGAGAGGCTACCCTTGAAGACTTTAAATGGAATATTCTGCTGGGCGATTTCCTAGATGAGAACATACTCGGATCTAGAAGATTTTATGCAAGACCCGAAGAGACAGGGGTCAACGGTCAAGACCGATTCATATTAGGTGACTGGAGAAAGCCCTACTATCTCGATAACTACACGGCTGGGTCACAGCAGGCTGCTGTTGTCCTAGATTTTCAGCCCGAGCTAGACACCATTCAACTTCATGGCTCACGCGAAGACTACATACTTTTTCGGTTCCCAATCACATTTCCTCCCACTTCTGAAGACGGCGAACCTAAAACCTTTAGAGGAAAGGCTTTAGTTTACATAGGGAAAGACCCGGAAACGAATGCTCAAGATTTTGATCTCATTGCCTTTTTCCCTAACATACCACCCCGCAGTATAGATCCTTCCCCAATTGGGGGTATTCCTTTACCTGAGTTCGACCTGGATGGAGACTATTTTGACTTCGTTGGTAATACTCCACCCCCAGGACCAGCCGAACCTGGTATTAAGCAATTAGGGACCAAAGGTGTAGACATAGGGACTGGGATATCAGTCGATCCGTTTGGCAACGTATATGTTACTGGCGTAACCACTGGAATCTTAGGAGAATCTAACCAGGGATCCTACGATTTTTGGGTAGCTAAATACGATAGTAATGGAAACCAAGAGTGGATCAGGCAGTATGGCACTACCAAACCTGATATTACTTGGGATATTCAAACTTTCCTAACTCAGGATGGTGAAGTCAATTTTTATCTGACTGGCTCGACCACGGGTGTTATATCTGATGCTCTAGGTGGTTCTACAGAGAATGACGGCTATCAGGACATTTGGGTTGGTAGATTTAATAGTGAAGGCAAGCCAGTTTTAGATAGCAATGGTGATCCCGTTTTTGTCAAACAAAATGCTCAGCAGTTTAACCGTACCAACTCCTTATCGCCTCTAGGCTCAGAGATCGACAACTCTCTGCAGATTGATGTAGGTCCGGATGGAACTCTATATCAAAGCGGTGTGACAGTAGAGCTTACCGAGGATGCACAACAGAGCGGCGTGCAGGACTTTGCCTGGGTAGCATCTTTTGATCCTGAAGGTAATCAGCGATGGATCAACGATGACTCCTTAGATTCTGCTGAAGGATTCGGATTTGACGAAAGCTACGGTATCGCTCTTGCCAGTGATGGAACTGTCTTTGCGTCTGGATTTACTCAGCTCAATATTTCTGGCCCCGACCAGCTTATCGGTGTCTACGATGCTTGGATTTCTCGATTTGATAAGGACGGGAACCAAATCTTTATTAAGCAATTCGGCAGCATCAATTACGATTTCTCCTGGGGCGTCGATACCGATAGTGAAGACAATGCCTACATTGTTGGTGCAACAGCAGGCGATGTCCTTGGCCCAGATGGAAATCCCGTTGCTACAAATGCTGGCTTCTATGATATCTTTCTTGCCAAATTTAGTAAGGAAGGTAACTATGAATGGGCTATACAGTTTGGAACTGAGGGTGATGATGCTCAATATCTAGGGGATATTGTCATTGACAACTTTGACAACATCTATATCACTGGTTTCACTAACTCAAGTCTGGGTGGCCCCAACCAAGGGGGCTACGATACCTGGGTTGCTAGTTACGATACAAACGGCAACCGAAACTGGATTACTCAGTTCGGCTCTAGTCGGCAAGATAATCCAACTGCCCTAGCCGTCGACAATAAGGGATCAATTTATGTAACTGGTCTCACAGAGGGCTCTTTGGGGAATATTAACCAAGGCTCAGCAGATGCTTGGATTGCGAAGTTAGACGCCCAAACAGGTGCTCTACAAAACTTTGGTCTGCCAATGTTCCCAAACGTTATTAATGGGACTCCAGGCAACGACGTATTATATGGCACCCATAAAGATGACAAGATTAACGCCTTGGCAGGCGACGACATTGTCTATGGCCTAGGAGGTAATGACCAAATTAATGGTGGTAAAGGCAACGACACCATCTACAGTGGCGATGGCAACGACACCATCTATGGTGGCGAAGGCGATGACCTCATCTATGCCGGCAATGGCAACAATTACGTAGATGGCGGCAAAGGCAACGACACTATCTATGGTGGCAATGGCAACGACACTATCAAGGGTGGTGAAGGCGACGACACTATCTATGGCTCAGATGGTGACAATGACCTGAGTGGTGGTAAAGGCAATGACACCATCTACGGCGGCCATGGCAACGACACCATCAAGGGTGGCGAAGGCGATGACCTTATCTATGTCGGCAATGGCAACAACTACATAGATGGCGGCAAAGGCAACGACACTATCTACGGCGGCCATGGCAACGACACTATCAAGGGTGGTGAAGGCGACGACACTATCTATGGCTCAGATGGTGACAATGACCTGAGTGGTGGTAAAGGCAACGACACCATCTACGGCGGTAATGGTAACGACACCATCAAGGGTGGCGAAGGCGATGACACCATCTACGGCGGCAATGGCAACAATTACATAGATGGCGGCAAAGGCAACGACACCATCTATGCCGGCCATGGCAACGACACCATCAAGGGTGGCGAAGGCGATGACCTCATCTATGCCGGCAATGGCAACAATCACATAGATGGTGGCAAAGGCAACGACACTATCTATGGCGGCAAAGACGATGACACCATCTACGGTGGCAAAGGCAATGACCTCATCTATGGTGGCAATGGCAATAACTACATCAGTGGTGGAGAAGGCAATGACACCATATATGGCGGTGACGGGGATGATTTCCTCTTTGGTGATAAAGGCAACGACATTATCTACGCCGGAGATGGAAACAATTACGTAGACGGTGGCGAAGGCAATGACATCATTTACGGTGGCAAAGGCAATGACACCCTTATCGGAGGAGCTGGCAATGATATTGTTTATGGTGGAGGTGGCGATAACCTGTTCATAGGTGGTGAGGGGTTTGACCAACTTTATGGTGATTCCGGTAGAGATACATTTGTCTTAGGGAATGATGAAGGCAGCTTCTACACCCGTACTGGAGACCAAGACTTTGCACTCATCATAGGCTTTGACCGCTATGAGGATGTTATTCAACTCTTTGGCTCGGCTAGTAACTATGTCCTGCAGCAGGACGTAAGTCATTTGCCCAGCGGAACAGCTATTTTCCAAAAGGAGAATAATGAACTGATTGGTGTCGTTGCCTATCAACACCTCAGCTTTAACGGCCCTGGGTTTGAGTTCCTTGGTTAACAAGCGTTGGTGTAGCTGGACAAAAAACTGCTAAAGCAAGGGTTCAAGAAAAGTACACTCCTTGACTCTGTTACCAAGAGCCCGTCGAGCCACTCGACGGGCTCTTGACTTCTCAAGATGAATTGTAATGAAGTATACACGGACTACGGCATTATTACGGTATAGTAGGGCCGTACAAGCCGTGAGGTTATCAGTAGCAACTCTTACTAAGTGGGTTGGCCAATTCAAATGTAGGATGGGTTAGCGCTAGCGTAACCCACGCGGGCGTTGGGTTTCGTGCCTCAAACCAACCTACATCAACTTATATTTAATTGCGCTTGCCTACTTATTAGACTACCTTTACATAAAACTGTTCTTACTGTTGATGATTGAGCTAATACTGTCGACTAAGCACACAAGCATTTAACGAACCAAACTTGAACTTCTAAATCCCATGATTAGCCCCCTCTCATCTCAAGACTCATCTGTAGCTGCCCCTTCAGATTTGCCCACCTCCGAGGTGTTTTTGCCACCGGGCAATCCTTTTTCTCTAGGGTCATTTCTAGAATCGTTCGATTTCGAAGTGTTTCTGCCGCCAGGCAATTCCTTTTCTTTAGAAACATTCGATTTTGGAGAAGCTCTACTGTCCATTCCTACTTCTTTATCTAATTTATCTTGGTCATTCGTTGTTGGAAACGCTGAAGTAGAAAAGGCTACTCTTGTAGAAGAGTCTAAATTTAGGGATTTGTTTGAGATAGATATCTTGACCGCTGGCAGCGGTGAATCCTCTCTCTGGCTTGTGCTTTCTACTCTTGACAAAGATGATGAGGTTATCAATCCTATTGAAATTAAAGCCTCAGGTGACCAACGCTTTTGGTGGACCAGCTTTATTGTTGGGAGAGAATCATCGATAGACGATTCCACAACGGTTGGTGATATTACTGAACTTCCATTTCTCGTAGGAGTCATTAGTAGCTACACGGAGAGCAGTAATTTGTTTACTGGTTTTGATAAAGACTCAATTCAGGATCTACTCAACGCGCTGAGTGATTTATCCGCAAACGGTATCTGAACCCAATGCAGAGTTTGATTGCTCTTACCACTCGTCAACTATAGTCTATGAACCTCATACACCCATGGCATTACCAAACGGGGGTGCTTGGTTCTGATTGACTTGTTGCATTTGTCAGATGTATTTACAAGACAATACAGCAAACATTCTGTGAGTGCAATGCTTGTGTTATTCCGTTTGGCAATTTCCGTACAGCAAAGAGAGCAAGCCATTGCTTCAGCCTGTATTGACGTGAAGTAGTATTGCGCTAGCCTGCCTTTGATGGGAATGGACAGTTTGTAACTGTCTAACTAAATCTGCTGATTGTAATAAAAGTAAGTAAAAGCAAACCCAAGTTTTGAAAAATAATGGACACTTCTGTTCCGTCTCAAGATTTACCCGTACCTACCCCCGTAGATTCACCTGTTCTTGAGAGTTTTTTGCCACCCAAGAATCCCTTTTTAGCTGATTCACCTTGGCCTATTTTTCATCAAAGTACTTATGCACAGGCATCGACTCTTCTATCAGGGCCTAAGCCCGGAGACCTATTTGAAGTAGACGTTCTACCCACTGATATTGGTGGTCCTTCACCCTGGCTTGTGCTTTCTGAAACCTATCCTGACGGGAATAGAGTCATTTGGGGAGCAACAACAACTCACGTCTTCAAGGCGATATCAAACGAAGATTCTTTTGAGATAATTGACAGCTATAGAATTGACAAAAATATATTTTCTGTCCACTGGAACTTGATGGTTCTAGAGGACAATACGGTCATTGTCGCAGACCGTGGGACGAACCAATATTATAAGTTTGCTGATGCAGATCCAACGGATTGGAGTTCTGAAATTGTTCTAGAAGATACCTTTAAACTGCCAGAAGATATTCCAGGTACTGCAGGACATTTTAGTCTGGCTTATGACGGTTGGATTATATTTGTAACTGATGCTGGCTATGTTTGTGCAGTTACCACTGATTTCAGCGAGTATCGATCGCTACAGCTTCCCTTAAACGAAGGGGAAACTAACTTTCATAATACCTATGCCTTAGATGAGACCGGTGGAATTTTTATTGCCACCACAGACCGAATGCTCCGAGTAGACTGGCAAGACACTGAACTCAGTTTGACTTGGGACATACCTTACGATTTTCGTGGCCCTGGCTGTGAAAATGTGAGTCGAAACCTTATTGAGGAATTCTTAGCAGTCGCGCGTGGAGAAACTTGCACAGGCAGTGGAACAACACCAACTCTAATGGGTCTTGATGGCCAAGACGAATTAGTTCTTGTGGTTGACGGCCATGCCCCTAACAATATGGTTGCCTTTTGGCGAGATGAAATTCCTGAGGACTGGGAGGGATTGCCAGGCTATGATCGGCGGGTTGCCGCAGTGACCCCGCTACCTTATTCTACTCCTGAAGGAGATGGCTTTACGGCAGAAAACTCGCCTACGGTCTGGGGGTATGATGTTGCTGTAGCTCAGTATAACGGGTTTGATCCTGGCCCCAATCCACTACCTGGTGTTCAAAAGCTAACTTGGAGCCCCGACACTAAAACTCTTGACATCGCTTGGGCCACTGACGAAGTCAACTTTAACAATGTATTGACTTATAGTGCAGGAACCAACTTGGTATATGGCACGGGACAACGAGACGGGATATTCTACTTTTGGGGTCTTGATTGGGATACTGGAGAGATTGCTCTCGAAGTCCTCTTAGGGGAAGGTGACGACTACCTAGACCAAGGTAATCAAATTGTCATTGATGAGGATGGAACTGCCTTTTTCTCTTCTGCAACAGGAATCGTGCGTTTGCAATCTGAGTCACTGTCTACTCTAGATGATTCAGGTGAGAGTTGGCTAGTTGGAGAAAACAGCGATGATCTGACGGATGCTTTAGTTGTAGCTGCATCGACTACACAAGATATCTCAACGGCAGACAACCTTTTAGGTCTGATGGCTGAGACTCCCTCACCTCAGTCTCAAGATTCGTTAGTAGGAATAACCTATGCTGTACCTGATCCTTACCTAACGACAAATACGCTCGGTCCTGACCAGAGCACACTTTTACAAGCACTAGAGCTGAGCGAAGCTACCATTTAGATAGTTAAGTTTTCTCAAGTAAGGAAACCTGACTGGCAATAGATACGTCGATTCTAAGGACTGGCACCAGCAACCTAATGCTGAATAAGCATGGAACTTTGCCCTCAAGCCTATAGTCTTTGTAATGTAAAAGAGCAGGATGTGCATCATATCTGTGGTTATGGTGATTTAGATGGCTCCTAAAAAGTATAAAGGCTTAGACTGGTTAAGGCTCAGACGGTTCAATAATGAACGTTTGGCAAACTTTGGGCGAATAAGTATAGTCTGGCCGATAGGAGTAACCAACAGAGTATTTCGCAGCTTTTTCTATATTTTAATCGGCTTTTTGACAGTTGGTATTATGTATGGATGTAGCGAAAGCTTGATCAAATCGAACGGTGCGCAAGCAGGCAGAATGTCAGCAACGGCTAATGTCAGTCCCTCTGATATATCTTCTAAAACGTTCGAAGTTTCACAAACAACTACTCAAAAGGCACCTTACCAACTTTCGCAACAGCCTCAAACGCCACTAGAGGTACCAACTAATACCTACTTAGGTGATTCCCCTTGGCCAATATTTCATCGTAATACCTATGCTCAGGCGTCAACTCCACTTCGAGGTCCCGAACCCGGAGACTCGTTTGATATAGACGTCTTAAATACAGATATTGGTGGCCCTTCGCCTTGGACTCTGCTTTCAGAAAGCTATATTGACGGTACCAGGGTTATCTGGGGCGGAACTACAACTCATGTCTTTAAGGCAGTAGCGAACAAAGAACTGTTTGAGCTAGTTGATAGTTATAGAATCGATCGCAATAGATCCTCATTCCATTGGAATCTAGTGGTTTTACGAAATAACAAGGTTATCGTTGCAGATCGCGGTAGCAACAAATACTATAAGTTTGGAGATGCAGATCCTAATGATTGGCGATCCAAAATTGTTTTAGAAGACGTTTTCGAAATTCCAGAGAGCATACCAGGTAATGCTGGTCACTTCAGTGTGTCCTACGATGGATGGATTATTTTTGTGACAGATGCTGGTTACATCGGTGCAGTTAATAGTGATTTCAGTCAGCACCGATCGCTACAACTTCCTCAAGATGGAAGCGAAACCAACTTTCATAACACTTACGCTCTAGATGAGACGGGTGGAATTTTCATTGCTACTACTAGCAGGATGCTGCGAATAGACTGGCGTAATACCGAGTTTAGCCTCGCTTGGGATATTCCCTATGATTTTCGTGGTCCTGGCTGTGAATGGGTCAGCCGTAGACGCAGAAGACCAGCTCGAGAATTTCTGGCTGTCGCACGCGGAGAAAAGTGTACTGGTAGTGGGACAACACCAACTCTGATGGGCTCTGGTAATGACGATAAGCTTGTTTTAGTTGCCGATGGCCACTCCCCCTCAAATAACTTGGTTGCATTTTGGCGGGATGCTGTTCCAACAGATTGGGAGGGAATTTCGGGGTTCGATCGCCGGGTAGCTGGAATTGCAACGATTCCCTACTCTACTCCTGAAGGGGATGGATTTACAGCCGAAAATTCCCCTACAGCCTGGGGTTACGATATTGCGATCGCCCAATACAACGGCTTTAGGCCAGGTTGTAATCCGGTTAAGGGAGTTCAAAAGTTCCGTTGGAACCCCCTAACCCGCTCTTTAGAATTAGTTTGGGCAACTGATCAAATCAACTTCAACAACGTCCCAACCTATAGCAAAGGCTCAAACCTTGTCTATGGCAGCGGTCGGCGCGATTGTATTTATTACTTTTGGGGACTGAACTGGGATACAGGAACTGTAGAATTAGAAATTTCATTAGGAGATAGCCGAGACTACTTAGATCAAGGTAACCAAGTCACTATCAATGACGATAGAACAGCGTTCTTTGGCTCAGCGACTGGAATAGTTAGAATTCGTCCTCAGCAATAAGAATATATAGCAGTTCTCATTAGGATGAGGTATGGTAACAACCATTTATGAATCAACTGCGAATATCTTTCGACTGTTATTCTAGAACGAACTTAATAAGTACAGATCCCTACCTCACTGGAGTGGAAAAGGTTGTATTTCGCTAAAAAGTCCTCCAATTCCGCTTTGATCGCTTGGGCGATAATTTACCGGACTCCCCGCCCAATCAGAGCGCCCAGTGCGTCGCTGAAGTCCTCCGTTGTCTCGCTGGTGGGCAGTGCAATAAGATTGTCGTCATTCATGGTGTATTCCCTTCTGGTTCCCTTGCTTCATCCATCAGGATGTCCCCTTCCTTCTTTTCCCTCCATACACCACAAATCAACATATAGCGGTTCCTGAATGGGCGAGGTACGATCAAAGTAGAGGAAATACTGCGCACGCTACAGTCTTAGTTTTCCTTTAGGAGAGTGTGATGAAAGCCTACTCACTTGACTTCCGGGAAAAGATCATTGACGTTTACTTTACAGAGCACGTGTCTGTTCGCAAACTAGCCAAGCGATTTGGCGTGTCGAAGAGTTTTGTAGAAACTCTTCTCAAGCGTCTCCGAGAAACGGGTGATATTTTGCCTAAGCCCCATGGGGGTGGACCACAACCCAAACTCAATGCGGAACAACTGAAGCTTGTGAAGGCGTTAGTCGATGCGGACAACGATGCGACCCTGGACGAACTGCGGGACCGTCTAGCCGCTGAAACCTCGATTTTGATGAGTCGGTCGTCGATGGGACGGATTGTGCAGAAGCTTGAGTTGACTCGTAAAAAAAAACGCTGTATGCGACCGAGGCTGCGAGCG
>PYGV01000425.1 GCA_003022385.1 filamentous cyanobacterium CCP3 | reverse complement strand
GTAGATGAGGAGGGTGAGGAGATGAGGAGGGTGAGGAGAGGAGGAGATAAGATGAACTGTAGGGTGGGCACTGCCCACCAACGACAATATGCTGTCCAGAATTCACCCCAGGGGGAAGAGGTTTAGATGCTCTGGGCGACTTTGCGGGTCAGCTCGGCCATGCGGCAGGAGTAGCCCCACTCGTTGTCGTACCAGGCCAGAATTTTCACCTGGGTGTCATCGACAACCATGGTGGAGAGGGCATCGATAATTGAAGAACGCGGATCGTCTTTGTAGTCCACCGACACCAGGGGCCGGGTTTCGTAGCCGAGAATTCCTCTTAATGGGCCATCAGCGGCGGCTTTGAGCAGCTGGTTGACGTCTTCGACGGTGGTGGGGCGATCGACCTCAAACACACAGTCGGTCAGCGAGGCGTTGAGCAGGGGCACGCGCACCGCTAACCCATTCAGCTTGCCTTTGAGCTCGGGGTAGATCAGGGTGATGGCGGTGGCGGAACCAGTAGTGGTGGGAATCAGCGACATTCCGGTGGCGCGGGCGCGGCGCAGGTCTTTGTGGGGAGCATCGACAATCGTTTGGGTGTTGGTCTGGTCGTGGATGGTGGTAATCACCCCGTGGCGAATGCCCAGCCCTTCGTGGATGACCTTGACCACCGGAGCCAAACAGTTGGTGGTGCAGGAGGCGGCGGTGAGCAGGTGGTGCTCCGCCGGGTTGTACAAGTGGTCGTTGATGCCGTAGACCACATTGAGCGCCCCCTCTTTCACCGGGGCAGCGACGACCACTTTTTTGACGCCATTGTCGTAGTAGGGTGCCAGAGAATCTACGGTGCGAAACTTGCCGGAGCACTCCAGCACCAGGTCTACGCCGTAGTCGGCCCAGGGCACTTCGCCGGGGGATGCACCGCTGCTGAAGCTGAGGGGAGCACCGTCAATGGTGACTTTTTCGCTACCTACAGCCTCTACATCGCGATCCCAGCGCCCATGCACCGAGTCAAACGTGAGCAGGTGGGCGGCGGCTTCAGCGCCGCCCTTGACCTCGTTAATGTGGACGAACTCTAGCTCAGGAAAGGCCCAGCCGGCTCGCAGCACCAGCCGCCCAATGCGGCCAAACCCATTGATGGCAACTCTGACCATTCGCGTTGTCTCCCAGCTACTGCGTCAAAATCTGGCACACGGCTTAGAGGCCAGGGCGACTGTCCTGGCCGGGGTGCCTCATTTCAAAAAAAGTTGATGCTTTGATTATTTCAAGAAAACTTGATTTGTCAAGTTGTCTGCACTACATCCCTTCGCCTCTGGGGAGAGCAGAAATCTGCTCGCCAAAGCCATAGGTGTCATGCAGTAAGCTAGTCCTATCAGTTCTAAAACCCTGGCGGGTGTTGAAATGGTGCAGGCTACAGAGCAACCCCTGAGCTTTGAGGCATTCCTAGACCAATACCCCAGTGATGGCGGTCGCTATGAGTTGATTGAAGGCGAGGTGGTGGAGGTGCGACCCACGGGTGCCCATGAAGACATCGGTGGATTTATCGCTCTAAAGCTGGGCGTGCTGATTGATCAGGGGGCCTTGCCGCTGACGATTCCGCGTACCTCTGTGGTAAAGCCATCGCGGCCCAATGCAGGCTATAGTCCCGATGTGGCGGTGCTCGATCGCGCTCAGCTTCAGCACGAACCGCTGTGGGAAAAGGCATCTACTGTCTGCAACGGAGCCACGATCAGGCTGGTGGTAGAGGTGGTCAGCACCAACTGGCGCGACGACTACGGCCTCAAGCTGGCCGACTACGAGGCTATGGGCATTGCCGAATATTGGATCGTGGACTTTCGCGCCCTGGGGGCAGCACGGGTGATTGGCCAGCCCAAGCAGCCGACGATCACGCTCTGCACTTTGGGGGCCGATGGCTATCAGCTAGAGCGATTAACGGGCGGCGATCGATTGGTCTCACCGACCTTTGAAGACCTCACGCTAACAGCACAGGATATTTTTAGCGCAGGCGCAGGTTAGCCTATGGGTTTAGAAACCGGGTTTCTTCTTTGGGAACTGTTATTCACCTGTGCATTGCACAAAAGAAACCCGATTTCTGGTTGTATCTTACTCCGGCCAAGGGCCATAGCCACCACCGCCAGGGGTCGCAATTTGAATGCAGTCCCCCGGCTCCACGGCCACCGTCGCCTGCCCCGGCAGCACCTCCACCCGGCCATCGGCACGAATCACCCGATTCTCACCCACCTGCCCCGGTTGTCCGCCCGCCAGGCCAAAGGGCGGCACTAGGCGACGGTTGGACAGAATCGCCGCCGTCATAGGTTCGCGAAATTCTACCCGGCGCACAATGCCGTTGCCGCCCGCATATTCTCCCGCTCCACCGCTGCCCTGGCGAATCGAGAACTCCCGCAGCAGCACCGGAAAGCGCCACTCCAGCACCTCGGGGTCGGTCAGCCGCGAGTTGGTCATGTGGGTGTGCACCGCATCGGTGCCGGGGAAGCCGGGGCCAGCGCCGGAGCCGCCGCAGATGGTTTCGTAGTACTGATGACGATCGTTACCGAAGGTGAGGTTGTTCATGGTGCCCTGGGAGGCCGCGATCGCCCCCAATGCCCCATACAGCGCATCCGTCACCGCCTGGGACACCTCCACATTGCCCGCCACCACCGCCGCCGGGTAGCGCGGGTTCAGCATCGACCCCTCCGGAATCACAATTTCCAAGGGCTTTAGGCAGCCTGCATTAAGAGGAATGTCGTCATCCACCAGCGTTCTAAACACGTAGAGCACTGCTGCCTTGCACACTGCCGAGGGGGCGTTGAAGTTGCTGGGCCGCTGGGGAGAGGTGCCGGTGAAGTCAATGCGGGCGCTACGCTGCTCTCGGTTCACCATGACCTGCACGGCAATCTGGCTGCCGTCATCCATGGGGTAGGTAAACTGGCCGTCGTGGAGGCGATCGATCACCCGCCGCACGCATTCCTCGGCATTATTCTGCACATGCTGCATGTAGGTCTGCACGGTGCCGAGACCGTAGTGATCGACCAGCTTTTGCAGCTCTTGCGCCCCCTTCTCATTGGCCGCAATCTGCGCCTGGAGGTCGGCTATGTTCTGGGTTAGGTTTCTCACCGGATAGGGTGAGACGGTGAGAATGTCCACCAGTTCGGCTTCTAAAAAGCGCCCCTGATCCACGAGTTGAACGTTATCTAATAAAATTCCTTCTTCCTCAATAGAGGTGCTGTTTGAGGGCATCGAGCCGGGGGTAATGCCGCCAATGTCGGCGTGGTGGCCGCGGGAAGCAACGTAGAATTTTGGATTTTGGATTTTGAGTTTTGGATTTTGAGCGTCGTCTAGGAATACGGGAGTGATAACGGTGATATCGGGCAGGTGGGTGCCGCCGTTGTAGGGGTTGTTTTGCAGGTAAACATCGCCGGGTTTGAGGCGATCGCCTTTGGCCTCAATCAAACTGCGCACGCTCTCGCCCATCGAGCCCAGGTGTACCGGAATGTGGGGGGCGTTGGCTACTAGCTGGCCGTTTTGATCAAACACCGCGCAGGAGAAATCGAGCCGTTCTTTGATGTTGACTGAGTAGCTGGTATTTTGCAGCGTAATCCCCATTTCTTCGGCCACAGCGCGGAAGAGGTT
>PYGV01000104.1 GCA_003022385.1 filamentous cyanobacterium CCP3 | reverse complement strand
CCAACCTGACGCTGCCGGAGGGCCACCAATCCCCAGTGCAGATGCAGGTATCGATCGATGGCGGCGAGGGCGGGAATGCGATCGCGGTACCCCTCATTTACCCGCCCATAGATGCGCTCTTTGATAGTCAAATTTAGCGCCATGCGACGGCTGAGCGACATTTTTTGCTCGTAGCCGCCAGCCCAAAGGGTGCGGTAGGCCAGGCATTCGTTAATAAACAGCGCGTCGCCAAAGTCGGCTAGCTTTACCCAGGCGTCGATGTCGTCGTAGTTGGTGGTCATGGTGGTATCCCAGCCGCCCGCCTGCAAAAAGGCATCGCGGCGGCAGGCCACCTGGGCGGGGGTGCCAAAGGGCACCTGGTCCATCAGCATGCCGTAGTGGATGGCGCTTTGGGGAATATAGAATACCTGGCCGGGGCCGGTGGCGGGGGTGCAGCGCAGCTCATGGCCCTGCTCATCAACCTGAATGGCGCGGCAGGAGCAGATCACGGCCTGGGGATGCTGGGCGATCGCATTCTCCATCTTCTCAATGCAGTCGGGGGCCAGGTAATCGTCGTCATCGAGGAATTTGACCCACTCCCCGCTGGCAGCGGCGACGCCATGGTTCACCGTGGCGGCGTGGTTGAGGTTTTGGGTATTGCGGTGGTAGACGACGCGATCGCCCAAACTGCGCACATACTCCTCGGTGCCGTCGGTGGAGGCATCGTCGGCGACGACGACTTCGCAGGGCACGGTTTGGTTGAGGCCGCAGGCGATCGCCCGCTTCAGCAGCTCCAGTCGGTTGTAGGTGGTGATCACCAAACTAAATTTCATTGCCCATGCTCCCTTAGCTAGCGCATTCCATGGCTGTGACTAAGGTTTCCCCAATGCTCAGTGATAGTTCACTTAGCATCAATGCCGTCCTACAATTCGGCGAGGGAAATAGTTTGGCTAGTTATGGATTCGTGCCGATTCGAAATGCACTCAATGGAGCCTGCGAATTACCCTTGCGGGTAATAGCATTTCCAGGTGTGATCTTTACCATAATAAGTATCTACTGAAAGCCAATAAGATCAAACAGAAGTAGTTAGTGGCGGAAGAAAAAATGTGGATCATTAAGCGAATTCAACAAGAGCCTGTAATGTTTCAAGGATTGCTTCAAGCATCCTTTGCCCTTTTAGCTGGATTTGGAGTTGTTACTCTTACTCAAGACCAAATGGGCCTTATTTTTGCTTTTACAGCATCTCTTTTAGCATTTATTACACGTCAGACTGTGACACCGTTGACTGACCCAAGAGATTCTAATGGCCACAGGCTAGTGCCTAGAGATCTTCAGTAAGTGGATAGACTTAAACCAAGAGTAAATACGGCAGGGCGAGCACTGGCAACTTTAAGGGGAAGAGGCGATCGCCTGCAGAAGAAAGTCAAAGGGAATCGTGAGGTTGAAGGTCTTGCTCATAAAACTTACTCCGTCAGCGCTTGAGTTCTGGACTGGGCAAGGGTTAAGCCTACACGCAGCAGCGATATGGTCATTGTATCAATTCCCTTTGTTAGCCAGCGATGGTCGAAGACCGGCCCAAAGGGCCAACGCAGCTACGGCAGCGTGAGCA
This sequence comes from filamentous cyanobacterium CCP3, assembly GCA_003022385.1. Lineage (GTDB taxonomy): Bacteria > Cyanobacteriota > Cyanobacteriia > Phormidesmidales > Phormidesmidaceae > Nodosilinea. The sequence goes on along the minus strand of PYGV01000104.1, from coordinate 13,645 downwards.
TTGGTGGCTGTGGGGGAAGGGGCGATCGCCCCACTAATACAACTTGCTGAACTGGCCTGGTTTCAAGAAAGACTGAGGGAGCTAGAACCGCTTCATTTCACGGTGAGACTACTGAGTAGATTTACAAGCGTGTTCTACACCCGTTGCATAACAAAAGCCCGAACTTCTTTGGCACAATTGACGGCTCTTTGAGCTTCTCGAAGAGTAGGCTCATCAAGATCGTCATCTGGATATCGCACGCCGGTCGCATAGTCTTGTAGCTCTGAGGCCATATCCATTAGCTCAAAGAACGCAGGTTCTTGTTCTGCACAAAGTCGAGTCAGGTAGGTCAGCTCATGCACAAACTTAAATGGAACACTATGTGCAACGAGATAACCCTTCAAGCATTTTTCAGCACATTGCTGGGCATGGTAGCAAACAATGTCTAGCAAAGGATTAGCTGCATTTAGAAGCAACTCAGCGGCTTGTAGATCAGCTTCTGCTTTGGCAAGCCAGGCCTCAGGCAGGTTGCTTTTGGCGGTCATAGAGCACAATTCCTTCGGTGAGTACCTGGTGGGCGAAGCTGCCAGGCACCTGTTCCCAATCTTTGAGGGTCTGAGCTGAGCGCACAACAATATCAATCGGTTCAGTGTAGGTTTCTGCCAGCATTTTGAGGATGGGTGCGCTGCGCTGGCCCCGAGGAGGAAGGGTATTTACGATAACGAGAAGGTCTAGGTCGCTGTGGTGGTGGGCTTCGCCACGGGCGTAGCTGCCAAAGAGAATGATTTTCTCTGGGTGGAAGCTGTCAACGATGCGATCGCTGATTTGTTGAATGGTGGTTTGGGTGAGCATCGATACAACTAATAGTGAGCAAACCGTACCTCAAGCTTTTTCATAGCGATGATCTTGGTATTTCGTTTATCAGTTCAGCCAAAACCCATTTCAAGGGATCTACAACAAATTTCCCATTACATGTCATCCCATAATAAAGTCCTATGCCAAAAGCTCTAAGACCAGAAGTCTCTGGAGTAGTAAGCCCACGAATAATGTCGCTATCATGAGGTTCCTGATAATCATTCATTACACAAACAGGATCACCTGGAGGGACATAACGCCATAAACCGATACCCTTAGAACGAGCAAAATTAAAAGCACCTTCATCAAATCCCTTGGGCGTAATTATACTGCCCTTGGCACGGCTTGCTCCAATTTGAGTAAGTTTTGAATGGAACTCTTCCACATCATCAACAGGTACTTTTTTATTGTAATTCTTGCATTCCCAGATCCATACAAAATAAGGATCGTCAGCATCGAGCATGAAAACTTCAATTGAAACATCAAAAATAATATTTTTCTCGCGATCACGTGAGTAATAGGATGGCTTATGCTCAATCTTGACTTGAGATGGAACCAAGCCAAAGTGACCACTATTTATCTTCTGAGCCACTATTTCTAATACTTTATATTCGTATGCAAGACCCTTGTTCATTCTAAAATTGTTGATGAAGAATGTGGAATGGGCGATCACCCCAACACAACCCGCTGAGATTGCCTGATTTAAGAAAGGTTGAGCTGACTGGGGTAGCCTAAAATTAATGGCAGACAATGCCTACCTCACTTGCTAAACTCCTTTATGAATGAGAACCTTACGACAAATATTTATGTGGCTTATCCATTTCTTGAATCATATTTCTTAGCAGTTAGTTTTTCCAGTTTTGCCCCAACACCAGAATCCCAACCATTGCGTATCTTCATATAAAGCTTTTCGTCCAAACGGTCATAAAAAGACAAGAAACCCTGTCTTAGTTCATCAGTAAGTCCTACTTCAGGAGCGACCTGACTAGAAATTAGAGGCACAGGGTATCTTCCCCAATAAGGAATTGCCTTCTCAGCTATACAGCAAAAATCCAATTCGTTCTTAGAAATTTTAAAATCTTCTATTTTCCTTGCAAGTCTTGAGAGTTCATGTGTTTTGATTTCTTTGCCTAAAACTCCATGATTGATAAGTGTCGGATCGCATGCTACGAGATATCCCTTAATTAAATTCTCTAGTGCAAATCCTGCTAGTAGAAAATAAGATCGGGAAACTGAATAAACCATCCTTGACTGGCTTCGATTTATAAGCTTTCCGTCCTTTATTTCATGAAATTCGGCAGCTTCAAGGCGAAGCTCATTATCTTTGTCATTCCAAAGCAGTTCTGCAGATCTATGTAGCTCACTTGCACATGAACGCCAGCTATCAGGCATTGCATCTTTGACGAAGAAAACTATTTCGTTTCTTCTTTTATCCTCTTCATCCATGAAGTAATAAGGCTCTTTTGTCATACTTATTTAAATTAGGCTTAAGTAGTTTGTAAGACGTGCTAGTGATAGCGTAACGCATTCACACATCAACATCATGTGTTTTTCCTTTTGCAAAGCGCCCTTCCCGGATGGATTACGCTGCGCTAATCCATCCTACGGCTGCTACGGTTAATCGGGGTCTTGTTTTTTTAGCACATTGCCTAGATAGAAATCGACGAAAGCTTCGGCAGCCTCGCCGTTTAAGCCTTTTAGAGCTTCTACAATATCTGCCACCGTTTCCGCCGTTGGGTCGCGTTCCTCGTGGAACCACTTGTAGATAGCCGATCGCTGCAAGCCCATCTTCACGGCAAGGCTGTTTTGGCTAATGCCGTACTGTGTGAGAACTTCCCGTAGCGCTTTGCCTGCTCTTCCCATGTCCCCATCGTCCCAAAGGAGCATGGGATCGTAAATGTAATCGCAAGAGATGACATTCTTGAGAGAGGTGCTGTATGATGCGTTTGTCATCTTAAGCGATTACATTCAAGGAGCCTTCCATGCCCCAAGCCTTCATCCCCTCAACCCTGGCTGATCCCGCATTACAAGTCACCATCGAGCCTGCCGCCGAGCCGGGGCGCGAGGTCATTCGCATATTGGTCATCGGCAGCGCCCACGGCGTAGAGCGCATCGTCCACGAACTCTACCGCCTCGGTTTTGCCGAAGTGCGCGAGTGGAGCAAACCCCAGCCCACCGGGCGCACCCACGAAATCATGCGCGTGCTGACTCGCTACGTGCTACCCGAGTAGACTGTCAGCAGCTCTTGGGGTTACCGATACACCTCTCGCCGATGACCAACTTTGACCACCAAGACCAACAATCGGTCATCTTCTATGGCATAAATAACTCGGTAATTGCCTACCCGAATGCGATAGAGGTCATCCTCGCCCGCAAGTTTCACCATCCCAGATGGGCGGGGTTCGTTTGCTAAAGCGTCAATTTTAGGCTTGAGGCGCTGCTGCTCCTGAAGGGGAATAGTTTTAAATTGTTTTGCGGCTGGCTTAGCGAACTCAATGCGATAGGTCATAGACCGACTTCTGCTTTGAGTGCTTCCCAAGGAACAGTGCCTTCAGCAGCAACTGAAGCTAGTGCCTCGCGGGCCTCCAAAATATCGGTTTTATCTTCTGCCTGCTTAGTCTTGAGAAACTGTAGAAAGTCAAGCACCTCAACGAGCAAAGGATCTGAGGCATCATCAATTTCTTGAATAAGCAACTCCTTAATGGTCATCGGTCTACTCTCCTAACGGGCAGGATTGAAGCTTTGATGCAAAACACAACTCCTAACATCGTAGCAAGTCGTAGAGTGTCGCATCACCTCCTAACCGCGCCATTCTGCCATAGATCAGTCTGCATCAGGATTCAGCCCTGTGCTTTCGCCCAACAGTTGAGATTCAACCTGTTTGAGCCATTCCCTGGCCCATAGCGCGTCAGCCTCACTCAGTGGCGGTACGGGGTCTTGGGCATAGTCAATCACCAAGCCATAGCCCGAGCGATCGTAGAGGCCATCGAGCAGCCGCTTTAGATCCACGGTGGGGGCCACATCCTCGGGTTGCAGCGGCAGGGCAAAGCAAGGAATCGGGTCGGCCAGGTTAAAGCCATACCATTGCGCCTGAGGGCGAAGTTCCTGGGGGCTTACTAAAATGGAGTAAGCCGATGGGGCCACCTCTTGAGGTATCTCCAGGGGCGACCCCTGACGCAGCAGGTCAATTTCGACAAAGTTGCAAAGACTTCCTAGCAGCGTCGCCCGTTTGGTTTCATACTCCAGCCGCCCCCGGCCAGGGCGCTTGTTGGTGGGCGACAGCACCTCAACTACAGTTACTACCTGGCTAGTGGCAATTTCTCGAATCTCTAGATAGCCCTGGTGAATGGTTTCAGGAATCGTCAGCGTTACGGTGACCGCTGCATCGGGGCGCGGGGCTGTAGCGATCGCACCACCACTCTTAACGCTTTGCCGTAGCCCCTTCGCCACGCTTACATCTGGCACCCCAACCACAACGGCGTCCTGGCTATCCACCGGGTACACGCGCTCCTCAATCAGCACCTGATACTTTGGTAGCAGTTGGGGAGCCAGATCATCGGCGATCGCCGTCATCAGGCGATGGTGAATATTCGGCCAGGCCCTCGGATGCTCAAGGTAAGGGTCCATACCCGGAAACGGAGACGGCATCGCAGGTTTCCAAAAGGACGATGTTCCTAGTGTAGGTCAGAAGGACAGAGCCAAAAATAAGCCAGTTAGGTCAGCTTCAGCACCGCCATAAAGGCTTCCTGGGGCACATCAACGGTACCAACCGCCTTCATGCGCTTCTTACCCTTGGCCTGCTTTTGCAGCAGTTTCTTCTTCCGCGAAATGTCGCCGCCGTAGCACTTAGCCAGCACGTCTTTACGCAGGGCCGGAATACTCTCGCTAGCGATAATGCGGCTACCGATCGCCGCCTGAATCGGGATCTTAAACTGGTGACGCGGAATCAGTTCTTTGAGCTTTTCCACCAGAGCCTTACCTACGAAGTAGGCCTTATCGCGGTGCACAATGGACGCTAAAGAATCGACCGGGTCGCCGTTAATCAGAATATCGAGCCGCGACAGGTGGTTTTCGCGGTAGCCAATTAGGTGGTACTCCATGCTGGCGTAGCCTTTGCTGCGCGACTTCATCTGGTCAAAAAAGTCGGTCACCACCTCGGCCAGAGGGACTTCGTAGATTAGGGTGGTGCGGCCCTGAGCCAGGTACTTCATGTCTTTAAATTCGCCCCGGCGGGTCTGGCACAGCTCCATCAAAGCCCCCACGTACTCTTCCGGGGTGATCATGTCAAGCTGCACGTAGGGTTCTTCGATCTTTTCGCGGGCCTGGGGGTCGGGCAGAGTGCTGGGGTTGTCGATTTCAAGCACTTCGCCCTGAATCGTTGTGACCTGATAGATCACCGAGGGCGCGGTGGTGATCAGATCGAGGTTGTACTCGCGCTCCAGGCGCTCCTGCACAATTTCCATGTGCAGCAGGCCCAAAAAGCCGCAGCGAAAGCCAAACCCCATGGCGCTGGAGGTTTCGGGCTCGTACTGAAGAGCCGCGTCGCTGAGGCGCAGTTTTTCGAGGGCTTCGCGCAGTTCTTCAAACTGGTCTGAAACGGTGGGGAACAGACCGCAGAAGACCATGGGCTTGGCTTCGGCATAGCCCGGCAGGGCTTCTTTTGCCGGATTTTGCACCAGGGTAATAGTGTCGCCCACGCGGGCGTCTTCCACGGCTTTGATTGAGGCGGCAAAGTAGCCCACCTCACCCGCGTGAAGTTCATCGACCTCGATCTGAGTGGGGGCCAGCACGCCCAGTTCGTCAACTTCGTACTCTTTGCCGGAGGCCATCAGCCGCACTTTGTCTTTGCGGCGCAGGGTGCCATCCATGACGCGGAAGTAGACGATCACGCCCCGGTAGCTGTCGTAGTAGCTGTCAAAGATCAGCGCTCGCAGGGGCTGGTCAACGGTATCGGCGGGGGGCGGCACCAGATAGACGATGGATTCTAGAATTTCATCGATGCCTACACCCTGCTTGGCGGAAGCGAGAATAGCCCCGCTACAGTCGAGGCCGATGATGTCTTCGATTTCTTGCTTGATGCGATCGGGTTCGGCCCCCGGCAGGTCGATCTTGTTGAGAACCGGGATGATTTCGAGGTTGTTCTCCAGGGCCAGGTAGACGTTAGCCAGGGTTTGGGCCTCCACCCCCTGGGAGGCATCGACCACCAGCAGCGCCCCTTCGCAGGCAATCAAAGACCGTGACACCTCGTAAGAAAAGTCCACGTGCCCCGGCGTGTCGATCAGGTTCAGCACGTAGTCTTTGCCGTCCTGGGCCTTGTAGTTCATGCGGGCAGCCTGGAGCTTGATGGTAATGCCCCGCTCCCGCTCCAGGTCCATGTTGTCGAGAAACTGGGCCTTCATCTCGCGATCGCTCACCGTACCCGTGCGCTGCAAGAGCCGGTCGGCCAGGGTCGACTTGCCGTGGTCGATGTGGGCAATAATCGAAAAGTTGCGAATCTGAGAGACGGGAACCTCTGTCATACGAGACTTACCAGCGGCCTACAGTGTTACAGACTTTAATATTGTAAGCCCTTGCCTGGGCGAATGCTCGTGGGGCCGGGTCGAAGGCCAGCAACCCGTTCAGCCAAGGGGATCGCAGCCGCTCTAGAGTAATCCACAGGGTTTGGCGGCGAGATAAGCTTGTTATGTCAAGATCCTCAGACCTAATCCCCGCAGGGGATGGGGATAACCACCCCAGACCTGCTCGCCCTAGGGCGTAGACTTAAGACAGTTAAACTATCACCTACCTGGCAGTCAGGTTAATTACTATGCAAAACTCTGCCCCCCATTCCGGCGAACGGTCGGCGGATAAAGTCGATCTATCCGTACAAATTGATAAAGATCTGCTAGATCAGGTGACCCATCTCAGCTCCGACCCCAGCAAGGTAATTGATGTTGCCCTGCGCCAGTGGCTGCGCGGCGATCGCCGCTACGAAGACGACCTGGTGCGCCACCTGCCCCGCAACCCAACGGTGCCCCCCAAGGGCGAGTGGAACGACTAGATCATATTCTTTCCTGAACCAATTAATGCCCAGCTAGAGCCATCGGCAGAGTTGGTTGGTTAACATGGGAACGTTCTGGCTCCGTACCCCTATGCGATCGCCACGTTCCAGTTCTGCTTTGGCTACGGACAGCCCGACGGATTCACTCTCCGTCTGGATTATGATGCTGAGCCCCAGCGGCGTGGTGGAGTCGGTGCAGACGGTGGGGGCTAAGGCATTGCCAGCGACACTGACCGCCAACTGGGTAGGGCGATCGCTGGGCGAAATTGTCTCGTTTACCAATGCTCAAGCCCTGAGGCAGGCGCTCCATACCCTGGCCGCCCGCCACGAGATTGTGCAGCTACCCGGTCGCTGCCCGCTGGGCTCCCACAGTATTGATGTGCAGTGGCTGCTGCAACCCCTGCTGGGGCCAGACGGCAACCTGTTTCGGATTGCGGCCACGGGCTACCTGGCCGATTTACACGGACTGGCCGAGAGCCCATGGCTGCGAGTGCCTCCGGTGACGGCGGCGGAGCCCACCCCCGCAGACTGTACCCAACTACAGACCTATTCACCCCGGCTCAATCAAATTACCCGCAACGTCCGCTGGACACTCGACTTAGAGATCATTCGCCAGCAGACGGTAGAGGGCCTGGGCGACCTGTTTGATGTCGATCGCTGCCTGGTGTTTAGCTGCCACGCGGCGCCCAATATGGCCCCCGAGGCCGCTATGGTAGCGGCTGAATACGTGCGATCGGAGGATTTGCTGATCTGGCAGGGGCAGGTGTGGCTGCTGGCCGAACCCCCTTGCCTCAGCGCGGCAGCCCAGGCCCCGAAGGCAGTGGTACCGCCGCGCCAGCCCGCCGATCCGTCGGTGGTAGCCGTGGCAACCCGCTACCAAAACACGATCAACGGCTTTATCGTGCTCCACGATCGCCCCGATCGCCCCTGGTCAGAGGTGGAGCTAAATTTACTCACCGACCTGGCCGACCAGGTGGGCACCGCGATCGCCCACGCCACCCTGTTTAGCGAAAGCCACGCCCTGGCCATCAAGCTGCAGCAGGCCAACGCCAGCCTGATGGAAAAGCAGCGCGAGTTTCAGGAGGCCCGCCGCCAGGCCGAAGAGGCCCGCCGCCAGGCCGAAGAAGCCTCCCGCCTCAAGAGCGAGTTTTTGGCCAACACCTCCCACGAGCTGCGCACGCCTCTCAACGGCATGATTGGCTTTCTGAAGCTGGTGCTCGACGGCATGGCCGACGACCCCGCCGAGCAGGAAGAATTTATCGAAGAAGCGCACAAGTCAGCCATTCACCTGCTGCAATTGATCAACGATGTGCTCGACATCGCCAAGATTGAAGCGGGCAAAATGCAGATCGAAATGGGGCCAATTAGCCTCAAGGAACTGCTGGCCGACCTCGAAAACTTCATGCACCACCAGGCTAACCAGAAGGGGTTGAATTTTGAAATTCTGCTGCCCGCCACCCGCGACGACATCACCGTCAATGGCAACTACCAGCGACTGCTTCAGGTGCTGATGAATCTGGTGGGCAATGCGATTAAGTTCACCCACGAAGGGGGCGTGACCATCAGCGCCGAGGTGAAGCCGCAAAAGGTTGAGCGCCAGGGCAAAACCTGGCCCGGTCTGGTCAAAATTAGCGTCGCCGATACGGGCATTGGCGTGTCGCTGGAGAAACAGGATCGGCTGTTTCAGAGCTTTAGTCAGGTAGATGGCGATCGCACCCGCCAGTACGGCGGCACCGGGCTGGGCCTAGCCATTTCCCAGCGCCTGGTGGAGGCGATGGGCGGCGTGGTGCAGTTCATCAGCATGGGCGAGGGGCTGGGCTCGACAGTGACCTTTACAGCGCTGCTGTATCAGGAGCCCGTGGTGATCGATAAAGAGCCTGTGTACCCACCGAAGTAAGCTGCATTTAGGACATCTAGCGGATATTCGCAAGCTTCACAGGGCTTTTACAGGTACTTGGAGGTATTGATCGGGAGCCTCGATTAGCTCAGGTAGGCCGGACGGGCTGCTTGCGACTGGGTGAGTTGGCTGTGCAGGGTATCCCAGTTCTCCGCTTCGATCAGCGCTTTGATCTGCTCTAGCTGCTGCTGGTACTGGGTCAGGGCATCCAGTAGCGCCGCCCGATTGTGGCGAGCCATCAGGGTGCCCAGTTCGGGCACGCCGCCGCCGACCCGGCTGGTGTCTTGAAAACCCGAACTGGCCAGGGTTTGAGCGAGTGCGAGAATGGCGGGATCAGATTCCCCCTGACAGGCCAAAATCAGGCTGCTGCTGACCATCACCGGTAGGTGCGAGATCCAGGCGACGGCGCGATCGTGCTGGTCGGGGCTGCACTGGCAGAGGTTGGCTCCCAAGCGGGCTGCGATCGCCCTTACCCGCTCCAGCGCCGCTGGATTTGTTGACTCAGTGGGGGTGAGCACATAGGGGCGACTCTTAAATAGCCCTATTTCTGCAACCGCCAGCCCCGCCTCGGCTTTGCCCGCCATCGGGTGCCCGCCGACAAAGTCGGGCCACAGCGCCTCGATCGCCGGTACCAGATCTCCTTTGACCGAGGCGACGTCGGTCACTATGGCCCCCGCTGACAGGTAGGGCGCGATCGCCTCTACCGTCGCCACCACAGCGTCAATAGGGGTGCAGATAAACACGACCTCGGCCCCGGCGACCAGCCCCAGATGCGTCCCCGCTTCGGTGGCCGCACCCATGGCCAGAGCGGCTTTGGCCGTCTCTACCCGGCGGGCAATACCCACCACTGGGTGCCCCTGTCGGGCCAGGTCTAACCCCAGCGAGCCCCCAATTAATCCCAGGCCAACAATGGCGATTCGTTCCATAGGTTTTTAGCGGTTTGCCCACAGTAGTTATTACCAGCATATCGGTGGGGTAGTCTCCAGCAGCCTCGACGAATCTTCTATGCGACAATAAAACACCTGTAGTTGTTGTCGGCTGGTGTGATTCGATGGCACCTCTGGGTCAATGCCATCGTCAATCGGTCTGATCGTCCCTTAGCCAACGGATTCTCTCGATCGCTCCCTCATCACCCTCTGGATGCCATTGCTTTGATAGAGGCCCAAGTACACCAACAACTGCGCGCCCTGCTGCGGGAATGGGGAGAGCCAAGCTGGCCCCACCATTTGACGCTGGCGCGGCTTGTGGCGCGGGCGCTGCGGCTGGGGCGCAGTGCGCTGCTGCAGGTGGGGGGGGTATCGGCCTATCAGGGTGAGTATCGCCTCAGCTACCTGATTGCGCTGATGATGTGGCCTGGCCCAGCCGTTGTAGTGGCCCCTGAGCCGACCGCCCAGCGGTTGTTGATGGTCGACCTGCCGCGCCTGCAGGAAAAGCTGCGGCTGCACAAGCCGGTGCACCGGGGCGATCGCTGGCCCAGCGGTGAGTTTAACGGCCTGCTGATCACCACACCCAGTGCCTGGCTGGGCGATCGCCTGGGAGACCAGAGCCAGTTTCCCGGCGGCATTCCCACCCTGATCGACGACGCCGACAACCTTGAGCAGTGGGTGCAAGAGCAGCTCACCGCTAAGCTAAGCCCGATCGACTGGAATCACCTGACCCTGGCCTACCCCGACCACCAGAAGCTGATTCAAGACACCCATGTAGCCCTGACTCACGCAGCCTTTCAACGCCCAGCCAATCCCTACCGACGCTATCTGCTCGACGAGCAGGACTGTCAGCAGCTCCAGCGCCTGCATCAGGTCCTGACCGCCAGCCGCACTCCCCAAGCGGAGGGACCGATGCCGCCCCAGTGGGCTCGGTTTTGGCAACAGTTCAATCCGCCCGACCACCTGCTGTGGTTTGCCGTCGATCGCGATCGCGGCCAGATGACCCTCCACTGCGCCCCCGTAAACCTGGCTCCTACCCTGACTCCGCTGTGGAGCCTGCAGCCGGTGGTGCTCATTGGCGCAGCCCTAGACCCCGAACCGGCAGCCGACAACTTTCGCCAGCGCCTGGGGCTGAGCGAGCTGACCTGCCTTCAGTTCACCCCCAACCGGCAAAACGACGCCATTCAGCTCTACCTGCCCACCCATCTGCCGCTGCCCAACACGCCCCAGTTTCAGGGGGTGCTGCACCAGGAGATTCGCCGTCTGCTGAGCCGCGATGTTGAAACGGAGGCTCGCGAGGTGGCCGAAGACCTGACCCATCGTCCCGGTTTTACGGTGATTTTGCTCGATGATCTGCCCCTCAAGGGCCAGCTGGGGGCTACCCTGGCCGGCGAGTTTGGCTCGCGGGTGCAGGTCGAGCAGGCCTCAATTGGCCGCAACGGTATTTTGGTCAGCGGCTGGGCGTTTTGGCGACAGCACCAGGCCCTGCTGCCGCTCCCGGACCTGCTGATTGTGGCCACGCTGCCCCTGCCCTCACTCGAAAACCCCATGGTGGCGGGGCGGGTGGCCTTTCACAAGCGGCGGCGGCAGGACTGGTTTCGGCTGTACCTGTTTCCGACGGCGGTGACTGAGCTACAGCGCGCGATCGCCCCCTCCCGGCAGCACCAGGGCACCGTGGCGCTGCTCGATACCCGCGTCCACTACCGCAGCTATGGTGCGCAAATTTTAGAGGCCCTGAGCCCGGCTGCCTGCACGCGATCGCGGCCCGCATCCCGGCCCCGCATCCCGTCCTATGATTGAGAATGGAAGAGTATTGAGTGTAGCAACGTAGACCTATGGGCGAGTCAAAACGACGCAAAGAGCAGCTGGGCGAAAAGTATGGGCAGTCAGAACCCATTTTGCCCTGGCTGCCGATCACCAAAGATCAGTCTCAGCAGTTTGTAAAGTGGACAACTCGCGGTGCCTGGGGCGGCATTATCTTAATGATCGCCTTCTGGATAACCCTGCGGTTTGTTGGTCCTGGGCTGGGCTGGTGGACACTGGCTGACTAGAAGCCAGAATCTCAGGGTTTGTGGACATATCGGTGCGAAATTTCCTATTCTCGCTAAGAAATCCTAATGAGCAGTTTCCGTCTCCCATAGATTCTAGGTAGAGTGAGAGTAGGTGGTTGCGCGGGAGTTTACGAGAAGATGCTGAGCCAACAACGGCAGTCTGGCCCCCAGCAAGAAGAGCCTCGGCCCGAAGGCGTCGCCGAAGTCGTTAAAGGCGTCGCCAAGGATTTTAGTCTGGTTATAGATGGGTCTGAGCCGGCCTTGGCTCTACCCCAGGTCATGCCGCCTGCTCCCAAAAGTAGCCAGTCGTGGCGTCTGCTGCTAATTTCCCTGCTGAGCTGCGGGGCGGCCAGTGGGGCAGCCTTCGGAGCCTTTCTCTGGCTGATCAACCTGCCGCCCACTACTAACTGCGAGAATTCAGCTAGCGTTACCACCGATCGCGCCCAGCTGTTCTGCGCCCAGACTGCGGCTAGCTCAGGCGAACTGACCGACGTGCTGGCCGCCCTTGACCTGGTGGGTGGGTGGACAGGGGATCACCCGCTCCACCGTGAAGTGCAGCCCCTGGTCGAGCAGTGGTCCTGGGTGGCGCTAAAAGCTGCTGAGCAAGAGCTGCGCACCAACGGCAGCATGGCTAAGGCCCAGTCTCTAGTCAGCCACATTCCGGTCGAAAGCCCGGTGTTTGCCACGGCCCAGGAGACCATGCAAACCTGGCAGAGCGAGTGGGATCAGGGCGAGGCCATTATGGCTACCGCCCAAACCGCGCTTCAAAAGCAGGACTGGGGCACCGCCTCAAAACAGGTGCTGGCCCTGGCCGACCTCAACAATTCTCACTGGCGGGTAGAACAGGTAGCAGCGCTGACCCGACAGATTCGTCAGGAGCGCCAGGCTCGAGAACTGCTGGCTGAGGCCGTGGCTACCGCTGTACCTGGGGGTAGCGATCGCCTGGGGTCAGCCCTGCGCACCGCCAGCAAAATTGACGAAGACACCTACGCCCGGCAGCAGGCTCAGCCCTACCTAGACCGCTGGAGCGATCTGCTGCTCAAGCTGGGGCAGGACAAATGGTACGCCTCTGACCTAGACGCGGCGATCGCCCTGGGCCGCAGTGCCGCCCTCAACCCCAACCGCGCCAAGGTGGCCCAGGAGCTGATCTGGGTTAGCCAAGCGCGCCAGATGGCCCAGCAGAGCCTGACCACCTGGCGCACGGCCCCCGACCAGCTGGTGACGCTGTATCGCGCCATGCTGCTGGCCAATCGGCTGCCCGCCGACAGCCCTTACTATGCCCAGGCCCAGTCGAGCGTAGCCACCTGGCGCACCCATCTGAGCGAGCTGACCCGGCTGCAAACCGCCCAGGCGGTGGGGCAGGTGCGCGACATTGACGCGATCAAGGTGGCGATCGCCCAGGCAGCCAAGGTGCCGATGGGCCACCCCCGGCGGGTGCAGGCCCAAACCCTGGTCGCCCACTGGCGGCAAGAAGTTGAACGCCTGGAAGACCGCCCCTACCTGGTCAAGGCCCACGAACTGGCCAAGGCCAAAACCTTTGAGGGCCTGCAGGCGGCGATTCAGACCGCCAACGCCATCGCCCTGCCCCGCGCCCTGCGCGGCGAGGCTCAGAGCTGGGTCTACATCTGGACTAGCGAGCTACAGGTGATGGAAGATCGACCGCTGCTCAACCGGGCGCGATCGCTGGCCGCCCAGGGCAACCTCTCCCAGGCCATTGCCGAAGCCAGCGGCATCAGGCCAGGCCGCACCCTCTACGATGAGGCCAAGGCCGCGATCGCGGGGTGGCAGTGGGAAATTGCCGCCGCTGAGCGCGCCCGGTTGCGCGCCCTTCAGGAGGAAGCCGCCCGCAAAGCCGCGATCGCTGACCCGGTAGCCCCCGACCCCGAGAGCGAAACCC
>PYGV01000424.1 GCA_003022385.1 filamentous cyanobacterium CCP3 | reverse complement strand
CTCTCATGCCCCTCAGCTCTTGCTGCAAAGAGGCGACTTGCTGCCGAGCCAAAACTTCGGCGGGGGTCTGAGTCCGGTAGGCCACTCTGACAAAAATGCTGCTGAACTCCAGACATTCCCGACGTACATCAACGTGTACAGTCTGGGTGTTGGCGGGCAATTGCTTTTGTGCCCACTGCGTTTCAGCCTGGTTGATGAGTGAAGAGGCATTCCTTTGTTCAAAGGCTTCGCGGAAGCGGTCTTGAATCTCTTTTTGCCGAAAGATTTCTACGACCGGGCGGGGTTTGCCGACCCCATATTCCACCAAAGCATACTTATAAACCGCCTCAAAATCGGCGGGAGGGTGGTCTGGGTCAAGATCGAGGCGTTTGAGCAGTTGAATGACACGCTCATTGCGGTTGATGCTCTCCATAGCGGAGTCAAAGAGCATATCCATCAGGTTATCTAGACCAAACATGCAGCTTCCCCAATGCTTTTCCCTAGTGAAACCTACATTTCTGTTTTGGAGAGAAATTTCACATAACTATTTAGATTTGCCCATGCTTTGGAAAGCCGTTCCCTGTGTACAGTTCCAGTCTTTCTCCCATGACGGAGGGGAGAAAGAAACAAGCTCAAAGCCCTGCGCCTCAGGAGAGGGCTTTGGGGCAAGGGCGCGCAGGCAATTGAGTACACTAGGGGTTAGGAGGTGAGCAGCCATGGCTTATACCCAAGCGAAATTCGCCACGTTTGAGGACTATCTCGCCCACAGCGACGAGATGGGCCTTGTAGGGCGTTTTCAGTTAATCGATGGGGAGTTAGTCGAGTTGCCGCCCGAGTCAGAGCCGAATGATTTTGTCGCCGACAATTTGCAGTTTTACCTGGCGATGCTCCAAGAGCGGCCCGAAGTGGCCAACGCCAATCTGTTCCCTCGCAGACTGGTCAAGACCCACACCTGTGAGGTGCAGGTGCCCGTTTTGCAGCCCAAAGACCCGGCGAACCGTTTCCCTGATCTGGTGATTTTGCAAGAAGAGCATTTGGAGCTAACGCAGCGACGGCTCACCATTACCCTAGACATGCCGCCGCCTCGACTCATTGCTGAGGTGGTGAGCCCTGGCAAAACCAACCGCGATCGCGACACTATTCACAAGCGATCGCAGTATGCGGCCCTGGGGGTGCCAGAATACTGGCTGATCGACCCCGATGGGAAAACCGTCACGGTGCTAGCCCTTAACGCGGAGGACTACCAAGTCATCGGCACCTTTGGCGGTAGCGAGAGCATTCAGTCTCAGGAACTGCCAGGGCTAGCCTTAACCGCAGAGCAGCTCTTTGAGGAATAGTCGCCCACCAAGGCAGTTTTGATGGGCGCATTCTCGCTTTCCATCAGGGGCGCGTACCATGGAAAGGAAGGTTGAAGCTTAAACCCATGCAAATCGTGTTGCCACCGGAATTGGAAGCATTGGTACAACGGCAAATCACCAGCGGCAAGTACCAAACCGTTCTAGACGTGCTGGTTGCCGGGGTGCAGCTGCTAGATCACCAAGATGAGCAACTCGCTGATGGTGACATAACCTACGGCGCTCTTGATGGCGATCGCCAGTTCTTGCCGCTGACCGAAGCCGAGATGGCGCAGCAAAGCTTAGCCGTGTTGGCGACCTACGAGCACGACGGCATTCCCCACGACCAGGTCGAATCCTGGGCCAACAGTCTGGGTACTGACGACGAGCAACCATGCCCACAGTAGTTTGGTCGCGCCCGGCTTTAGCGGATTTGGATCGTCAGTATCGATTTCTTAAAGACCAAAACCCAGAGTTAGCATCCCGCGCTGTGCAGGCTATTATCCAAGCGGGGAAGAGCCTTGCCCAGTCACCTCAGCGGGGCACCCCGATCGCTGCTGCCCCAGGACTGAGAAAGCTGGTAGTGCGCTTTGGCAAAGTTGGCTACCTACTTCACTACACCGTGTTGGAGGATGAGGTGCTGATCTTGCGGGTTTACCACGGGCGGCAAAATCGCCCTGCTTAACCGGGTAGGCTAGCGAGAGGCAGCAGAACCGTGAGGGCGTTGCATAGCTTGCGGATCTCGTCTTACCCATCCAGTCACACTGTCCATGCCTTACCTCACCCCAGACGCCAAAAACCAGCTCTCGCGGACAATTCGCGCTCTGAGAGTGCGCCTGGTCACCGACCTCAACAACGCTGCCGAGAGCACCTACCGCCTTTCCATCGCCGCCCTCGATCGCGCTGGGCTGGCAGAAGAACAGCGGGAGAAGCGTCGCCGCCTGGAAACCTGGCTGGATGAGCAGGTGCGGGCTGAGGTGGCTCCCCAGGCGTTGAGCGGCAGCAAGCTAGAGAAAGCCAAGCAGGAGATTCGCACCCGCTCTCTCCACAATGCCCTCAAGCTGGCCGCCGCCACCCTGCTAAACCGGCTGATTGTCATTCGCCAGATGGAAGCCCTGGGGCTACTGCGCACCAAAGTGGTGACCGGCGGCTGGAGCAGCCCCGCCTACCGCGAGTTTCGCGACTTTGCCCCCGACCTCTGCAAAGACGACACCGAGGGCTACGGCTTTTTGCTCCAGCTGCTCTACGACGAGCTGGCCCTCGACCTGCCGGGCCTGTTTGGCCGGGTGGGGCTAACGGAACTGTTTCCCATCCCTGCCAGTACCCTGCGGGCGGTGATTGAAGCGCTGGAGGCCCTCGACCCCGACACCTGGCGCGACGACACCACCCTGGGCTGGGTGTACCAGTACTGGAACGACCTCGAACGGGAAGCCCTGGATGCCAAGCTCAACAGCGGCGGCAAGGTGGCCCCCCACGAAATCGCCAGCAAAACCCAAATGTTCACCGAGCGCTACATGGTGGAATGGCTGCTGCACAACAGCCTGGGCCAGCAGTGGCTAGCGATTTGCCAGCAGAATGGCTGGACACCGGAGGCGGAGGCCGACGGCACCCTGGATGCCCTGGAGGAACGGCGGCAGGCTTGGCGGGAAAAGCGGGAGCGGGGCGAGGTGGCCCTGGATGCGCTAATGCCGATTGAGACTGAGCAGGAGGAACGCTGGAAGTACTGGGTGAAGCAGCCAGCCCTGACGGGAGACAAGATCCCAACCTCGATTCGCAATCTCAAACTCCTTGACCCCGCCTGTGGGTCGGGTCACTTTCTGATCATTGCCTTCGATTTGCTCTTTGCCTTTTACCAAGAAGAAGCCCGCCACCGGGGCGAAACCTGGAGCGATCGCACCATTGTCGAATCCATCCTGGCCCACAACTTGCACGGGCTGGATCTCGACCCACGGGCGGTGCAGATTGCGGCGGCGGCGCTGTACCTGAAAGCTAAAGTGCTGTGCCCCAAGGCGGAGCTGACGGTGCTGAACCTGGTGGCGGCGAACCTGAACCTGGCCGCCCTGCCGGAGGATGACCCGGCCCTGGTGGAACTGCGCCAGGCGGTGACGGCCTCGACGGGCATTCCGGAGGAGCTGACGAACCAGATTGTGCAGGGGCTGAAGGGGGCCGATGCCTGGGGCAGCCTGCTGAAGGTGGATGACGCGGTGGATGGGGTGATCGCAGCCTATGAACGGCAACTGTGGAAGCAGGGGGAGTTGTTTACCTCATCCTCTCAACCCCCTGCTTCCACAGTTGCCGTTCATAGGCTGCGATC
>PYGV01000103.1 GCA_003022385.1 filamentous cyanobacterium CCP3 | reverse complement strand
CGCTCGCAGCCTCGGTCGCATACAGCGTTTTTTTTTACGAGTCAACTCAAGCTTCTGCACAATCCGTCCCATCGACGACCGACTCATCAAAATCGAGGTTTCAGCGGCTAGACGGTCCCGCAGTTCGTCCAGGGTCGCATCGTTGTCCGCATCGACTAACGCCTTCACAAGCTTCAGTTGTTCCGCATTGAGTTTGGGTTGTGGTCCACCCCCATGGGGCTTAGGCAAAATATCACCCGTTTCTCGGAGACGCTTGAGAAGAGTTTCTACAAAACTCTTCGACACGCCAAATCGCTTGGCTAGTTTGCGAACAGACACGTGCTCTGTAAAGTAAACGTCAATGATCTTTTCCCGGAAGTCAAGTGAGTAGGCTTTCATCACACTCTCCTAAAGGAAAACTAAGACTGTAGCGTGCGCAGTATTTCCTCTACTTTGATCGTACCTCGCCCATTCAGGAACCGCTATAACTTCTCAGAAAATGCATCTCTTTCAAAAGAGCAAAAAGACGAAAATCAGAGAAATGATCTTCTTGAGTCATTAGATGAGATGGTAAATGAGTTGGCACTTAAATTTCCCGGATTATTTGATCCATTAATAGAAAGCTACCGGGAAGAAAAAGATTTTTTGACAGTAAAAGAGCTTTCAGAACTATCCAAAAAGATCTCTAAATTAATTGATGTAGAAGTAAACCATGGCAAAATAGTTTATTTTCATTGCCGAGGGTATAGCCTTCAGAAGATAAGAGAGCAGGTTGAGCTTAGTCGAGAACGTATCCGTCAAACTATAAATAGATACGAAGGATGTTATGTAGTAACGGGAACAAAAGAATGGTGCTTACGAGAGCTAGAGAAATTAAATTCTCTAGACTCTGAACTTAAAATATTTCCTTCTAATGAGACATTGAACTTACATCATCCAGAGTTAGAAGGATCTATTAGACAGAACTTTATTCAAAACAGTAAGACTGGGAGACTAACGGAAAGAGAACGCTTAAAGTTTGTCAAGACCTTAGGGTATGACATCACCTCAGAAATCAAGAATCATAAGATATGGTCTGAAGAAAGAGTGATTTACGAGATCAAAGAAATTGCAAAAAAGCTTGGCAAGCCTGATTTAATGCCAATGCAATTAGAAATTGCTGAACTCGGTCGCAGTGATTTGAGAGGCGCAATTGGCAGATATGGAGGACAGTCTAAAGTCGCCAAGATGGCAGGGTTAATTTATCAGGGCCAAACCGTAGGAGATAATGGCAGAACTTATTGGACTGATGAGCGAATTCGTGAGTTTCTTTACAATATCGCTGAAAAAGAAGGACATCCTGGATATATGCCAACACAAGGAGATTGTGTTAAGCATTCGCCAAAACAAAATGCAAGTATAATCACAATCATTACTCGTGCATTTACGTCAAAGGAGCCCACTCTGAGCTGGCATGATGTAGCTCAGAAGTATGGCTTAAAGTATGATTCAGAACATCATCGAGTAACAATTGCCTATATTCAATCATTTGTTAAATCACTAGGAGACTCTCTTGAAAACTTAACGCCATCAGAGATTTATGTGCTGTTTGAGCAGCAAAGATTTAACAAAACGGGCATTAATACTCATAGAAGTCGTACCTTTGATACTCTTGTAGAAGCGCTTCAGTCAGGCAACTTACCACGGAAAGAAATTGAAGATTGGGCTAATGGTCAATCGGCTGAAGTGATTGATGCATTGTTAGATCCAGACACAAAGACAGTTGAGGAGGCTTTTAGGAAGGTTGGCAAGTCTTTAACTAATAAACCTGATCATAAAACTAAAACTGAGAATCCCTCAGACAAAGACTATCAAGAGGATCTGGAACAAAATCTTCCAGCATCTAGTGCCGGAGACACGCTTAAGGCACTTTCCGTAACTACTAATATCTTACTAAATAGCTCAAGTGACCAAGAAGCTGTTGATTTCTTAGTTGCGAAGGCGAAGGCAAAACTATGGAAACGATGTTTTGAAGATGAACAGGGTGCGATAGCTGAAGCTAAGGAACATAAGGGGAATATCTATAGTGAAGCTGTTAGAGAAGCTTTTATTGATGAATATACTCGCTGCCAGCAGCTTCCTCTCCCTCCAGGGTACGAATTTAAAGATGAGCGTGGCACTTTCCGTCATCCGAAACTAATGCAGCGACTGATTGCATATCGAGTACTCAAAGAAGGTAGAGTGCTAAATTTAAGTGGAACCGGAACTGGGAAAACTTTGTCAGCAGTTCTAGCTAGTCGAGTAGTTGGTGCTCAACTCACTGTAATTGCTTGCCCAAACTCTACTGTCAAAGGCTGGATTAAGACAATTAAAAGCACGTTTCCTAGTTCAAATATTGTTAACAAAAGCTGGATTCCAAAATGGCAAAATCCTGACTGGCCATGCTACTTGATTTTGAATCACGAAATGTTTCAGAATCGCTATCTTAGCTTAATCAAAAACTTCATTAATAATCAAGCCATTGATTTTATCGTTGTCGATGAGCTTCATCAAGTTAAACAACGAGACATAGACGAAGAATCGCAAAGGCGTCGATTATTAAATGGGCTGATTACTGATGTTCCTGAAGGTAGACCAAAGCCTCGTGTTCTTGGAATGTCTGCTACGCCTATTATCAATAATCTTCAAGAAGGTAAATCTCTGATCGAGTTAGTAAGTAGCCAAAGTCAAGATGATATTGGTACAACCATTACTGTGCCAAATTGTATGAAGCTCTATCAGAAATTTACCACAATGGGTTTCCGAATGTTGCCTCTGAGGCAACATTCCCGTATCCCAATAGTTCATCCTATTGACGCCACTCCATACTTAGAGGATTTGTTTGCTCTAGGTCATCGACCTCATCCACAGCAAGTTGAATCAATACTCGTAAAAGCACGATGGCCAATTATCAAACAAAATCTACGGTCCAAAACCGTTGTCTTTACGGAATATGTAAAAGATATTGTTCCTTATTTGGTTCAGCAGATTAAGAAAACAACCCCGTTTAGCGTGGGCACATATACAGGTAATGACAAATATGCAACGGAAGCTGGCTTTAGCGATATGCTGGAGCAGTTTATATGTGGAAAGGTAGATGTTCTAGTTGCATCTATTCGCTGCTTAGGTACTGGCGTAGATGGCCTTCAGTTTATTTCTAATAATGTCATTTTTGCTAGTCTACCTTGGACGAGTACGGATTATGAGCAAGCGATTGGGCGGTTTGATAGAGAAGGTTTCGTGTTTGACTCTTTGGATATTCATGTTCCGAGAACATACGCACTGCTTAGCAAAGGTGAAGAGTGGAGCTGGTGTCAATCAAAGTTGAATCGACTAGAGAACAAGCGTGATATTGCAAAAGCTGCTGTTGATGGAGAAATTCCTGATAGTAGTAATCAGCTAACTCCGACTAAAGCAACACAATATTGGATGGGTTGGTTACGACGCCTTGGTGAAGAGGGCCTGAATGAGATTGAACGCAAAGAGATTAAAGTTCCATTGGATGAAGCTGACAATACTGAAACTAAGCGCCGTTATGCTTCGTATGGTGATTTCTCTGCATTAAATGCTCGCTGGAATAATGCTCGCTCCAGCACAACTCACGAACGTTTGCGCAATAATCCTGAAGAGTGGTGTTTCTATCACACTCGTATGGATGAACTTGAGGTTAGCTGGCAGGTAAATCCCCGCGAAGAATGTATTAGACATCTCAAAATAAACTTGCCTCTAGGCTCAGTGATTGGTGACTTTGGGTGTGGACAGGCAAAACTTGCTGAAGCCCTCAAGGGAATTCATACAGTTCACTCATTCGATCATATTGCTATCAACCGAAGTGTAATTGCCTGTGACATGACAAATACTCCTTTAGATGACAGTACTTTGGATGCAGCTGTATTCAGCTTGTCTTTAATGGGTAGCAATTTGAAAGATTATATTGCTGAAGCCTACAGAACTCTTCAAGCTGGGGGGCAAATTCTTATTTATCACCCTGCTAAGGAGCATGATCGTGAAAACTTTGTTTTAGGATTAACTCAACTAGGTTTTGCAATTGTTCAAAGTACTGAAATCTATAAATGGCACTATATTTGGGCCATCAAGCAAGGTCATCAAGAAAATTCACATGCCGATCTTACTTTCTAAGGTTCATCTGGCTAGACTTCAACCGATTGGTCAGTTAGCTATTACCTCTATGGCATTCCAAACACTTCAGCAATAAATTATGGCTAAGGATCGCTATCAAAACTTAAACAACAGACAGGAGTAAAACCTACGTTGGGCTTTGACCGCGTTACCTTCGACCCCAGAATCATGGCAGTCGCGCCAGTCGACGTAGGTTGGGTGAAACGCAGTGGAACCCAACACCCTCAAACCAAGCTCTAATGCCTTACTCACGCCCAATTTTTTCATCAAACTCAACCGCTCTTGTCGCGCCCCAATCTGCCGGATAGGCCCTATCTGCAACATAGCGATGAAAGCTCGAATAGGGCTAATCTTGTGGCCTATTCACCAGATTATGCTTCACCGGGTTGTAGTAGTCATTCCAACCGTAGGGTGCATTCGCGGCTGAAACCTTATTCTGCAAAAGCTAGATCTCCTCTGGGCCGCAATGCACCACTTACCATTAAGAGTTTCCCAACATACAAAATGTGGTGCATTGCTTCGCGAATGCACCCTACGGATAATGGTCGTCAGCAAAACCTGTTTGCGATCAAACCGAGAAATCTAAATTATTGTAGAGATAACTGCTAAAGGAGGCTAAGCTATGCAGCAGGTCGATATTTCTGTTGCCCAAGCCCAGATTACAGAGCTTTTGCAATCGGCTCTACAAGGGGAAGAAATTATCATCACCCGTGACAATCACCCCATTCTGAAGCTAATTCAAGTTTCATCTCAGCCCAAACGACGCCAGCGAGGCAGTGCCAAAGGCCAAATTTGGATGGCGGCTGACTTTGATGACCCCCTGGAAGACTTTAAGGCGTACATGGAATGAGAATACTCTTAGATACCCATACCTTTCTTTGGTTTGTCAACGACAGCCCCGAACTTAGCACTGATGCGGCTGAGCTGCTGGAGTCAGACGTTGATCTACTGCTCAGTACTGCCAGCCTGTGGGAGATTGCTATAAAGGTCAACCTAAAAAAGCTGTCTTTGCCCGATGATTATGAGCGGTTTATTCCTCAGCAAATTGCGCTCAATGATATTGAAGTTTTGCCCATAGCCATCGATCATCTAAATGTTGTAGCTAAACTGCCTCTGCATCATCGCGATCCGTTTGATCGAATGCTGATTGCTCAAGCTATGCAAGAGGGCATTCAGGTCGTTAGCGTCGATACAAAGTTTGATGCCTATAGCGTGGAACGCAAATGGTAACCGCTTCTCAACAGGTAGCAAATCTGACTTGATTTAAGCGTCTGAATGCGGTACGTTACTGAGCTATGGCTGTGTGCGTGCAGCCTGAGCTTCCCAAAAATTTGGTCAAACGCCGCTGGAAGGTGCTACCAACACCAACCAGCAGCTAACCCCGTCGACTGCACAACCAGTCTCGGAGGCTAAGGTTGATCATACCTGGCCGCCCTGAACTGCACATGTCTGGGGCGGCCAAGCTTTTGGGCTTACCTACCCATCGTTATTATTGGAGGAAGCCCATTATGTTGTGTTTTACCCGTCAAGATCCCCGAGTTCTTGAAGAACTCGGGGATCTGAGTCCCCTGCGCCTTGCAAATCCCAGCCCCCGGCCAGAGCGATTGCTCCACTTAGTCATTGGCACGTCAGAGGGCGTGCGAGGGGCAATTAACTACCTGCATTTACTCAGGTACGCCGAGCAGCGCGAGTGGAGCCAGTTTGTGACAATCCCAACGTCCGGGATTTTGATTACTCTAGATCAAGGCGAGGTGTTTAGTCTGCTGAGGCGCGACAGACAGGTAGATTGAGACCTCTAAGGGGGTCAGGTGCCTTCTATAGCCATAGCGTTATCAATCGCAGCGCCAAAGGCACCTGACCCCCGATGCAAAGATGGATGAACTCAGGCGATCGCCCTAATCCGTAAACTTGAGCCGGTGACGAAAGTTGGCGACCGACTCTACCATGCCCAGGGCAATAAAGTTTGTCAGCAGCGCCGATCGCCCGTAGCTCAGCCACGGCAGCGGAATCCCCGTAATTGGGGCCAGCCCAATGGTCATGCCGATGTTGATCACCACCTGAAACACCACCATTGCCAGCACGCCAATCACAATCAGCGAGCCAAAATCATCCTTGGCGTTTTGGGCAATAATCACCAGGCGAAAGCAGATCAGCCAGTAGGCCAAAATTACGACCATCGACCCGACAAAGCCCCACTCCTCGCCAACCGCCGAAAAGATGAAGTCGGTGTGCTGCTCAGGAATAAAGTTGAGCTGGGTTTGCGACCCCTGGCCCAGCCCCTGGCCCCAGATTTTGCCAGCCCCGATCGCAATGCGCGACTGAATCAGGTGATAGCCGCCGCCCAGGGGGTCTTTGTCGGGATCCAAAAACAGCACCAGGCGGTTCTTTTGGTAGTCTTGCAGCAGATTCCAAAAGATATCGCCCAGCTTGCCCGCCACCAGGTTAATCGCCGTGGCCACCACGGTGCTAAACCAGCGCCAGGGCAGGGTAAACCAGGCAATCAGGCCCATGCCCAAGCTCCACACCAGCCAGCCCGGCAGCACCAGGTGAAACAAAATCGTCGCCACCAGAGGCGACACAAACAGCACCAGCCAACCGGGGTTGCAGTTGGCCCAGTAGAGCATGGCCAGGGTAATCACCCCAAACACCAGCGAGGTGCCTAGGTCAGGCTGAAGAAAGACCAGTATCCACGGCAGCACTAAAACCGTAAGCGCGTTAGCGACCCCCCACAGGCTGGAGGCATCGCGACGGCTGAGCATGGCGGCCAGCGTAATGATGATGCTCAGCTTGGCAAACTCTGACGGCTGTACGTAGAATCCGGCGATACCCAGCCAGCTTTGGGCACCACCGCCCACGGTGCCCACGAACATCACCGCGACCAGCAGCACGTTGACCACGCCATAGATGATCCATTGCCAGTTGAGCAGGTACTCGTAGCGGCTGCGGGCGATCCACAGCGCTACGGTCAGGCCAATTGCCCCCAGCACCGCATGGTTGATGCCGTAGCCAGTGTTGGCGGTATTGAGCTGAGTACTGTGGATGACGATCGCCCCAAAGACAGTAAGGGCTACCGGCAGCATTAGCAGCACCCAGTCAATGCCCTGCCAGTTGGCCAGCAGCGATCGCCACTGCTTTTGCATGTCGGTCATGAACATGGCTATGCCCTCCTACTCATCCCGAATCCTATTGTGTTGAGCTTAGGCCAGCGCCGCGATCGAGACCTTGGCCGCCACCTGCTCGGCCATCGCCCGCAGGGCCTTGGCACTGGCTGAGTCGGGGTGCTGCACCACAATGGGGATGCCTGCATCGCCCCCCTCGCGCACCGCCATTTCTAAAGGAATGCAGCCCAGCACCGGCAGCCCCAGCTCCTTCGACAGCAGCTCGCCGCCGCCGGAGCCAAAAATGTCGTAGCGCTTCTCGGGCGCATCGGGGGGAATAAACACGCTCATATTTTCGACAATGCCCAGCACCGGCACCTGGAGCTGCTGAAACATCTTCAGCCCCCGCCGCGCGTCTGAAATGGCTACCGACTGAGGGGTCGAGACAATCACCGCCCCGGCCATCGGCACCGCCTGGGCCAGGGTCAGCTGGGCATCGCCCGTGCCGGGGGGCAAATCGACAATCAGATAGTCGAGCTGGCCCCACTCCACCTGGTACAGAAACTGACGAATAATGCCGTTGAGCATGGGGCCGCGCCAGATCACGGGCTGGTCGCGATCGATCAAAAAGCCCATCGACACCATTTTGACGCCGTGGTTAAAGGCGGGTTCTAGGATTTCGCCCTGCTTGACCACCACCTGAGCCTCGGTGAGCCCCATCATGATCGGCGCGTTGGGGCCGTAGATGTCGGCGTCGATTAGACCAACACTGGCCCCGGCCTGGGCCAGCGCCACCGCCAAATTCACCGCTACGGTGCTCTTGCCCACGCCGCCCTTGCCGCTGGACACCGCGATGATGTTCTTGACGCCGCCAATGCCGGTGCGATCGGGCAGGGCCTTTTGCTGCGGGGTTTCGGCGGTCACCTCTACCTTCACGGTCTCGACCCCCGGCAGGGTGCGCACGGCCTTTTCGCAGTCTTCGACAATGAATTCCCGCAGGGGACAGGCCGGGGTGGTGAGCACCAGGGTGAAGCTGACGGTACCGTTATCGATCGCCACGTTGCGGATCATATTGAGATCCACCAGGCTCTTTTGCAGCTCCGGGTCTTGTACGGGGCGCAGCACGTCTAGAACAGAAACTTCGGAGAGGGTTAGGCTCATGGAGTTGGGGGGAGTTGGGCCAGGTACAGGGCAACGTTCAGCGAGAAAAGCGGACAGCAGCAGCAACCCCTTGGGGTATCGCCATCCAGGGATGCCGTAGAGTAGGCCATGCCCGCCACCCCGCCCAGGCGAGGTCAACGTAGGCCATTCACTATCTTAAGCCGCACCGTCCCCCTTGAGCACAAGTGCTTAGGGCAGCGCCTTACCAGGCCTGAGAGCGAGAATTGCGGCCATCTAGCAGATCAGGGTGCTCGGCGGCCTCGGCCAGGGCTGAGGCCACCCGGGCGGCGTAGGGGCGCAGCAGCGACCAGGCCAGGGGCGACAGCCAGCCTCGCAGCGTCACCGAGTAGGAAATTTGGGTGCCCCGCACGGTGGACTTGAGGTGATAGGTGACCCGTTCCTCTAGTCCAGGGATGGGCAGCACCCGCACGCTGATCAGTTCGTGGGGCAGCACCCGCTCCACAAAAATGTCTACCGGTACCGGGCAGAAGCGAGTAAACGCCCGATAGATGAGCCCCGGCTTGGGCTTCAGCCCTCGGGGGGCGTTGGTGCTGGTCAATAGCGGATGCCAGGAGACATCGGCCAGGTTCATGATGGTTTGCCAGAGCACGTCTACCGAGGCACTGCTCACGGTTAGGTAAGACTTTTCGAGCTGCTGCTGCACCTGCACCCAGTGCTGAATTAGCTGCATCAGGGTGAGAAACGGGCGGGGAAATGACCAGGCTCTAAACACGGCAGCCTCCAGGGCAAGGTCCCCAGGTCAACACCTGACAGCAGTGGCCAATTAGGCCAATTAGGGACATGGGCAGAAAAATCATGGCGATCAAGGGAACAAGACGTCGCAGAGCGACAAGGGAATCGGCTATCTGGGGCTTTCGTTACAGAGCGTTGCGTTTCTAAACATTTCTCTCAACCTGGTGGATGATTTGGGTGTTGGGTATGGTTTCACGGTAGCGTGAGAAAACTGGGTACAGTTGCATAGGTCGCCTGAGCCTGTAGCTCACCAAGAGCTGCTGCTGGGCTGCCGCCAGAGCGGAAAAATCCGGCGGCGACAAAAAAATGGATCCTAAGCTCCGCATAAAAGCCATTCCACAGTGTGACATATTCAACCCGGTGCCGACATAACGTATTGTTTTCCCGATGCCATGACCACTACCCCTGTTTCTAAGCCCGCGACCACCGCGCCACCAGTCGATTCTCGCGATCGCGTCAGCGCCATGCTGAAGCAGCTCCAGGACAGCATTTGCCAGCGGCTTGAGGCCCTCGACGGCGGGGCCCAGTTTCAGCAAGACGCCTGGGAGCGGCCCGAGGGCGGCGGCGGGCGATCGCGCGTGATCAAGCAGGGCCGTATCTTTGAGCAGGGCGGCGTAAACTTTTCTGAAGTGTGGGGCGACCAGCTGCCGCCGTCGATTTTGGTGCAGCGGCCCGAGGCGGCGGGCCACCGCTTCTACGCCACGGGCACCTCGATGGTGCTGCACCCCCGCAACCCCTACGTGCCCACGGTGCACCTCAACTACCGCTACTTTGAGGCGGGGCCGGTGTGGTGGTTTGGCGGCGGCATCGACCTCACCCCCTACTACCCCTTCGACGAGGATGTGGTGCACTTTCACCAGACGCTGAAACAGACCTGCGATCGCCACAACCCCAGCTACTACTCAGTCTTTAAGCCCTGGTGCGACGAGTACTTCTACCTCAAGCACCGGGGCGAAACTCGCGGCGTCGGCGGCATTTTCTTCGACTACCAGGACGGGCAGGGCATGCTCTATCGCGGCCCCGACGGCGGCAAAACCGCCGACCAGACCAGCCAGGGCGTCGGCGAACTGCCCCAGCGCAGCTGGGACGATCTGTTTGACTTTGCCCGCGACTGCGGCAACGCCTTTCTGCCCGCCTACGTCCCCATCGTTGAGCGCCGCCACAGCACTGAGTACAGCGACCATCAGCGGCAGTTTCAGCTCTATCGCCGGGGCCGCTATGTCGAGTTCAACCTGGTCTACGACCGGGGCACCATCTTTGGCCTGCAAACCAATGGCCGCACCGAGTCTGTTTTGATGTCGCTGCCCCCGCTAGTGCGCTGGGAATACGGCTACACCCCCGCCGCCGACAGCCCCGAGGCACGGCTGTACGACGTTTTTCTCAAGCCCCAGGACTGGGTCAACTGGGCCGGCAGCCCAGCGAGCTAAAACAGCCAAAATCTACGAATGCCTTGTCCAGCAAGGCGTTTAGCGCATGCCCCAGGGGCCTATGGAGTAGGCCCCTGGGGCATGCAGTTGTTTAACTTTCTTAAAAAACCCCGAAATCCACATAAATTAAAGCTTTTGGCGATCCACTTTTTGGGGGTTGCCCTTAGAATGAGGCAGTGAAATTCTGGATTGACAGGGGTTTCAGCCATTCTGGCTGCCGGGACGGTTGTTTTCGCCCTGGGCCTACCACTGGAATGCGACTGAATCCCAATGTTTTTTGCCCATAGGAGACAGGTATGAACAAAGCTGAACTCGTTGATACAGTGGCTGAGAAGGCCTCCTCTAGCAGCGACAAACCCGTGACCAAAAAGGAGGTAGATCTCGTTATTTCTGCCACTATCGACGCCATTATTGAAGCTGTAGCAGCGGGCGAGAAGGTCACCCTGGTAGGGTTTGGCTCCTTTGAACGGCGCGAGCGCAAAGAGCGGGAAGGCCGCAACCCTAAAACCGGGGACACCATGGTGATTCCGGCGACAAAGGTGCCTGCTTTTTCGGCCGGTAAGTTGTTCAAAGAAAAGGTGGCTAAGTAAGCACCCCTTGATTCAACTATCGTCACCTCACACACCTTCAAATCGACCTGTTCACGGGGGAAACCTGGCCTGGGCGGCGGCGATCGCCGACTGTTCCCCCGATTCTTTACTTGATTTTTCGGCCAGCATTAACCCGCTGGGGCCACCCGCCTCGGTTGTGCAGGCGATGACCGAGGCGCTAAAGCAGCTGCGCCACTACCCCGACCCTGGCTATGGTGAACTGCGTCACGCCCTAGCCCGCCATCACCAGCTGTCCGCCGACTGGGTATTACCGGGGAATGGGGCGGCTGAACTGCTGACCTGGGCCGCCCGCGACCTGGCGGAGGCGGGCACAGATTGCCAGTTGCTCACCCCCGCCTTTGGCGACTACGGGCGCGCCCTGGCGGCATTCGACGTTACGGTTCGACCCTGGCCTCTATCCCTAACGGGGATGGATAGCCCCGATCTGGCGGCGTCCTGGCTTGAGCCTAAAGCCACCAGCATTTTGATCAACAATCCCCACAACCCCACCGGACGTCTGTTTACGCTGGCTGAGCTGGAGCCACTGCTGGAGCGGTTTGCCACGGTGATTGTGGATGAAGCCTTTATGGATTTTATGCCCCCTGATCGGCAGCCGTCTCTAATTGGCCATCTGGGTCGTTACCCAAACCTGGTTGTGCTCCGGTCGTTGACCAAGTTTTACACCCTGCCCGGTCTGCGGATTGGCTATGCCCTGGGCCACCCCGATCGCCTGGGCCGCTGGCAGCGCTGGCGCGACCCCTGGCCGGTGAATGCCCTGGCGGCGGCGGCGGCGATCGCGGCGGTGGGCGATACGGCTTTTCAGCGCTGCACCTGGGAGTGGCTACCCTCCGCCCGCGAGAGCCTCTTTAGCGGACTACAGGCGATCGCGGGGCTGTCGCCACTGCTGGGGGCTGCCAACTACCTGCTGGTCAAGACTACAACTCCGGCTCCGCTGCTCCAGGAGCGGCTGCTGCGCCGCCACCAGGTTTTGATTCGCGACTGCGTAAGCTTTGCCGAACTGGGGGTAAACTACTTTCGCGTAGCGGTGCGCACCGAGGCCGAAAATGACCGTTTGCTAACAGCCCTGCGCCAGGGGATAGCGGTATGATGCTCGCAATCGCACAGCCTTTGCCATGACCACCCTTGCCCCACCGCTGCTGCACCTCGACCCACCCCCCGAACTCAAGGTGGTGAGCATGACCAAGCGGTTTGGCAGCCTGATGGCCCTCAAAGACGTTTCCCTCACCCTCAAGCCCGGCACGTTTCACGGGCTGCTGGGCGAGAATGGGGCCGGCAAAAGCACGCTGGTGAAGTGCATCATGGGCTTCTACGCCCCCACCGCCGGGCAGGTGCTGATCGACGACCGGGTCTACCCGATTAAGAGCCCCAAAGACGCCCACGGCTGCGGCATTGGCATGGTGTACCAGCACTTTACCTCGGTGTCCGCCATGACGGTGGCCGAAAACCTGGTGCTCAGCCGCTACGATCTCACCCAGGTCATCAACTGGAAGCAGGAGTACGCCGCCCTGCAGGGGTTCATGGCGCGATCGCCCTTTCAGGTTGACCTCGATGTGCCCGTGGAGCAGCTGGCGGCGGGCCAAAAGCAAAAGCTCGAAATTCTCAAGCAGCTCTACCTGCAAAGCCGCATTCTCATTCTCGATGAGCCCACCTCGGTACTCACCCCCGACGAGGCCGACGAGGTGCTGGGGCTGTTGCGCCAGGAGGTGAAGGCGGGCCACCTCAGCGTGCTGCTGATTACCCACAAGTTTCGCGAAGTGCTGGCCTTCACCGATGAGGTGACAGTGCTGCGCAAGGGCCAGCTGGCGGGCCACGGCTCCGTGGCCGACCTCACCGTGGCCGATATGGCCCGCCTGATGCTGGGCGCCGAGCGGTCTACCAAAACCGTGGCTAAAACCGATGCGGTATCGCGGCAGCCGGTGCTGGAGGTCAAGGGGTTAGAAGCCTTAAAAGACAACGCCCTTACCGCCTTTGGCCCCCTCGACTTGACTGTGCACAGCGGCGAAATTGTCGGCATTGCCGGGGTCTCAGGCAACGGCCAGCGAGAGCTGGTGGAGGTGCTGGCGGGGCAGCGATCGCCCACCGGGGGCCAAATTTGTATCACCGGCCAGCCCTACCGCGCCACCCGCGCCGAAATGGTGCGCCACGGGGTCTGCGCCCTGCCCGAAGAACCCCTGCGCAACGCCTGCGTGCCCGGCATGAGCGTAGCTGAGAACATGGCCCTACGCACCTTCGATCGCCCGCCCCAGGCCCGCTGGATGTGGCTGAGGCTGGGCGCGATCCGCCAGGCCGCCCAGGGGCTGATTGAGACCTTCAGGGTCAAAACCCCCTCTCCCGAAACCCCTGTACAAAACCTGTCGGGGGGCAATGTGCAGCGCACGGTGCTGGCGCGGGAGCTTTCTTCCTCTAATATCAGGCTGCTGATTGCCGCCAACCCCTGCTTTGGCCTCGATTTCTCCGCTGTCGATCAGATTCACAACGCCATTGTCGAGGCCCGCAACCGGGGGGTGGCAGTGCTGCTGGTCAGCGAAGACCTCGACGAGCTGCTGGCCCTTAGCGATCGCATTCTGGTGATTAGCGAAGGGCAGTTTGCCTACAGCAGCCCCATTGAGCAGGCTGACGTGACCGACATTGGCCACAAAATGGCTGGGCACTAGGGTCCATGGGGGATTTCCCCCTCGCTACCCCGGCCACCCAGCGAGTAAACTACAGATCCAACCCTGAGATCGTATTGATACCGTACCGAAACACGCGAGTCAGACTATGGGTGAATCGTTAACGCCTCAAATTCCAGGAATTGCCGACGCCGATTGCCTGGCCCTGGTGCGCGAGTACTGTCAGCTAGCAGCCCGCCCCAGCCTGAACGACGCCGACAGTCAGCGCCTCGACCAGCTGTTGGCCCTGGCCGAAACCGATGGCCGCCTCGACTTTTGGATCAACGAAGCCGACCATTTCATCGACCACGCTATCGGGCTGGGTAGCGCCACTCGGGTCTACGCCTCCGTCAACGAAAACCTGAAATCGCGGCTGCGCGAGCTGCTCGATCTGACCCACCGCGCCAACCCCGGCGACAAGGCCCTGGAGCTGCTCGAAGAACTCGACGAAAGCCTGATCGAAGGCACTCGTCAGGTGCAACAGCAGCTGGCCAAGCGCGGCTACGACCCTGGCCCTGTAGACGGCGTAGCCGGGCCGAAGACCCAGCGCGCCCTGCGCAATTTTCAGCAGTCCCTGGAGTCGGGCTGTTGAGCCTGGCACTGCTGCCCCATACCAAATCCGATTCGCATAGCCCCGATTTCGAACAGGTGGCTTGCGTAGGGACATAGGCGCAGCCAAGCCAACGGCTTTACGGTGTTTGCCCAGCCCAATCGGGGCTCGCTAGGCAGGTTTAGTAGCCGTCGATTTGAGGGACTTTGAAGTAAAGGTAGGGGCGATCGCAGATTGAGCGATCGCCCCTACCTTTTATCTTTTGGGGATTTCTCCTAGCCGATGCGCAACAGCTCAACGTCAAACAGCAGCGTCGCGTTGGGCGGAATCACCCCGCCCGCGCCCCGGCTGCCGTAGCCCAGCTCGGCAGGAATAATTAGCTTGCGCTGACCGCCCACCCGCATGGTGCCAACGCCCTCATCCCAGCCCTTGATCACCTGGCCAACGCCAATTTGAAAGGTGAAAGGCCGACCGCGATCGCGAGAGCTGTCAAACTTGGTGCCGTCTTCAAGGGTGCCGGTGTAGTGCACCGTGACTCGCTGCCCCGGCTGCGGCATCGCCCCGGTGCCCTCGACCACCTCAACGTATTGAAGACCAGAGTCGGTAGTCACTAAATCTTCTGCGGGCATAGTGGCCTCAGGGGTAACATCGGGAGCTAAATCGGCGGCAGCCTGGGCAATATGCACCACCGGCTCGCTTAGGCTGGTAGCGGCTTCAGCCACCTCGGCGCGATTCAGGTTAGAGGCGATCGCCTCCGGCTGAGAGCCGGTAAACTGAGCCACCAGCAGCACCACACAACAGGCCGCTAAAACCCCCAGGCTAATCAAAATCTCTCGCACTAATCTACCTCCAATCCAAGCACTTTCTTGCTTCGATCATATAGCAATCCCCCACCCCTTACT
>PYGV01000423.1 GCA_003022385.1 filamentous cyanobacterium CCP3 | reverse complement strand
CCTGAGCGGAGCCACCCTGCTGCTGGGGCCAGCGCTGGGGGAGGGCCTGGTCGGCGCGATCGCCACCGCTACCGCCGCTACCTGGGTGGGGTTGCTCTATCTGGGGGTGCTGGGCTCGGCGGTGGGGTTTAGCTGGTACTACGACGGGCTGAGACAGCTGGGGCCAGCTCGGGCGGGGGTGGTTATTAACCTGGTGCCGGTGTTTGCGATCGCCCTGGCGGCTCTGTTTCTAGATGAAATTCCTGCCCCATCGCTGCTGCTGGGCGGTTGCCTGGTCATTGCCGGGGTGGTTTTAACCAATCGCTAGAGGGCGTACTGGCTGCCCCTAGCCCTTGGCCTGCTGAACTGCGGTGTAAATGGTGTCAAAGGCGAATTGGTCGATCTGCTGGGCCAGCCAGGCCGCTAGCGGCGTTTGGGTCGGGGTGAACTGAGCCATGATTTGGGTCAGCTGGTCGCCGTCGAGTCGGAGGGTAGCCTGCTGTATCTGCTCAGCCTCGACGACTGACATCGGCACGGTGAACGCAAAGGTAGCTCCCTGACCCGGCTGGCTCTCAACGGTAATATCGTCCCCCAGCATAGGCACAAACTGGCGGCTGATCGAGAGACCCAGGCCAGTGCAGCCCCCCTGACTGGCCTGCACAAAAGGCTCAAACAGGCGATCGCGATTGGCGGCGGCCAGGCCAATGCCGGTATCGCCGACGGTAAAGGTCACCCTCAGAACGGTGCCGGGGGGCGGCGGCGCGGTGGTGCCGGGGTAGGGTAGGTAGCGGTAAATGGCGGCTCAGTGGGCGGCGGTCGGTTTTGGGGCTGCATTTGGGTCGCCCAGCACCACCGTCAGCGCCTGGGGAAAGTGGTCATAGACGGCCTGTAGCTTCCCCATTTCTAGCCCTGCCGAGGGGGCGATCGCCAGCGCCACCTCGGCACCAGCCGCCAGCAGCGGCTCAGCCCAGGCCGCGACCGCCGTCGCGGCCTGCCTCACTCTGCAGTCTGAAAATTCGGCGGTCAGGCGATCGAGCAGCGGGGCGGGCGCGTCGAAGCAGAGAATGGTGAGCGTGCTCATGGGCAAATGGCGCAAGGGGTAGAAACGTGGCCAGCGGTTTAGCCGTCGTCGCCAGGGACAGCCGGCAAAATGACGTAAAAGGTCGTGCCCTGGCCCAGCTGCGACTCAGCCCAAATGCGGCCCCCGTGGTGCTCCACAACTTTTTGGCAGGTGGCCAGGCCAATGCCGCTGCCGGGGTAGGTTTGGGTATCGTGGAGGCGGTGAAAGGCCTTAAAAATTTGGCTCAGGTGCTCCGCTGAAATGCCGATGCCGTTGTCGTGAATGCCAAACCGCCAGGCCTGAGGCTGGGGTTCTACCGAAATGGTAATCTCAGGCCGGGTGCCGGGCCGAGTAAACTTGAGGCCATTGCTGATCAGGTTTTGAAAGAGCTGCATCAGCTGCACATCGTTGCCCAGCACCCTGGGCAAATTGCCGTGGACGAGTTTGGCTCCGGTTTCGGTGATGGCCACATTCAAGTTGAGCCTGACCTGGTCGAGCAGGGCGTTGCCATCGACAGGGGCCAGCCGCGGCTGGGCCTGACCCACCTGGGCGTAGGCCAGCCAGTCCTGGATCATCTGCTGCATCCGGCCACTGGCGTCCAAAATATTCTCGAGGTAGGGCTGGGCGGGCGACGTTTTGATGGCGGGGCAGGCCAGGCTGATCAGCTTGGTGTAGCCCAAAATGCTCTGCAAGGGCTGCTGCAAATCGTGGGCCACCACCGAGGCAAACTGCTCCAGCTCTCGATTTGAGCGCACCAGTTCTTCGTTTTGGGCGACCAGCTGCCCCTGCAGTCGGCGCAGGTTGAGCTGGTGGGCAATGCGGGCCAGCACCTCGGCCTCCTGAAAGGGTTTGGTGATGTAGTCGGCCCCGCCAGCGGCAAAGGCTTTGACCTTATCGATGGTGTCGTCGAGGGCGCTGATGAAAATGATTGGAATGCCCTGCGTGGTGGGGTCGGCCTTGAGCCGCTCGCACACTTCGTAGCCGCTCATTTCTGGCATCTTGATGTCGAGCAAAATCAGGTCGGGGGGGGCCACCTGGGCCGCCGCGATCGCCCACTGCCCGGTCAGCGCCTTGCGCACCCTCAGATCATGCCGCCCCAGCATGGCCGACAGCAGCCGCAGGTTGTCGGGGGTGTCATCTACGATCAAAATATCGCCCTGATCATCCTTGCCGCTTGCGTCCCTGGGAGAGGTCATGACGGTCTCCTGTATCTGTCTCATATAAAAGTTTCTGTTGCCTGGCTGTGGCGCTGCCCAGCCCTGATGGTTGACGGTCTAGCTCGGGGGGCGATTGGTTTCGCGTCGGCAACGCCCCATGTCTGACCCTAGATTGGGTTCAGTCATTTTTGGCGACTGGGGGGAAGGGCCATCGGCTTCAGGGTGCAAACAGTCGAGAATGCGATCGAACTCAAAGTTTTTAGCCCAGGTAGTCAGGGTTTGGGTGACGCCGGTCGGCGCATCGAGCAGCTGCCCCAGCAGCTCAATCAGGCGGTCGTCAGAGCCCGCGATCGCGGCCTGCCCCAGCGCCTGCTGCCAGTCGGCGGCCATCGTTTGCAGCCACAGCCGCAGCTCAGCGCGATCGGGCTGGGAACCGGCTGAGTTTACCGCCTCTGGCCCCTCAGGGGAGCCAAACTCAGCCTCAGCATAGCGGTAGCGCACCGGCAGATAGGCGGCAATTTTTTGCAGCAGCCCCTGCAGCTGAAAGGGCTTTCGCACAAAATCGTCGCACCCAGCGGCCAAAATTTTAGCCCGTTCTTCCTCAAAGGGGCTGGCCGTCAGGGCAATCATCACCGGAGCCGGATCGAGGGTGAGCGCTTTGATCTGGCTGGTGGCGGCATAGCCGTCGAGGCCAGGCATGCGAATATCCATCCAGATCAGGTGGGGGTGCCAGGTTTGGGCCAGGGCCACCGCGGCCTGTCCATCGGGGGTCGGAAACACCGCCGAGCGATCGACCCGCTGCACTGGCAGCACAAAGGTAAAGGTTGTCCCCCGGTTAAGCTGGGTTTCGAGCGTGAGTTCACCGCCCATCAGCTGCACAAACTGCTGACTGATCGGCAGTCCCAGGCCGTTGCCCCGCTGCGAGGGGTCAGTCGCCGACCACTGCAGCCCGCGCGCGCTCTGCGTAAACGGTTCAAACAGCCGACTGATGTCTTCGGGGGCAACGCCGGGGCCAGTGTCGACTACGGCAAACTCCAGGGCGCCGTTGGTTTCAGGGTAGGTGGCGGCCAGGGCAGCGGGCACGGGCCGCAGGCTCCTGACCCGCAGGCTAACCCGGCCGGTCTGGGTAAATTTGATGGCGTTGCCCAGCAGGTTAATCAATACCTGGCGCAGCTTGCCCTCGTCGGTGGCAATATAGGCGGGGATGGCCGGGGCGCAGTCAAAGTCGAGGCTCAGCCCCTTGGCCTTAGCCTGGAGGGCAAGCATCGCTTCTGGGCTGCTCAGCAGGGACGACAGATCGACGGTGGTGACGTGCAGCGAAATGCGGCCCGCCTCAATTTTTGACATTTCCAGCACGTCGTTGATCACTGGAGTTTAGACTAAGCCCACAGAAAAAAGCGGCCTGAGCCAGGCTCAGGCCGCTTTTTAGCCGAAGCTGAGAA
>PYGV01000422.1 GCA_003022385.1 filamentous cyanobacterium CCP3 | reverse complement strand
ACATAGAGGCTCCACCCGCCTCTGCATTGGTAGCTGGGTCGCGGTACCAGGAGTTAATTCTAATTGGCTTATCGCCATACATCTTGCGAATTTCTTCCATTGCGTCGGCCACTTTCAAAATGTTGTACACCACTCCGGCGTTGGCCGGGCGACGATACCGGCCTGTGCTGGGATTGACGTGTAAGGCCTCACCCCAGGTAAAGTTACCCCGCACGCCATAGCGGTTCTTAGGCTGAATTGGGAAATTGGAGTAGTAAGTGCCGGAAAACCCAGGGAAGGTTAGTGCTATACCCCGGTCAGCCGGGTTAGCTGGCTGGCTGGGGACCTGATCGGTAGGATTATTGCCAATTTCAGTACCAGAAATTTGAATGTCGGGTACGTAGGCATACCAGGATGTGCGATTTTGAGGGCCAAGGAAGGCTCCCTGCAGGGCTACCCGCACGTGATTGCTTTCCGGCTGAGCGTAGGAGTTGAGCAAGAACACGGTTCCCTTTTTCACCAGCACCTTCTCAGCGTCGGAGAGCTGGCTCGACTGTACAGGGCGGGCTTTGAAGATGGTGTCGCCAGTGACCTCCAGGGTCTGACGGTTGCCATCGACCTTGGTATCGGGGCTGTAGACGTACCACTTGGTGTTGACTTCGGCTCCAACCACAGCGTCGGCCAGCTCGACCTCGTAGTGGTCGCTCGCCGCTGGCTTAAAGGCCAGCAGCCTCAGCTGAGTGCCGTTTTTAACAAATACCTTTTGAGATTCGCCCAGCTGTGATGAGATCTTGGGCTCGGTCTTGAACAGGGTGTCGCTAATCACGCGCAGCCGAACGCCGGTCAGTACGTCGATGTCTGGGGTGTAGACAAACCAGGTGCGGTTGGTTTTATCGCCCAGGGTGGGCTCCAGCAGCTGAACCTGCCAGTGGTTTTTGCCCACGTCAATGTAGTACTGAATATCGAAGGTGGTGCCGTTGGTAACCAGCACTTTTTCGGCATCGGTCAGCTCGCTGGCCAGCTTGGGCTGCAGCTTGAAGTAGGTGGTGCTTTTCACCCGCAGCGTCAGGCTTTTTGCCGGTTCGGGGGCAGGCTCGCCGCCGGAGCCAGGCTGCTCGGGTTCACCACCGCCGCCTGTGGGTGGGGGAATCACTTCTTCGGGGGGTGGCACCACCTCTTCTGGGGGAGGCGTTGTCTCCGAGTCGCCAAACTTTTCTGGCTCTGGTGCCCCCGTACCGATAGATACCGTCATGGCCAGGGGAGCGTCCGATCGCAAAAACCAGTCTCGCATGCCCTCAACGTTGAGCACCTGCTCCTTGGGGTTGCCAGAGGAGGGACGCTTTTGAATGCGGGAGATCCACTGGTTTCCCTGCATCAGGTAAAAAGCTTCATCGGTTTCCTTAACCCAGGTACCCATGTTTGACTCCCGTAGACACAGTGCAGGGCTGGCCGATGCAGAGATGGCCGCCTAGGTATGAATATTAGAATCGAATGACCGATATGGCGCAGTTTTGTGACCTAATGCCGCAGGTTTGTTACCTAAACGGCGCTGGCTAACGGTCGGTGGGGCAGGGGCTGCTCCCAGCAGGCTGCTCAGGTCGGTATATCCAGTTTCGAGAAAACCCAGGCTAGTGAGGTCAGGCCGCGATAGTGGGGCGGTTTGGGTAATTTGCCCCCAGCTGTGGTAAATCAGGGGCAGGGCGCTGGTGCCGATCAGGAGGGCGATCGCTAAACTCAGCACCCCGTCCATCCAAAACCAGTGGAAGAGCGCCATACACAGCGCTCCGATAATTACCCCAACCGAGCTGGCCAAATCGGCCACCACGTGTAAAAAGGCCCCCTGCCGGTTTAGCGACTCGTCGCCCTGGCCGTGGAGTAGCCAAACCCCAAATCCGTTGATGCCCAGCCCGACTAGGGCTGTACCGGCCATCGGTCCGCTGACCAGCGTGGTCGTAGGTGTGCTCAGGTGGTTCCAGGCTTCCAGGCAGATTAGCCCGGCCATGGCCAGTAGCCCAACGCCGTTGATCAAAGCGGCGATCGCCTCCAGGTGCGGTTGGCCAGGTCGAGACTGGGCCAGGGTCAGGCGCGTCAGCCAGCTAGCCGACAGCGCCAGGGCGATCGCGCCCACATCGGTGAGCATGTGCCCCGCATCTGACTGCAGCGCTAGACTGTGGCTGTAGCTGCCCATCAGCCACTCCACCACCGCAAACCCCAGCACCAGGGTGAGAAACAGCCCCAGACGCTTGCGATCGGTAGCATTGAGGCCGCAGCGGCAGGGCAGGGAAGAAGCGGAATGAACCGAAAATGTCATCGATAGCAGACCACAGTTCAGAAATATTCGCCTACGCATTTTGGCACGTTTCAGAAATTGTAGAGTTGCTGGTAGACAGTTTTGCCGCCGATCCTGCCGATTTAGCGCCCGTGCTCTCCAATCAGGTTGCCCCCAACTGCTGACGCGGATCCAAACCGTTTCAAATCACTGAGCCAGTTTCCCGGAGTCTATGCCCCCTCTCAAGCTGCTTTTAGTACGCCACGGCCAGTCGGTAGGTAATGTTGAGGGCCGTATGGAGGGCGTTAGTTCCACAGGGCTGACTCCTCGTGGCGTAGAGCAGTCGCTGCGGCTGGGGCGACATTTGGCCGCGCGAGGGTGGCACCCTACCCATATCTATTGCAGCCCGCTAGAGCGAGCTACTGACACATTGAAGGCGCTGATTCAAGGTTTTACAGCGTCAAGCTCGCCATACGGCGAACTGCTTCCAAATATCCCCAGATTTGACTCTGGTAAGCGCATTCCTGATCAGATTATCCAGGGCCTCGATCAACCTGTGACGGTAGAGCTGTGTCCTGAGTTGATGGAGTACAACTCCGGCGTTTTCACCGGTCTGACCTGGGCCGAGGCCTGCGATCGCTACCCCGAGCTCTGCCAGCAGCTCACCACCAGCCTCGACTGGCAGCCCATCCCCAAGGCCGAAACGCTGGAGCAGGGCCAGGCCAGGGCAAAGCAGTTTTTGGATGATGTCCTCAGTCGGCACGGCAACGGCGATCGCATTCTCGTAATTAGCCATCACTGGATATTGCAGCAGCTCATAGCCCTGCTGCTGGGCTGCGATCGCGCCTGGGGCATGCCAATGGACAACACCGCCCGGTTTGAATTTTGGCTAGACCGCGATCGCTGGGATCAACCCGGTTTCAATCGCCTTAACACCGAGCTGTGGCAAATTAAGCGCTTCAACGACTGCACCCACTGCCTCTAAGTCAAGGTTCAAAACTGAATTTGGGCCTCCAAAATAAACGCATCAGTGAGCTGCGGTACCCCCGCTGAGCTGGCTGGTTGCAGCCGCAGCCGCTGCCTGACAACACAGCTGATCAAATCGTCTAAGGCACCATTGCCAGTGCCCTGTAATGGCCTCACCTGAGAAATTTCGCCACTGGGCTCTACCCGAATTTGTAGCTGTACCGAGGCGGCAACCATACCCGCCAGCAGCGCCTCCAGGTTGGCAAAGCCGCAGCCCGAAGCCAGAGGTTGCATCTCAATCGCCGCAGCGCCCAGCAGCTGAGGGGCAGAGTCAGGAATATCGCGACCATTGGGGTTAAGGCGAATGCCCACAGGCACCACCTGTCCCCCTCGACCTGACGCTCCCTCAGGGGCAGGGGCAGGGGCT
>PYGV01000102.1 GCA_003022385.1 filamentous cyanobacterium CCP3 | reverse complement strand
GTCACCAGGGAGGGGAGATCTGGGGCCAGGAGGGCCAGGCGGTAATCGAAGGCGGTGCGGCCAGCGTTGGCGGTGTGGCAAATGTCGCCCAGGTCAGCCTGGGGCATCTGGCTCAGAGCGATGGCCATCGTCTGGGCATAGGCGGCCAGGGCCGACTGCGATCGCGCCGACAGGCAGAACAGGTGCAGCGGTCGCTCCAGGGCTGGGGCCGTGGTAAAAACGGGGGCAGCCTGCAGGGCGACGTGGGCGTTGGTGCCGCCAAAGCCAAAGGAACTCACCCCAGCGATCGCCATATTTTCAGCCTCGGCCCAGGGCTCGCGCTGCTGCTGCACCCGCAGGGGAATCTGGTCAAAGGGAATGTAGGGGTTGGGGGTGTGGAAATGCAGGCTGGGCACCAGAGTGCGGTGTCGCAGACACAGGGCCACCTTGATCAAGCTGGCGATGCCCGCTGCCGCTTCGGTGTGACCAATGTTGCTTTTCACCGACCCCATCCGGATCGGCTGCTCTAGGCTGCGGTAGGGGCTAAACACATTCCCCAGGGCCTTGGCCTCGATCGGGTCGCCCAGCAGGGTGCCGGTCCCGTGGGCCTCAATGTAGTCAACCTGCTGTAAAGGAATGCCCGCGCGCTCATAGGCCGCTTTGACCACCGCCTCCTGGGCGGCGGGGTTGGGGGCCGTAAGCCCGTTGGTGCGGCCATCCTGGTTGGTGGCGCTGCCTCGGATGAGGGCGTAGATGCGATCGCCGTCGGCCAGGGCTTGACCCAGGCGTTTGAGCACCACCGTCCCTACCCCCTCGGAGCGCACAAAGCCGTTGGCCGAGGCATCAAAGGCTTTGCACCGCCCGTCGGGAGAGAGGGCGGTCAGTTTGCTAAACCCGACGGTGACGGTGGGGGTCAGCATCAGGTTAACGCCCCCGGCCAGGGCCAGGCTGCTCTCCCCAGTCCACAGGCTCTGGCAGGCTAGATGCACCGCCACCAGGGACGACGAGCAGGCCGTGTCGACGGTCAGGCTCGGCCCCTGCAGATTGAGCAGGTAGGAGACCCGGTTAGCCACCATGGTCGAGGCCAACCCCGTGGCGGTATAGGTACCCACGACCTCAGGCCCCTGCAGCAGCATCTGGCCGTAGTCGAGGGTCGAGGCGGCGGCAAACACGCCCACCGGCTGCCCTCCCAGGGCGTGGGGCACGATGCCAGCATCCTCTAGAGCCTCCCAGACGCTCTCTAAAAACAGCCGCTGCTGCGGATCGATGTAGGGTGCCTCGCGGGGGGCAATGCCAAACAGGGCCGGGTCGAACTGGTCGACCCCGTCGAGAAAACCGCCCCAGCGGCAGTAGGTTTTGCCCGCGGCCTGGGGGTCGGCATCGTAGAAAGCCTCGACGTCCCAGCGATCGGCGGGCACCTCGCGAATGGCGTCTTGCCCTTCGATTAACAGCCGCCAGTAGGCCTGCAAACTGGGAGCCGCTGGCAACCGACAGGCCATGCCCACAATGGCAATGGGTTCTGGTAGCCCTCGTTTACGCTGCAGCTGTAGCTCCAACAGCAGCCGTTTCTCTGGGGAAAGGCTGCTAATTCGCCTTGCGAGATCCTCCACAGGCTAACTCCCACGCTCCATTGTTTAATGACTCTGTCTGCCCAGCAGGGTTTGCACCTCTGCATCAGACAGCAGCTCTAATTCTCTGACGATCTGCTCCAATTCCCGCTGGTCGACGGCCTCTACTAGAGGGTCAGCGACAGTGGCGGTGTCGCGGGTCGAGGCCAAATACCTCGACAGCGCCTCTATGGTGGGATACTCGTAGGCCAGGGTGGGCGAGAGGGGTATCCCCAGAGCCAATTCCAGCGCCTCCGCCAGCTCCACCGCCGCCAGAGAGTCGAGCCCGTGCTCCGCCAGGGGTTGACGCACATCAAGGGTATGCTTGGGCACTCTCAGGGCACTGGCTAGCCAGCTCACCATCCAGTCGGCGATCGCCTCAGCGGTCGTCAGCGGGGGCGGCGACTGGTCAGCGGCCACAGCCGTTGACCTACCCTCTGACCCTGGCGAGCTCTCGTCTACAGAGGCGAGCCCGTCATCCAGGTGCGCTTCACCGTTCAGGGCCTCTGCGGCAGCCAAAGCCTGACTCGCCTCTGCCACCGGCCAGCCGTGGACCACGTCAAACTGCCCGGCTAAAAACATCGATCGGCACAGATGGCGCTGCACCTTGCCGCTCGATGTCTTGGGCATGGCGTTGGGCTTGAGCAGGGCGATCGCCCCCAACTGCAGGTCATGGTGCTCGGCCACCTGGCGGCGCAGAGCGGTGAAAATGACCTCCGGGTCAGCGGTGCGCAGGGCGCTGCGCTCCAGTTCGTGGACAATCACCAAATGCTCTGTGTCATCCCACACCACCGAAAAAGCTGCCCCGCTGCCCTGGCGCAGGGCGCGATGGGCCTGCTCTGCCGTGGCTTCAATATCCTGGGGATAGTGGTTACGGCCCCGGATAATGATGAGGTCCTTGAGGCGACCCGTAACGTAGAGATCGTCGCCGTGGAGAAAGCCCAGATCGCCCGTGCGCAGAAACGGCCCCTCAGCCCCATCGGCTAAGGTCGCCTCAAAGGCCTCTCGGGTGGCGGCTTCTCGTCGCCAGTAGCCCTGGGCCACACTGCGAGACCAGCCCACCCAGATTTCTCCAATGGTGTTGGGTGGGCAGGGCCGATGGCTGTCGGGGTCAACAATGCAAACCTGGTTGGCGATCGCTGGCGGGCCGCAGCTGACAATCGGGCGTGCCGCATCGTCATCGGCAGCACTCACCAGAGTGACCTGGTTTTGCTGCAAATCGCTGGCTTTGAGAATCAGGTGTTTGGGCTCCGTCTGCACCGCCTCTCCGGTCACCAGCAGGGTGGTTTCGGCCATGCCATAGCAGGGGTAAAAGGCCTGGGGGCGAAAGCCGCTGGCGGCAAAAGCCGCCGCAAACTGGGCCAGGGTGGCCTGCTGCACCGGTTCGGCTCCGCTGAAGGCCAGCTGCCAGTGGCTGAGATCTAGCCCCCGTCGCTGCTCTGGGGTGGTTTTGCGTACGCAGAGGTCGTAGGCAAAATTGGGCCCGCCGCTGGTGGTAGCCCGGTAGTGGGAAATCGCCTCCAGCCAGCGCACCGGACGCTGTAAAAACGAGACCGGCGCCATCAGCGTCATTTCTGCCCCCACATACAGCGGCTGCAAAAGGCCGCCAACCAGCCCCATGTCGTGATATGGCGGTAGCCAGGAAACCCCCCGGCTAGCGGCGGTGTTGCCAAAGCAGCGGCCAATCAGCTCAGAGTTGTGCAGCAGGTTGTCGTGGCTAATCATCACCCCCTTGGGCAGGGCGGTTGACCCTGAGGTGTACTGCAACAGGGCCAGGGTGTCGGCATGGATAGTCGGGGGCCGCCACTGGTGGGCCAGATCGGGCTGCAGCCCATCAGTGCTGAGGCAGTAGAGCGATCGCAGCTGGGGGGTCTCAGCCAGCCGCCGCTCCAGCTTTTGCAGGGTGGAGTTGTCAGTCAGGGCCACGGTAGCCCCGGCATCCTGCACCATCGCCTGGATGCGATCGAGCGAGCGGTTGGGGCGCGGCGGATAGGCTGGAACGGCGATCGCCCCGGCGTAGAGGCAGCCAAAAAAAGCGGAGATGTAATCCAACCCGGCGGGATAGAGCAGCAGCACCGGCTGGTTTTGGCAGTTCAAATCTTGCAGCAGCACCGCAATGGCCTGGGCCCGCTGCTGTAGCGCCCCGTAGGTCATGGTCTGGGCAGTTTCGGGGGTGCCCTCCGCCAAGAAACGGTAGGCTATGCCCTGGGGAGCCTGCTCAGCCCGCCAGGTCAATAGTTCCACAAAGGTTTTAATCGTTGTCAGGGGCTGTAGCGATGTCTGGTTCACGGTTTGGTTCAACATATCTACAGCCCTGAGAAATCTAAAGGAGAAGTACCCCTGCCAGCGGTAAACATGGAACCCAGCAACTGCCCTGGCGCAAAAGCCATCCTGACACCACCCATCCATCGGCTGAGGAATGACCGCCAAACCTTCAGCTGGGAGAAGGAAGAAATTGGGGGCAGCAGACTTGATCGTGGCTCAAGCGGCACCATAGCCAGAACAATTACAGCAGTAAAACAACGGCGAAACAGACAGCAATACCTCCCTATCCTAAAAGAGGGCCATCTCAAAAGAGGACTGTCTAGGCGCACTCTAGAATACCAATAGAGGTATCCGATTACCTAGGCTTAACCCAGCAACGGCTGCCCTGCCGCTCTTAGGTCTGGGGGTGACAGACCGCTAACCCTTCCTGTACTCTCTTCGAGGCCCTAGGTGATGAGGTCAAAAACTGGCCCCAGCCACCCTATTAGGGTAGACAGGGGGGCGGGCACCATGTCGCCGCGAAAGTCCAGAATTTGAACCAGCACAAGATAACCAACCGCTAGCAGCAAGGAGATTACTCCCGTAATCACCGCTACCAGTTTTGAACGATCTAGCTTAAAGCGATCCATAGAGCAAATTAGAGCAATTTATCGATTGAGGCGTGAATGAGACCTAAGCTAAGCGTATTCCCTAAGCAACCTGCCTTAGCGCTGCAGGCAGTTAAAGACCATGGCTCCATGCATTTACCCTGGCATAGCCGGAGCTAAATTGCCCCCTGGCAAGGGAGAGGTTTTCGAAGGGTACTCTAAAGAGTAAGTCCTGATTATGATTGTCGTCTACTTGGTCTTAGCACGGTTTCTATGAGCGCTCCATTGTTACCGACTGATCCTACCCAGTTAGACAACCGTCTACCAGACAATCGCCCCGCTGTGGTGCAGACCCAGGGGTTGACCAAAGCCTAC
Source organism: filamentous cyanobacterium CCP3 (assembly GCA_003022385.1). Lineage (GTDB taxonomy): Bacteria > Cyanobacteriota > Cyanobacteriia > Phormidesmidales > Phormidesmidaceae > Nodosilinea. Next base: position 10,578 of record PYGV01000102.1, on the reverse strand, counting down.
CGCACCGGGTTTTGGCTCAACCAAAAGGTCACCTCGCTGCAAAACTGCACCCTCAACGTCTACCATGGCGAAACGTTTGGGCTACTCGGCCCCAACGGGGCGGGTAAAACCACCCTGCTGAAAATTTTGCTGGGCATCATTCGCCCTACAGCGGGTAGCGCTACCCTGCTGGGCCATCCCCTTGGTGAGAGCGCCGTCAAGCATCGAATCGGATATCTGCCTGAAAATGCTTACTTCTACGACTTCCTTACCGGCTGGGAGTTTCTGCAGTACACCGCTGGACTTTTTGGCCTCTCGCGGGCGGCCCAGCAGCGCCGGATTACCGAACTGCTTGACCTGGTAGGGCTGTCGCAGGCGGACGCCAAAAAGAAGCAGCTGCGCCAGTACTCAAAGGGTATGGTGCAGCGGGTGGGTATGGCCCAGGCGCTCATCAACGACCCCGACGTGGTGTTTTTGGATGAACCGATGTCGGGGCTTGACCCCACTGGGCGATTTCAGGTGCGGGAGATTATTTTGGCCCTGAAGCGGGAGGGCAAAACAATCTTCTTTAATAGCCACATTCTGTCGGATGTGGAGGTGATCTGCGATCGCATCGCCATTCTCGACCAGGGCGAGCTGATCGCCCGAGGCAGCCTGGACGACCTGCTGGGCACCGTCGACCAGTACGTGGTCAGAGGGCGCGGCGGTCGGGTGGCTGAGCTTGAGCCCTGGCTCGACCAGATAAGCGTGCAGGGCGATCTGTGGCGGGGCCACATCAAGGGCGACCCCTACGACTTTACTAAGCAAGTTCCGATGGTGGGGGCGAACCTGATTGCGCTACAGCAGACCCGCCCCACCCTGGAGGAGTTTTTTATCGCCAAAATTCGCCAACGTCGTTCTGAGGGGTAGACACTGGGGGATGTAAGGGGATGAGGAAGATAGGGGGAATAGGGAAGCACATCTGTAGATGGTTTATCCCCTAGGTGGTGAAGGCCGCTACCTGCCCAGTAGCTAGCTCATCGTTGCGGGTTAAGCTCGCCTGATTACGCTGCGGTTACCACCATGGCTGAGCGCGGGGGCAGGGTCAGGCTATCGTCGCTCCAGGTAGCGCCATGGTAGGCAAAAACCTGCTCACCGGCCTTGACCGCTGGGATGAGGGCATCGGCGGGCAGGGTAACTGTATTCTGGTCACCGGGGTTTAACGCCACAATGACGCGATCGCCCCCCAGGCTGCGGCTAAAGACGTAGCCCATGCCCTCGGCGTGCAGCACCTCGTAGGTGCCGGTGCGCAGGGCCGGGTAGCGGTGGCGCAAGGCAGTCAGCTCGCGGTGCACCTTGAGCAGATCCTGGTGCCACTCGTTTTCGGGTGGAAAGGTGCGGCGGCAGTCGGGGTCCAGCTCGCCCGGCAGGCCCACCTCGTCGCCGTAGTAAATGCTGGGCGCGCCCGGAAAGGTGAACAGCAGCAGGGTTGAGAGCACCATACTGGCGTCGTCTTCACCCACAACCGAGTAGGCGCGGGCCACATCGTGGCTGGAGAGCAAATTGAGCTGGGTAAGCTGAATCTCCCAGGGGTAAAGGTTCAGCAGGTGCTGAATTTTGTCGGCGTAGCCCGCCGCATCCAGGGCGGGGTAGGGGTAGTAGTGGGGATCTTCCACTAGCTCCATGCGAACGCGATCGCCCGCCGCGAAAGCAATCGTTGGCCCCGTAAATAGGTAGTTCATTACCCCATCAAACTGAGTGCCATCGAGCCACTGGCGGGCGTCGGTCCACACTTCGCCCACGATGTAGGCCTCGGGGTTGATGGCTTTGATGCGATCGCGAAACTCCTGCCAAAAGCCTTCGGTCTTCACTTCAAAGGGCACATCCAGCCGCCAGCCGTCAATGCCCTGGCGCACCCAATACTCGCCCACCCGCATCAGATACTCGCGCACTGCCGGATGGTCATGCTTAAAGGCGGGTAGCGCCCGGTTGTCAACCCAGCTGCGGTAGTTGGCGGGCAGCGCCCCGTCGTAGGCCGACAGCGGCCAGCCTTGGACCTCAAACCACTCCAGCCAGGGGGAGTTGGGACCGTTTTCGAGAATGTCGTTAAAGAAGAAAAAGCCGCGACTACAGTGGTTAAACACGCCGTCGAGCACCACTTTCATGTCTTTGGCGTGGGCGGCCTCGAGTAGGTCAAAAAAGGCGGGGTTTCCCCCCAGCAGCGGATCGACCTGGTAGTAGTCGTGGGTGTGGTAGCGATGGTTAGAGGCCGACTGAAAAATCGGCGTCATGTAAATGGCGGTAACCCCTAGATCCGCTAGGTAGTCAAGCTGTTCAGCCACGCCCCACAGATCACCGCCTTTGTAGCCAAAGGGAGTGGGGGGCGTTTCCCAGGGTTCTAGCGATACGGCCATGGCAGGATAATCGAGATGCCGCTGGGTACGGGCAAACCGATCGGGAAAGATCTGGTAGAAGACAGCGTGCTTCACCCAGTCCGGGGTTTGAAAAGCCATGGAGTTTTGCCTCGGTTTCTACCGTTAGACTACCGTCATCTGGGCGGAGCGACCACGATGAAACACCTCGGGCAGACGATTTTGGCTTGGGGATTTTGGATTTTAGATTGCCCTATTGCTGGGTTATGTCTCTGGGGCTAAGCTCCTCAGGGAGTCCTTCATTGCCCTCTTTTTTGTTCACCCACTCATACCCGTCAATACCAGGCGGGTAAAGCACAGCGCGGCGATCGGCTTCTAGGTTTCGATCATATGGGTGTACACACCGACATAGCAGCCGCTGGCATGGCGACCCAGCAGATATAGATTCACATCTACCGACCCCACCCGGTAAAAGTTGAGATCTTGAAGGTGCGTTTGCAACACCTCTTGCAAGCGCTTATACCGCTGGGTCAAATTGCCGCCCTGGGGCGTACTCCAGTAAAAATTATCAAAGATACGCCGAAAGAAGTCGTCGGCTGGTCGGTGCTCAAAGGTGTCAGCGTTGGTACCGAGCTGCTGGCCCAGAGAGGTGGCATCGAAATTGGGGTCGGCGTAAATGGCGATCGCCAGGGGGGCATCGGTTTCGCTTGGGTACCAAAGACCGGCGATCGCCTCCTCCAGAGCCGTCAGACAGGTCACAAAATCGCGGTGGTGGGGCTGAAGTTCCATATCACGCTGCTTGTAGGGTTTTCAAAATGCCCATGGCCTCGGCTATGTGGCCTTTGGGGTTAAACTGCGAATTAAAAATGTGACGCACAATACCTTCGCGATCGATCACGTAGGTCACCCGCCCCGGCAGTAGCCCCAGGGTAGCCGGTACACCGTAGACCTTTCGCACCGCCCCTTTGGCATCACTGACCAGGGTAAACGGCAGATTGTGCTTGCTGGCAAACGCCCGATGCGAGTCGGGCGAATCGCTGCTGATGCCAATCCCCTCGGCACCCGCCGCGACAAAGTCTTCATAACTGTCGCGAAACGAGCACGATTCTACCGTGCAGCCAGGAGTATCATCCTTGGGGTAGAAGTATAGCACCACCGCCCTCTGCCCCTGAAAGCTGCTGAGGGTTACAGCGTCACCCGCTTGGTTGGGCAGTGTAAAATCGGGGGCGCGATCGCCAACTTGAATCGCCATAGACGTAAGACTCCTGCACGGGGGTTAATAATTCTTTAGAATACTTAACGAAGCTACCTTGCGATCAACCAATCTCTTCTGTCCCCTGGTTTAACCCGGGACGAGCTACTTGATCCTGCCAAAATTGCGGCTTGCTGACCATCCACCCATCCACTCCCCTCCATGTCAACTCTCGTCTGGTTCCGCAACGACCTCCGCCTCCACGACCATCAGCCGCTCGATGAGGCCTTGCGGACCGGAAAACCGATTGTGCCGCTCTACTGCTTTGACCCACGCCAGTTTGGTCAGACATCCTTTGGCTTTGCCAAAACGGGGGCCTACCGGGCGCAGTTTTTGCTGGAGAGCGTGGCCGATTTGCGGCGATCGCTGCAATCTCTGGGCAGCGATCTCGTCGTCCGGGTCGGCTGCCCTGAGGAGATTATTCCAGAGTTGGTCAAGGCCCACGGCGTTGAAACCGTCTACTGGCATGAGGAAGTCACCGCTGAGGAGCAGCGGGTCGAGCGGTCCCTGGAGAGCAAGCTGGCGGCGCTGGGGTGCTCAAGTGAGGTTTACTGGGGTGCCACCCTCTACCATCCCGACAATCTGCCCTTTGCGGTCGCTCGTCTACCCGAGGTTTTCACTCAGTTTCGCAAAAAAGTCGAGCAGCACAGCACCGTCGATGTGGCCCTGCCTACCCCCGCCAAACTGCCGCCGCTGCCCGCGATCGAGCTGGGTCTGCTGCCAACCCTGGCTGATTTTGGGCTGGAGGCCCCAACCCCAGACAGCCGCGCTGTGCTTATCTTTGTCGGGGGCGAAACCGCTGGCCTGGAGCGCCTCAACCACTACGTCTGGGAAGCCGACTGCCTCAAAACCTACAAGCAAACCCGCAACGGCATGGTGGGGGCCAACTATTCGGCCAAGCTCTCGGCCTGGCTGGCCCTGGGCTGCCTGTCACCCCGGCGCGTCTACGAGACCGTGCAGGATTACGAAGCCGAGCGCATTCGCAACGACTCCACCTACTGGCTAATCTTTGAGCTGTTGTGGCGCGACTACTTTCGATTGATCTGCGCCAAGCACGGCGATCGCGTGTTTTATCCCTCCGGCCTGCGGGGGCTAGCGATCGAGTGGAAACAGGACTGGGCGCGGTTTGATGCTTGGCGGGAGGGTAAAACCGGGTTTCCTTTAGTCGATGCCAACATGCGCGAGCTGGCCCGCTCTGGGTTTATGTCAAACCGGGGCCGACAAAACGTGGCCAGTTTCCTCACTAAAAACCTCGGCATCGACTGGCGCATGGGGGCCGAGTGGTTTGAGTCTCTGCTGATCGACTACGACGTGTGCAGCAACTACGGCAACTGGAACTACACCGCCGGGGTGGGCAACGATGCCCGCGGCTTTCGCTACTTCAACATCCCCAAGCAGGCCAAGGACTACGACCCCGAGGGCCTTTACGTCAAGCACTGGCTGCCCGAGCTCAAGGCGATACCCCCCGCCAAAGTGCATCAGCCCTGGACGCTGCAGCCCGTTGAGCAAAAGCGGTTTGGCGTCACCATCGGCGTCGACTATCCGCGGCCTGTGGTGGATTTAGCCAAGTCTGTGAAGGCCAACGAAACGATCTACAATGCTGCCCGACTGCTGCGCTAGAGCATCGGTAAAATGGCTACACCTGTGGAGAGTCCCAGGGCTGGTACTTGCTGGCGTTGAGGGCTGAAAGCTCACGGTTTTCTGAGTTGATGAGCCGGTTTGCTCACCCCGGTCTTAACAATTTTTGAGCCTGGCGTTGAGTGCGCCACAGACCGTTCCTACCCCGTGGTGACAGGGTTGCAATCTGGGCTATTCCTGCGCCGCGAGGGTTTGCGGTTGTCGCCAAGAACGCAGTAAACCTTTGCCCCACGCCTCCACCGAACCGTAGTCTTTGTAACGGCGGGCGATGTTGAGCTAACATATAACTTGTACAGCGTCGACAGTGTCGTTGTTCACCCCTACTATTTTTGGGAACAGCCCAATTTTCAGGAACAACCTGATAGATAGTTGAGATGACTGGGGCAACGAAAGCGCTCGTGCGTTTCCATAGATCAAACCTTTAAATCAAAACCTTAAATCAAATCGTTGAATTAGCCATTTAACCCCCAACCCCAGCTTTGGACGGCCGGGGTTTTTTGTGGCTAGATGGCCGATGACTGGTTTGGTTTGCGATCGCCCCCAACGGCTACGCCTGACGCCACACAGCAACCCCTGAGCGGGGCCGATCGTCAGGGATCAGCCCGACGGCTCCAGGGCTACACGCGGGTCGTCACGCGCTGGGTTATTTCGGCGGCATACTGCTCGGCGTTGAGGCCCGTCACCAGATGCAGCATGTTATCCTGCAGCCGCAGGATGCCCTGCACCCCCGCTAGCTGTAGAGCCACGTCATCGATCACCGCCGGGTCGGTCACCTCGACGCGCAGGCGAGTCAGGGCCACGGGGTCTACGGTGCGCAGGTTGTCGGCACCGCCCAGGGCGGCAACCATCGCCATCGCTTTTTCCCCGGCCTGGGGGTCAGGGGGAATCTTGGCCAGGTCGGGAGAGGTTTGATCGACAAAGCCCGCCGCCGGAGCCTCCACCGCATCGGCCTCGGGTCCGGCGGTTTTGAGGTAGTCGGCCATGTCGGTTTTGAGGTTGTCGGACTGAGGCCCAAAAATAGCCTGGGCGTTTTGCCCCATTTGCAGCACGCCAGAGGCCCCCAGCCCCTTGAGTCGGGGCACGTTGACCTTGGCCATATCGTCAACGGTGATCCGCAGGCGGGTGATGCAGGCATCCAGGTTTTTGATGTTGCTGCGACCGCCAAAGGCCAGCACCAGGGCCTGGGCCATTTTGGCCTTGTCCCCTGTGATCGCCGTTGTGACCGTGTCGGTCTCGGTGTCAGACTCGCGGCCCGGAGTCATCAGGTTGAAGCGGTGGATGGCAAAGCGGAAGATGAAGTAATACAGCCCCGCAAACAACGGCGCCAGGGCCGGAATGAGCCACACCCGGGTGCCCAACCCGTTGAACAGCACAAAGTCGATCAGCCCGTGGGAGAAGGTAAAGCCCATTCGCCCCCCCAGGGTGACAAAGAGCCAGTCGGCCAAGCCAGCCAGCACGGCGTGAATGGCAAAAAGCTGGGGCGCGACAAACAAAAACGAAAACTCAACGGGTTCGGTAATGCCGGTCAAAAATGAGGTCAGCGCCGCGGAAATCATCAGACCGCCGACCTGCTTGCGGTTTTTGGGTTTGGCACTGTGCCAGATGGCGATCGCCGCCGCCGGCAGGCCAAACATTTTAAACCAGTAGGCCCCGCCCAAAATACCCGCTGTCGGGTCGCCCGCAAAGAAGCGAGCGATGTCGCCTCGCACGGTCTCCCCGGTGATCGGGTCTTGGAAGGAGCCAATCTCAAAGAAAAAGGGCACGTTCCAGACGTGGTGCAGACCAAAGGGAATCAGCAGTCGCTCAATAAAACCGTAGATGGCTACGGTCAGCGGCACATTGCCGCCCTCTGCCGCCGCCTGGGCAAAGCTATTGATGCCCGCCCCAATCGGTGGCCAGATCACACTCATGACTAGCCCGGTGAGAATAGCGGCAAAGGCCGTAATAATCGGCACAAACCGCTTGCCCGCAAAGAACCCCAGGTAGCGCGGCAGGCTAATGCGAAAGAATTTGTTGAACATGTAGGCGGCAATGCAGCCCATGATCAGGCCGCCAAACACCCCCGTGTCCAGCGTGGGGATACCCAGAACCGTCTTGGTCTCAAGGCCCATGCCCAGGGCGACGGTGCCCAGGGTGGCGAGAAACACCATGAAGCCGACGGTGGCCGCCAGGGCTGAGACACCATCATTGCCGGTGTAGCCGATCGCCACGGCGATCGCGAAAATCAGCGGCAGACTGGCGAAGATGGCGTCTCCCGAGCTTTTCATGATGGCCGCCAGCCATTCCGGTAACCACCAGAATTTTGGATCGCTGAGAATACCCTGATCGATCTGCTGCAGCTCGATCAGCCGGGCGCTGCCCAGACCCAGCAGCAGCCCCGCCACCGGCAGGACTGACACCGGCAGCATGAGCGATTTGCCCATTTTTTGCAGCAGCCCGAAGGCGTGGTTCCAGGTTTCTTTAATAGTCATGGGTTGTCAGGGGCGAGGGACGGATGGGGAACGAAGGGGGAAACTGGACGAGAGGTCGGCAAGGGGCCGCGGAGGTCGGGGCGGGAACCCTACACCTCCTCCAGGGGGACCAGGTCGCGCACCTGGGCCGCAGCGTCGAGGTGCAGCGCCCGGTGGGCCAGGTCTTGGCAGTGGGTCAAGGTCAGGCCGCGCACCTGGGCTTTAACCGCCGGGATGACGGGAACGCTGACGCTCAGTTCCGTCACGCCCAGGCCGATCAAAATCGGCACCGCCTGGGGATCTCCTGCCACACCGCCGCAGACGCCCACCCACTTGCCGTGCCGACTGGCGCCTTTGACCGTCAGCTCAATCATGCGCAGCACGCTGGGGTCGAGGGCATCGACGTAGGGCGCCAGCTTGGGATGGCCGCGATCCATGGCGAGGGTGTACTGGGTCAGGTCGTTGGTGCCGATGGAGAAGAAATCCACGTGCTGGGCAAAGCGCTCCGCCGACACCGCCGCCGCCGGCACCTCGACCATAATGCCGATTTCGATCGCGGGTACGTCCAGCTTTTGGCGCTCCTCCTCCAGCATGGCCTTGGCCATTTCCAGCTCCTCCACGCGGGCAATCATCGGGAACATCACCCGCGCTTTGCCTGCGGTCGAGGCCTTGAGAATGGCCCGAAACTGGGTGCGCAGCAGCTCGGGCCGATCGAAGCCCAGGCGAATCCCGCGCTCTCCGAGGAACGGGTTTTCTTCGTGGGCCATGGCCAGGTAGGGCAGGGGCTTGTCGCCGCCCACATCCAGGGTGCGAATGATCAACGGGCGATCGCCCAGCACCCGCAAAATATCGGCATAGATGGCGGCCTGCTCCGCTTCGCTGGGGGGAGCGCTGGCCTCCATAAAGATAAACTCTGTTCGCAGCAGGCCCACCCCCTCGCCGCCCACCTTGAGGGAATCCTCGGCGTCTTTGGCGCTGCCAATGTTGGCGACGACCTCAATGGAGTGCCCGTCCTGGGTGATGGCCGGTTCAAAGGCCTGCTCCAGATCCTGCGCCTGTTTGGCCCGCTGCCGGGCGATGCGCTGCTGGGTGTGCTCAAGCTCGGCGGTTGAGGCGTTGAGCTTGAGCCGCCCTCGGGTGCCGTCGAGAATGACCGGGGTGCCATCGGCCAGATCGAGACTGCGGGGCTCCGCCCCTGCAATCGCCGGTAGGCCCATCGAGCGCGCCAAAATGGCCACGTGGGAGGTGGCCCCCCCGGCCACGGTGGCAAAGCCCACAACTCGGCTGGGGTCGAGGTTGGCCATATCGGAGGGGGTGAGGTCTTCGGCCAGCAAGATTGTATTGGCCGGAACATCGAGAGTCTCGGCTTTTACCCCGGTGAGCAGGCGCAGCACGCGATCGCCCACATCCCGCAAATCATTGGCCCGCTGGGCCAGCAGCTCGCTCTTGAGCCGGGCTAGCTGGTTGGCCTGGGCGGTGTAGGTCTGCTGCCAGGCAAAGGCGGCACTCTTGCCCTTGTCGATGGCGCTGCCAGCCGTCTCCCTCAGGTCTGGGTCTGCCAGCAGCTCCTGGTGGGCAGAAAAAATGGCGGCTTTGCCGGGGTCGCCCTGGCCGTGCACCTTGGCCCGCAGGCTTTCAATGTCCAGCATGGCCTGGTCGATGGCGCTGTCGAGCTTGCGCTGCTCCACCCGGGGGCTTTCGCCCACGTCGTCCACGGGAATGTCCTGCCGCCGCTGGCGGTAAGTGTGGCCGACTGCCACCCCTGGGGAGGCGGCCACGCCCAGAATTACGTTGGGGTCATCGCTCCTGGGCCGCGGCGCTGGAGCCGAGACATCCGCCTGGGCAATGCTGGCGGCGGCGGCGGTAACAGGCACGGCGCCCGCCTCCCCCAGCCCGCCGCGAACGGCGGCTTCGAGTTCGGCGATCGCCGCCTCGGCATCGGCCCCAGTGGCCTCCAGGGTGACGGTGTCGCCCTGACCAATTTCTAGCCCCAAGAGGGCGACGACGCTGCGCGCGTTGGCGCTGTCGCCGTTGCGGTGGAGGCGAATCGTCGACTGGTATTTCTTCGCTAGCTGCGTCAGCACCGCCGCCGGCCGAGCGTGCAGACCCACGGGGTTGGGAATCACAATCGCATCGGAGGTCACTGTCGCCCCTGCCGTCTGCTCTCCGGCCCCTGGATCGGCGGCCACCAGCACCAGCTCCAGCACCGGGTCGCGGGCGGCATTGACCAGGCCCTTGGCAGGTTCAAACTCGGCCACGCGATCGCCATTGGTGATCACAATTTGGGTCAGCAGGCTGCGAGCGTGCAGGGCCACATAATCGGCGTCAAATTCAATCAGCGTATCGCCGGCTTTGACCGCGTCGCCCACCTGAATCTTGGGCCTGAAGCCTTCTCCTTTCAGCGCCACGGTGTCGAGGCCGATATGCATCAAGATTTCAATGCCCTCAGCCGTTTTGAGGGTCACCGCATGGTGGGCGCTGTGGAGCTGCACGATGTCCCCATCGCAGGGCGCCAGCAGCACCTGACTCAGCGGATCTATCGATACTCCATCGCCCACCATTTTTTGGGCAAACACCGGGTCGGGCACCGTGTCAAGGGGCACCATCTGGCCCGATAGGGGCGCCGTGAGCACCAGGGTATTGATGTTGGCCGGGGGGGCTTCGAGGGTGGTCATAGGAGTGTCTTGAGGGGAAGGATAGGGATGAGGGGGGTATAATGAGGCGCTAAGGGGCCAACCCTGGACGCAGCAAAACGGGCCATTTGAGTTAAATCAACTGGGCCTACAAACCTTGCTGGCAGAACGCAGGTGGCGCCGTCTCAGAGGGCTGCCTCAAAGGACGACTATCTAAGGCATCAGGCTCAGACGGGCGCTCTACCGATGGCAAAACGCCAAACCCTGATCTGACC
>PYGV01000421.1 GCA_003022385.1 filamentous cyanobacterium CCP3 | reverse complement strand
GGCCTAGACATTCTCTCGCCACCCACGACGCTAGACTCAGTGCGGCTGATGGCACAGCGGGTGCGAGACCTCTACGCCGAGAACCCCGATCTTAGCTTTGCCATTCTGGTGCGGGAGGGCCGCCAGAGTCAGTTTGTCGGCAGCCTGCTGCGCGACCCGGATCAGGTGGGTGGGGTAGATTTGGCTGCGATGGGGCTGAAGTTCTACGACGTGGGCGAGCAAGACCGCCAGACCAAGGTGCCTGAAGAAACCCTGGCCCTGCTGCAATTCATCGAGCGACCCCACTCCGCCGATCGCCTCAAGGGGGCGCTGCGGGTGCTGGTCGATCGCAAGCGCATTCCCACCCAGGATCTCAACGCCCTGGCCCAGGCACCCGAACAGTTTCTCTACCCCGGCCCGCTCGATACCCCGCCCGATACCGAGGCGGCGCAAACAGCGCGGCGCTTCTGTGCTGGACTGCTGCGATCGCGCCTTGAACTGCCCCCCTACAGCCTGTTCTCGTTCATTGGGCTGACGCTGGGCTACAACCAGAGCGAGCTGGCCACCGCCGATAAGCTGGCCGCCCGCGTCAGCCAGCAAATTCGCAATGAGAATACGCTGGGGGCAGCGATCGCGGTACTGCAAGACATCGTTGGCTCCGAGCGCTTTACCGCCGTCGATACCGAAGACACTGACTCACTCTACACCCGCCCCGGCCAGCTGACGCTGATCACCATGCACAAAGCCAAGGGGCTCGACTGGGACGTGGTGTTTCTGCCTTTTCTGCACGACAAAACCATCCCTGGTACCCTGTGGGTGCCGCCCCAGGGCGAGTTTTTGGGAGACTTCACCCTGGCCGAAGTGGCGCGGGCGCAAATTCGCACCTTTGCCCACGCTGGTGAGCCCACTCAGGGCGACATTGCCGACATCATTACCGCTTGGGAGCAGGCCAAACACCTCAAAGCTGCCGAAGAGTACCGCCTGCTCTACGTCGCCATGACCCGCGCCAAGCGCCTGCTGTGGATGTCAGCCGCCCAGCAGGCCCCGTTCACTTGGAGCAAACCCGACCAGGTGCAGGCCGTAAACCCCTGCCCGGTGCTGCCAGTGCTGCGAGAGTGGTTGCGGAGCGGGGCATCGATTGGGGAGTGATACCCAGTCCCAATAGCGGTATTGATCTCAGAAAATTTATCCTCAGCACAAAGGCGCGAGCAAAAGACTGCCTTCCGCCAGGGCAATAGCACCCGTGCGGGATTCAGTCGGTATTCAATCTTACAAATCAGGAGAAATTAGCCAGGGTTTAGGGCCAGAGTAGGATGCGATTTATCGATGTTCAAGAATTATCCAACCGATCGCAGATCAGCTGCCAAAATCCAAAATCGCCAATCCAAAATCGCTAGTCGATGCGCTCGATTTGCCAAAGAATTTGGTTTCCTTCGCGCCGCACCCGCGATACAGACCAGTTTCGCCAAGCCCAGAATTCGCCCCGGCTGGTAACGGCACTGGCGTTCACATCCATCAAATCGGCAAGTTCTGAACTGGTAATCAAATAGCCCTGCTTAGCGATTTCGTCGGCTATTTGCAAGGTTTCAAGCACGTTACGGAGATTATCAACCCTAACCTCACGGGGTAGAGAATCAAAGTTTTCACTAATCGGAGAAGTTCCAGAGTCTGCCATGATGCATAGTGCCGTTCAAAGCTAAAATCAAGCTAAATTCTACCTTTAGACATCTAGCTTCAGGGGGATTTAGTTCATAAATTATCTATGCTTTGCATTAGAAATACTTATGGGAATTATTGATTTTCTTGGGCTCGGCTAGAAGATCGGGGCGGCCATAAGGGAGGAATAGGTGGCCGATTTAGGGTGTTACGACTATTCCTCCTGGCCTCTACACGCTGCTGGCCGTTGGATGGCGACGCTCTTGCTGGATCAGCAGGTAGCCAGCCGCCAGCCAGAAAATTAGCAGCCCGCCGGTAATCGCCAACATGGGCAGCAGGCCTAAACGGGCAATCAGGGCCGGGGCCGCCGCCGTGAATAGCCCGCCGCCAACAATCGGTTCAAAGAAAAGCTGCTTGTAGGCAAAGCCCTCGAAGGCCCCCGTACTGTTGTCGGGGTCGACCATGCGCAGCAGCAAAATGCCGGTGGCGGTCACACCCATCGACTGGCCCATGTCGCCAATGCCTTTCTCGAACCAGTAGCTGGGAAAAATGCGCGGTGCCCACCACAGGAAGATCAGCACGTTCCACAAAATGCCGACGATGCTGAGAATGAGAAAAACGCCCAGGTTGCTGCCGATGACGCTGAGGGAAATAGTCGCGATCGCAGACACAACCACTACATCTAGCGCTACCCCGGCGATATTCTGCACCATGGGCCGAATTACTAGCGCCCCCAGCCCCAGTCGGTTGAGAATTGACTGGGTGATAATGCCGCCAATCAGAGCCAGCGGAAACAGCGGCACGTACTCAAACAGGGCAAAGCCGCCTTCGCCGCCCCAGGTGACCGACTCGACCCACTGCAACGCTTCGAGAATCAGCCAGCCGATCGCGATCGCCAAACCGACAATGGCAAAATTAATCGACAGCGGGTCAATCAGCAGGTTGCGCAGCAGCCGCGCCCTCTCTTGCCGCAACTCTGGGGTTTCGCTCACCACGTTGAGGTCAGGAATTTCTGACGGCTCAACCACCTGACGGGCAACGGCATCGACATGGCCCTTGCGGCGGCCCCAGTCGGCCAGGGCGGTGCCGCAGATAATGCCCGAGACAATACCCACCGTTGCCAGCCCCAGGGCCAGGTCGGCCCCATCGGCAAAGCCCAGTTCGACGAGGGTGTCAGCCATGCCGCCAGCGGTGCCGTGCCCCCCCTCAAAGCCAATTTCAATCAGCGCCGCAGAAATAGGGTTGACGTTAAACAGCGGAATCAAGATCAGCAGGGTGGCCAGGCAACCCACCACATACTGCCCCCAGGCCAGGGTTTGACCAAAGACCACCTGAGGGGCCGCTTTGCGCCAGATCTCGCGCGGTGCCGGAATCGTTTCGCCCAAAAACAGGGCCGCAAACACCACATTGATAAATACCCCTGGGGCCTGGGCCCACACCCCACGGATATCTTCGGCAAACAGACCGCCCGCCAGCAGTGAGTCGGGGCCGGCAACGGCGGTTGCGATCGCCCCCAGCGCCTCTGGCCCCAGCAGCAGCGCCAGCGCCCCGGCCACAATTGAGGCGGGTAGGTAGAGCCGCTGAAACCACTGAATCTGATGCTTGAGGTAGCGCCCCAGCAGCAGCAGCAGCGCCAGCAGCACAAAGGCAAATAGAACAGTACGCAGGTTAAACACAAGGTTTCTCCAGGTAGGGGCAAGCGAGGGCAGCAACACCTACCCCAGCTATTGCTATACAGCCATTGATTGTAGGGACTTGCAGTAACCCTGGGCACATGTACTAAATTGTCTACAGAGGGAATAATCTTGGACTGCTTGCCAAGACTCAGTTGTCAGGGTCACGACCCTATCAATTCACATTTTCTCTGTCGTTCCTACTTGAGGTATCTCCGTGGCCAGCAAAGATCAAATCAAACAGCACCTTGCGCTCACCAGCAAAATCAACTTCAGCGGCGTCACCCCCGCCAAGAGCGAAGACCCCCGCAAGGCGAAGATTATGCAGCATGTGAAGAAGAG
>PYGV01000015.1 GCA_003022385.1 filamentous cyanobacterium CCP3 | reverse complement strand
GGCCAGCTGGGGGGCGACAGCCGCTGTCGTGGTAGCCCCCTCACGCTCGGGTTCAGGCCTCTGGGCCGCTGCAGAGCCCGGCAGCAAAAAAGCGGCTAGGGACAGACTGACAGTGGCACGAAGCAACAGCATGGAGGGTGAAACGGTAGACAAAGAACAGCCACTAAACCCCACGACCCTACCCATTGATCAAATCGCCTCTGCCGCTTTTGAGGAGGAAAAAGTTAGCTCAGGACGGCAAACGATCAACACAGTAACAGCGGAATAAGGTCGCCTAAAGATCCTTCAGTGGGCGAAAGCAGTTTTACGAAAAAAGCCCCAACTATTTGCTCAGCATCAATGTCGATAGGCCCAATTCTGCTGGCCAGGTGTGAGATATAGAATAGCTGTATAGCAGAAACCCTATTTACTTAGGTTCATAAATTTTCGTGACCCAGACCCCAAAGGCGTGACTCATTCCTCAGGCAGCCAGGTGGTTGGCATGCACCCAGAAAAATCCTGGGATGGCGATCGCCTGGGGCTAATTCTCCCTGCCTTTCAACCTGCGACCAGGAAAAATTCTCGCCGCCGTTGGAGATGTCGCTATTTTTCAAACCTTGCGGATTGCCATCAGGATAAACTGAAGAATATGGTCAGATCGGTCCTAGTGGTACAGCGGATTAGCCAAGTATTTCCTAGGAATTTACGTATTTTTAGAGCCGTATTTAGTATTGCTTTTATCTGCATGGTTTTCCGTATTCGATTTTTCCCTGAGGTAAATCGTCTATGCCCCGCCAACGATTTTCTCGCACTTTTTTAAGCCGTAGCTGGCCAGCGCAAATGGCGCAGTATAGCCTGACGGCGCTGCTGAGTGTGCTCCTGACGGTGGTGGTGGGCCATTTCAGCGGGGCGATCGCCACCTCCCCAGAAACCTCAGCTCTGGCCCAGGGGGTTGCGCCCACACCCGAGGAACTCTCGGCCCAGGGGCAGCGGTGGTTTGAGCTGGGCGACTACGAGGCCGCCGCCCAGGCCTGGCAAACCGCCGCCGCTGGGTTTGCCGCCAGCGGCAACAGGCTGCAGCAGATCCGCCATCTCAACAATGTGGCCCAGGCCTACCAACAGCTGGGGCGCTGGTCAGAGGCCGACTCAACCCTGGCCCAAAGCCTTGATGTGCTAACCTCACTGGGGCAGACCACCGCGACCCAGCAGGCCCTTTGGGGGCAGACCTGGACCGTGCAGGGCAATTTGTCTTTAGCTCAGTCCCAGCCGAGAAAAGCCCTAGAGGCCTTTGAACAGGCGGCAGCGGCCTACCGAGCGGCAGGGCACAACAGCGGTGTGCTGCGCAGCCAGGTCAACCAGGCCCGAGCGCTGCGGGCCGCAGGCCTCTACCGCCGTGCGATCGCGCTCTTAACCTCCCTGCACCCCGAGCTAGCGGCGCAACCGCCCACCGTCGAAGCCGCCGCCGGGCTCAGAACCCTGGGCGAGATCCATCGCACTCTGGGGGATCTAGACGCCTCCCAAAGAACGCTGGTCGCCGCCCTCACCATGTCCGAACGCCTGGACGACGCGCAGGCCGTCGCCGCCACTCAGCTCAGCTTGGCCCACACCGCCGCCACCGCTGGAGCGGCTGACGCGGCGCTAAAGACGTACCAGCAGGTGGCGACGACCCAAACCCCTGAGCTATTGGTGCAGGCCCTGATCGCCCAGCTGCCCCTGCTCATCCGCCGCGACGATCTTCAGGCCGTAGGGCTAACCTTAGACCAGCTCGCGCCTGCTCTGGAGGCGCTGCCGCCGGGGCGGCTGCGGGCCTACGGGTTGATCGATGCGGCCAATGCTCTAATGAATACTCAAACGGTTGCCTACCGGGCCACCGCCCTGGCCTGGCTGACCGAGGCCCTTGACATCAGCCAAACCGTGGCCGATCTCCGGGCCGAATCCTACGCTCTAGGCGCGCTGGGCAAGCTCTACCAAAATGCTCAGCAGATCTCCGATGCGATCGCCCTCACCCGCCGAGCGCTGGTGCGAGCCAGCGAGGCCAATGCCCCCGAGATCACCTATCTCTGGAATGCCCAGCTGGGCGATTTGCAGCGAGCTACGGGCGAGTCTAAGGATGCGATCGCCAACTACACCGCCGCCGTCAACACGCTCCAAACCCTGCGGCAAGACCTGGTCGCCATCGACGACGACGTGCGCTACAGCTTTCGCGAAACGGTAGAACCCATCTATCGCCACCTGGTCGATCTGCTGACCGCCCCCGGCACCGCTAACCAGCAGACCCTACAGCAGGCTCGCACCGTCATCGAAGCCCTACAGCTGGCCGAGCTAGAGAATTTCTTTCGCGAAGCCTGTCTGCCGGTGAGCGAAAACATCGATCTGGTGGTCGATAGCACTGTTCAGCCCACCGCCATTCTCTATCCGATCATTCTGCCCGACCGGCTGGAGGTGGTGCTCAAGCTGCCCCAGCAGCCCCTGACCCACTACGCTACCGCCGTTTCTCAAGTCGAGCTAGACGCCAAACTCAATCAGCTGCGCCGAGATGCGGTGCTGCCCCACACCCTTAACCGGGTCAAGGCCGAAGCCAAGGAACTGTACGACTGGTTAATTGCACCGGCCCTGCCCCAGCTGAGCGACAACCACATCACGACCCTAGTGTTTGTGCTGGATGGGGCACTGCGCAACATTCCCATGGGGCTGCTCTACACCGGGGATCACTATCTAATTGAAGACTTTGGGGTGGCGATCGCCCCCGGCCTGCAGCTCGTCGCTCCCAAAGCGCTCCCCAATCAGAACCTATCGGTGATTATTGCGGGCATTAGCGAAGAGCGCCCCTCCTTTCCACCCCTGCCCTTTGTGGAAGTAGAAGTGCGACAGATCGAGTCAGCCGTCTCCAGTCAGGTTTTATTCAACCAGGCCTTCACGGTAGAGCGCTTAGAATCGGTCATCAGCGAGAGTCCCTTTCCAGTGGTGCATCTAGCCACCCACGGGCAGTTTAGCTCTACCCTAGACGACACCTTCATTTTGGCCTGGGACAATCGCATTCCCGTCACCAGGCTCAACAGTATGCTGCGCAATAGCGAGCAGAGCCGTCAAAGCGCGATCGAGCTGCTGGTGTTAAGCGCCTGCCAAACCGCCACTGGCGATAGCCGGGCCACTCTAGGGCTGGCGGGAGTGGCGGTTCGAGCCGGGGCCCGCAGCACCCTGGCGTCCCTCTGGAACCTGGATGACGAAACCACGGCTCTGGTGATGGACCAGTTCTACCGAGCAATTCAGCAGCCCGGCACAACTCGGGCCGAGGCCCTGCGGCAGGCCCAGCGATCGCTGCTGAGCAACCCTCGCTTTGAGCATCCCCGCCACTGGGCCCCCTACGTCCTGATTGGCAACTGGCTCTAGCTCGCCAGCAGCTCAAAGGTGTCGTAGCGCCACTGTTCTTGCTTCGCCAGAATAGCCTTCATGTGCCGTTTCACGGTGTTGACGCTGAGGTACAGCGTCTCGGCAATTTCTTGATAGGCATAGTCCTGCAGCCGCAGGGCCCAGACCTCTTTTTCGCGATTGGTGAGCCCAAACAACCACTGGTCTACCGTTGCCTGAGTCAGGCTACTCTGCTGCTTGTCTTCCATGGCCACTAAAAACATGGGGTCTCGTTCATCCTCGGTTTCGATCAGCGAAATCCGCAGCTGAATATCCGGATACACCGTCAAAGTCACCTGGGTCGGTAGCGATTGATCAGCCAAAATAGCGCAGTTTTCTAGCAGTAAATCGCAGGCTTTCAGAACAGCCTCGGGCAGAACTGCTTGAAGCTGGCGACTCAATTTACCTTGGGAAGTCTGCATTTTCTGAAGCAGTTCTTCTCCCTTAGTGTTAGATAAAATAATGCCGCCGTCAGCGTTTAATAACAAAAAGCTGTCTACGAGCAAGTTAAGAGCCACACCCAGGGCACGGTTCTTAATGGCGATCGCGTCTGTTTCGCCGTCTAAGCCAGTTTCCCTAGGCAATTTACAGCGATCGAGGATTGAGCCGGAGTTGTGATCGCCAGACTGCTTGACAGCAGTAAACTGAGCTATCCCGAGAGCAGAGGATACCATCGCTTTTACCTTCACTTAAGTCAGAGAATCAGAGATCAAAACGGATGCTGAACAGCACTGCCGTTAAACTTTATGAACGAGACCTGGGGCAGGACTTTTCTGCTTTAAGATTGAAGCCAAGTGCTTTTGCATTAAAAATTCGCTGTAATCGGCTAAATCGTCAGCCGCATCCAGATTTGCGTTAAATAGCGCAATACTGTTTAATGCCACCTCGGCAGTTACCCAAAATACAGCCTGAAAAAGTAGCGATCGCCACCGTATACGTTTCATGGGACCCCTCCCCGAGAACATGTATCCAAGCAACGGAGGCCATTACCCAAGTAGCTCAAGAGTGCTGATAGCGCTCCCCTTAAACACTTAGCAGTGTAAGCTCCTGTAGAACTCTCAGGGCAACCACCAGAAATTCTGCAAGTGTTACAGGAATTTCAAGAATTTTCGCTTTAATAGCTATCGGGCTGAGTTCTGCTAAGTAAAAGTAAATAAGTGAAGTTGGCAAAATTAGAAGGATTCACCTCAGAAAATTCCTTAAGGTGTCCAAATGCTCCTTGTCAAGGCTGCTTTCCAGACAAGTACCCTGCAGGGTAATACCTATTCTATGAGAAATGTTTAATAATGAGATTGCCAAGCAAATGACACTTCAAGTTCTTAGAGAATCGTCTTAAATCTTAAGGCACACAAGAGATTTCTGCTTTGGATAGATATATTCAACTCACTCTCAGCCTCAGATTATGCACCTTTGAAAATCCTTCAAGATGACGAAAAGTCATTCAAGTTTGAGAAAATAGTAACAAAGAACAATAGAAGCCTAAGCTCTGTAGGATGAAATCCAATGGCCAGCATTGAAGTGACAAGCATCGCATGTGGCGAAGAGTGCCCCGATCTAGCAATTAATGCCAAACTCTGTGTTGGTGAGATACCTCCGGAAGAACCAAGTTCATCTTGCCCAACCATTCAAATAAACTGTTCCGATTTAGAACAGACCTCTCTGCCATTGGTTCTAAATTTTTCTAGTGGAGGTCGTATTTATATATACAGGAATGAGAAGGGCACTCCCAATTTGCCAATTTATATGAGTCGCACAAACGTGCACCCATTTCCTCTGATAGAAGAGCAAACTAAAGAACAAACGACTACATTTATTCCTTTCGATCCCGATCCAGATGAGAAGGGCTGTGAAATTACTATTACCTATGCATATGTGCCGGATGTAGTAGCACGCATAATAGACTACTCACGATTCGTTCTAAACACTATTGGAAGTTTTGCTGTCAACACTATTAGGTTTCTAATTAGTCTTCCTGTTTCTTTTGTTTTAAGTGTTTTTCGTTTCATTCGCCCAAGAAGACAACAGTCTGATGGCCAGAGATTAAGGTGAACTCACCAATCATCCCTTCTCGATGCCTCACTTAGTTGAACTCCACGTCGTAAGTAGAGAAACAGGGAAATGAGAAAAACATTGTTTAGCTTCTTTCTGTATCTTTACTTTTTTGAGGTATGTCTGCTGGGTCTTGCAAACGCACAGAATCAATCAATTCAAACGGATGGATCAACTAATACGACTTTTGGACCCTCCTGTGGAACGAATTGTGACAGAATTGAAGGTGGGTTGAGGGTGGGAGAAAACCTCTTCCATAGCTTCCAGGAATTTAATGTGATTCCTGAATCAACTGTTGAGTTCTCAGATCCTGGAGTTGAGAATATATTAAGCCGTGTTGTTGGCACGAACATATCATTGATAGAGGGGGGAATTAGTATTGTAACCGTCCAGGGCACTAATGCCAGTAATGCCAATTTTTATCTGATCAACCCCAATGGTATAATTTTTCGATCTGGCAGCATTCGCTTAACAAGCGGTTCAGTATTCTTGACTTCTGCAGACGCCGTAATGCTCTCTAATGGAGAAATATTTAGTGCCAATGTTAATGATCCACTGCCTAGTCAGCTCCTTAACGTTCAGCCATCAGCGTTTTTATTTAACCAGATTGTAAGCTCTAACAATGTGAATAATGACTTTGGAAACCTCAGATTCCTGGAATCATCTTTTCTAGAAGCAGGTTCCTTTGGAAATCGACAAAACGTTTTTGTGTTAGGGCGTGACGTTATTGTCGATACGAGCACGATTAGAGCTAGAGGGGGAAGGGTCGAAATTGGCGGAATTACAGGGAATGGTAGAGTTGGCATTGAAGAATCTATCGATAGCTCTACCAATACAAGACTTAGTTTTTCCCAAGATGCAAGGGGAAACGTTGTTTTGGAAAATGCGAGCATACGAGCTGTAGATGGTGATGTAGTAATTAATTCTGGAGACTTTCTTGCACGAAAAGGAACTATAAACGCTGCGCCTTTGACCTCAGGCGGAGTTATTAGTATCCTGGCTCAGCAAGGTATTCGCTTTGAGGATGGTAGTCTTTTAGAAGCCTCTGGATTTGGTTTTGTGAACACTTTTCGGGGAATAAACTTGATGGCTGATCAGGGGGATATTTCTCTAGAAGAATCAACAATATCCATGAGTACACTGACTAATTCAGATGGGGCAAATATAACTATAAGGGCAAGAGCCTTAGAGCTTGAAGAAGGTTCTTCGCTGGCTGCTAATACAAGCTCAACTGGAAGCGCAGGGAATGTTTTAATTCAGGTGAATGAAAACTTTATACTCAATGATAGAAGCTTCATTCTTACCGTTACTGGGTCCAGCGGAGCGGGAGGAGATATTTTGATTGACGCTAAGAATCTATCCTTGAGGGGGGCTTCATTTTTGTCAGCCCAAAGTGTCGAAAACCTGAGAAATCCTCAAAGCCAAACTCCTGACAGTGCCGGAGTGTCTGGAAACGTTGTATTGGAAAATATCGAGAGATTGCAAGTTGTAGAAGGCAGCAGGATTTCAGCATCAACGGAAGTTAGCCAAGCTGGTAGTGTTCTTCTGAATCAGAACATGTCTCCAGCCGAGTTTGTTTTAGTTAGTGGTGAGGGTAGTCAAATTGCCTCGGAAGCAACTGATGAGCGAGGCCGATCTGGGAGTGTTAGCCTTAATGCAAGATCTATCGTGGTTGAAGATGGCGCAGTAATTTCGGCTTCTACGGTTTCTGGTGTAGGTGGCAATGTCAGCTTACATGGCCTACATACATTGATGGTGGACAGTGCTCAAGTATCTGCTTCAACTGTAACCGGAATGGCTGGGAACCTAGTCGTCAACTCCCCTGAAGATCCCGCTCGATCCGTGGTGGTGCGAGGTTTATTGCTCAATGACCAAGGCCAACTACTAGCAGATAGCAATGGTCAGCCTATTCGAGCTAGTCTCGCAGTTCGAGCAACAGGAGAAGGTGGTCAGGCGGGAGATTTGAGGATAAATACAGCTCTTTTGCGTGTCGAAGATGGGGCCGAGGTTTCGGTTGAGAGTTTGGCTGGACAAGCAGGAGTTCTAAGCATTTTGGCAGAATCTATTATTCTGGATCGAGGACTGTTAAATGCAGAGACAGCTTTAGATTCGAGTGGCAGTGCGCAAAGCGCAAATATTTCACTGTCCAACTTTGCTCTCTTGCTTTTACAAAACCAAAGTTCGATTTCTGCTAGCGCATCTGCTCAGGCCACAGGGGGTAATATCTCGTTTGATTCACCCGAAGGTTTCATAATTGCTCTGCCGTTTACCAATAGCGACATCATCGCCCAAGCTGATCAGGGCAGAGGTGGCGTTATTAGTTTTGATATTGCTGGTATTTATGGACTAGAACAGCGAGATGCTGTACCTGGCAATAACACAAACGATATCAGCGTAAATTCAACTTCTGGTCAAGCAGGTACTATTACAATTAACGATTTAGCGGCTGACCCTAGCCGATCGCGCACCGAATTACTTGAAACAGTGCTAGACGCTCGTAATTTGATCGATCGCAGTTGTTCTGCCGATGTTGGTCAGGGTCGCAACAGCTTTGTCGTCACGGGGCGAGGTGGGCTACCGCCTGCCCCAGCAGACATTGTGCGCAGCGATAATGCGGGGCTAGAGGACTTTGGCGCTGAAACCGATACCACCGTTACCAATCCGGTCGAGCCAGCGCCAGAACCTTCTGCAAGGCGCGAACCAGAACTGCCAACGCAAATTGTGGAGGCCCAAACCTGGTATCGCAATGCCAGCGGCACAGCGGTCTTGACGGCCAGCCGACCCGATCGCACCGGAGACTTCAGTGTGCCAGTGCAGACCTTCTGCGATCGCAGCTAGAAGCCTTTACGCTAGTAACAGTTGATTGGGTGAGGCTATGCGCTTGAGCCTCGGCCCGTATCGCTGGGGCTAGCGATCGAGCAGATGGTTGAATTGGTCTACTAGCCGTTGACGTTGCTCTAGGCATGCCTGCTTATAGGCCGTAACAATAGCCTCAGCGGCAGCAGCTTCGACTTTGGCTGCCTCTGTCTCTGAGGGGTAGGGGCAAAACAGTTTGGGAGATTGCTCGGGGTCAAGTGTAGCCGTGGTGATGCGCTGCAGCAGAGCCTCGTCTAAACAATCGCCAGAGGCCTGAAATATATCGCAGTAGGCGCCGCTGCCATCCTCCGCTGGCTGGAAATCCATTGTTTGAGCGGTAGATCCGCTACGACTGACGTAGGCAGGCACAGCGTGACCCGCCAGATCAGCCGTAAGCTGACTCTTGGCCATAAAGCGAATGAAAGAACGAGTGGGATATACCTGGTGACTCATAGGAACCTGCTTCAAAACTGCATAAATCGCCTTGATCTGCATTGTATCAACGCTAAAGACTGTCTACCAGTTTATTTTATTTTGGGATATGAATTTCCAGCTTTTTTAGCGCCGCGGCAATTTAATAGAATTACCCATGGGGGTCATGGCAACTA
This sequence comes from filamentous cyanobacterium CCP3, assembly GCA_003022385.1. Lineage (GTDB taxonomy): Bacteria > Cyanobacteriota > Cyanobacteriia > Phormidesmidales > Phormidesmidaceae > Nodosilinea. The sequence goes on along the minus strand of PYGV01000015.1, from coordinate 33,137 downwards.
CTGGGGGTGACTGACATGATGGTTTTAGTTGATAAGGGAAGCGCAATTCAAGTGCTTAGAAAAATATTTTCGTCCTTATCAATTACCCTAAAAAACAACTCTATCAGGAGAAAAATGCTATGGAACGCACAGGAATCGTCGAGAACGTGACAGATCTTGTTCAGACTAAAGTCTCTAGCCCCCAGTCTCCGAAGCAGCTATCTGACACCGAAACTTACTCCAAGAATATTCTTGGGCCGGTGTATTTTGAGCTGTCTAATCTGCGAGTCTTTGGCAAGGCTGGTCTACCCGAGGACAAGATTGTTGCTCCTTCTCAATCACCTTATATTGTCGCCTCCAATGAAGAGTTCTGCGTCAGCGTTGACATCACGTTTAATGAGTCACCCCTGACTGCTCTACTGATGTGTCTGGGTACCCGTATGACCGTTGACTTCGCCTTCGAAGGTTTAGGCGGTCGGGCTCCCGAGAAAGACTGGGCTGTTACCGACATTACCGTGAAGGATGACTTCAGCTATACGCTGACCTTCAAGTCGACGCCCGATGATGCTCAACTGTTGCCCGGTCTATACGCCATCGCAGGCGTAGTCGCCATTGGCCCCGTTGAGAACAAGTGCACCACGCCCATTCTGGGCTACGGCTACATCGCTAAGCAACTGCTGCAGGTTTACCCCGCCTAGGTTGCGCGATCGCGCCCCGGGGAGCTGAGTTTGATTAAGCTCTAGTTCCCCACCCCTACGGCTGTTGACGCTGGCACTATTCACTCTGCGTTTGGGACTGCCGTTTACGGCACTACCAGGGACATCTCCCCTGGTCACAAGCCCACTCTGACTGAATGTGCCGCCTCAACAGCCGCTTTTTGTCGGTGAATGACGCGCTCCTCTAGTTCGCAGTGCCGTCACCGAATACAGCAGCAGCGCCGCCCAAATGCAGCCAAAGGTAACGACATGCACCGGGGTAAACGGTTCGCCGTACACAAACACCCCTAGCAGCAGTGACAGCGAGGGAGCCAGGTACTGAAAAAACCCCAGGGTAGCTAGCTTGAGCCGCTTTGCCGCGTTGTTAAACCAGAGCAGGGGCATTGAGGTGGTCACCCCAGCCCCAATGAATAGCAGCGTCAGCAGCCAGCTCTGGCCAAAGTGGCCCTGCCCTGTAACCCCTAACCAGCCTACAAACAGCAGTGTAATCGGCGTTATCAGCAGCGTTTCGACCGCCAAACCCACCAGGGGCGCCACCGCTACTACCTTGCGCAGCAGGCCGTAAAACGCAAAGGAAACCGCCAGCGCCAGCGCAATCCACGGTACAGTACCCAGCTGCCAGATGAAGTAGCCCACCCCCACCACCGCCAGAGCTACGGCCACCTGCTGCCCCCGGTGCAGGCGCTCTTTGAGAAATACAAAGCCCAGCAGCACGGTGACCAGCGGGTTGATGTAGTAGCCCAGGCTAGCCTCAACCACGCGATCGCTGTTGACCCCGTAGATATACAGCCCCCAGTTAAAACTCAGCAAACTGGCTGTCAGCAGCAGCACGAGCACCGAGCGGGGCGATCGCAGCAGCGCCACCAGATCGCTCAGCCGCCGCTGCGCCACTAAGATGCCAGCTAAAAACACCGCCGACCAGATCATGCGGTGGCTCAGCACCTCCACCGCTGGAGTAGCCCCAAAAAACTTCCAGTAGACGGGCAGCAGCCCCCAGGTACTGTAGGCCAGCAGTGCGTAGACTGGGCCAAGATGGGCCTCGGAGGAGCCTTCTGGGGCAGCAGATTTGGGTAATGTCAAAGCAAATGTTATTGGTTAAGTCTACTATCCTAGCGATCGCCGCTACCCGTGGTGAAGGGGCAGCCGCACCGCGATCGTAGTGCCTTCTGCGGGCTGGCTGCGGGCTACCACAGTCCCCCCACAGTAGAGCAGCAGCTGCTGCACGATTGTCAGCCCCAGCCCAGCCCCCTCGGTTTCGTCGGGCGGCAGGTTGCGGCCCCGATAAAAGTGATCAAAAATGTGAGGCAGATCGCTCGCCGAAATGCCAATACCCGTGTCGCGCACCTCGATTTCGGCGTAGTTTGAGGTGCTGCGGGCCGTCACCCACACCCGACCACCGCTGAGCGTGTATTTGAGACTGTTGTTGAGCAAGTGAATCATAATTTGCCGCAGCCAGCTGCCGGGGCAGCTGACCGCAGGCACATGCTGGGGAATGGTGTAGGCCAGCATGATGCCTTTCTCAGCCGCCAGGGGTTGATAGGTACTCACCACCGGGGGCACGACCTCCGATAGGTTCAGCGGGTCGAGCTGGGTTTGCCCCACGCTGGTTTCCAATTGCATCAGGTTGAGAACGCCGCTGAGCAGCGCACTCTGGCGATCGCACTCGTGGCTGATCATCTCCTTGTAGCGCTGCCGTTGGAGGGGCTTGAGGTGGGGCGAGTCGAGCAGGGTGAGCGCCGTTTTGATAGTGGTCAGGGGAGTGCGCAGCTCCTGGCCCACGGTGTTGAGAAAGTCATCCTTGAGGCGCAGAGTGTTGAGCAGCACCTCGTTTTGGGTAGACAAGTTCGACATACCCAGGGCCTGACGGCGATAGGTTGAGGCCGACTGGCGCAGGTGCTCCTGGCGGGTGAGCTGCCAGTTGAGCCAGCGATCGACCAGAGTTAAGTAAGCCGGGGTGATGGTTTGAGCGGCCCTAATTTGAGACCACTGCTGCGTCATCGCAGCCAGGTCGGTGTCGGCATCGACAGCAGCGCTCTGGTTCACCTGATGACAAATGGCGCTGACCACGGTGGCGACCAGATCGGGGTTCACCGAGCAGCACACCGACAGGTACGATGAGCGAGCCGCACTGCCCTCTTCGAGTGGGGAAGAGCCATCGTCCTCATCGGCAGCCTCAGGGGATGGTTGAGCCTCGAGAGTCGGGCGCTGGCTCTCACCCAGCGCCGTAGCCGACAGCGGCTGCAGGCGGTGGGCCACCACCATCGCGGCAAAGGCCTCAGACTGCACCACCACAAAGTAGTCGCCCCGCCAGGTATGGTCTGCACTGAGGGGCAAAACTACGCCGTTAGAGCCAGACGGCGGCGGGGATGAGCCGAGCCGCACAAACCGAAACACCTGATGGGGCAAGGCCAGCCCCTGGCTGTAGCGCGACACGTCCTCATTCCAGGCCTCACCTACGGGGAGTTTGACCAGCAGATGCGCCTGAATGTCGTGGGCTTCGAGAAATTCTACGGTCGATTGCAGAATCGCTCTAAACCCTCGTGGTTTAACCTGTACGTAGTCTGGGGTTGCTGCACTCAGCTGAAGCAGCCGGTGTAGCGATACCTCTTGCTCTTGGTAAGACTGCATGGTGCTCCAACAGGCCGGGGCCGAACCAGAACTGAGCACAGTATGGATCAGCACTGGCACCTATTAGGGTATCTTTAACCACCCAAAATGACGGCGAGAATGTTGCGTGTATTCACATAACGCCGCCATTTAGGGCAGAAAGGTTAGCTCAGATACCGTTTTTCAGGAAACCGTTCTTCAAGAAAATGACGAGCCTGTTCGCGGTCGTCAAAGTGAATTTTTTCGGTGCCCAGAATTTGATAGTCTTCGTGGCCTTTGCCCGCAATCAAAATGCCATCGCCGGGCTGAGCCATTGCGATCGCAGCCTGGATGGCGGTAGCGCGATCGCCCACCACCTGATCGCTCCCCAGCTCCGCCGGAATGCCCGCCACGATGTCTTGCAGAATCTGCTCCGGATCCTCGGTACGGGGGTTGTCGGAGGTGACGACCACGGCATCGGCCAGCTCGTAGGCAATGCGGCCCATCTGCGGGCGCTTGGTGCGATCGCGATCGCCGCCGCAGCCAAAGACGCAGATCAGCCGTCCTGGCACAAAGGGTCGCGCGGCGGTCAGAGAGCTTTTCAAGCTGTCGGGCGTGTGGGCGTAGTCAACAATCACGCTGATGTCTTGGCTATCTGCCACCCTCACCTGCTCCATGCGTCCCGGCACGCCGCCAAAGCTCGGCAGAGCCGCCGCCACGGTGTCTAGAGCAACGCCCAGGTGTAGCGCCGCTCCCACCGCCGCCAGCAAATTCTCCAGGTTGAACTGCCCCACCAGCGGCGAGCTAAAGGGCACAGTGCCCACGGGGGTCTTGAGGGTGCCGGTGACGCCGTTGGCCTGGTAGGTCAGGTCGCCTGTGTACAGCTCAGCATTGGGGTTCTGGGTGCTGTAGGTCCAGACGCGATCGCCAGGGAGCTGGGCGACGAGGCGATCGCCGTAGGGCGTATCGATATTCACCACCGCTCGCCCCGCCAGGTAACCCTCGCTAAACAGCAGCGCCTTGGCCTGGAAGTAGTCTTCCATATCGCGGTGGTAGTCGAGGTGGTCCTGGGTCAGGTTGGTAAATACCGCCACCTCAAAGGGGCAGCCCCACACCCGCTTTTGGGCCAGGGCGTGGGAGCTGACCTCCAGCACGGCGTAGCGACAGCCCGCATCCCGCGCCTTAGCCAACTCGGCCTGGAGTTCCACGGCGAAGGGGGTAGTGTAGAGGGCGGTTTGCTGGTGCCTCGGCCAGCGGGTGTAGAGCGTTCCCAGCAGCGCCGTGGGCTGCTCAGCGGCATTCAGCAGATGTTCGACCAGGTGAGTGGTGGTGGTTTTGCCGTTGGTGCCCGTCACCCCTACCAGCCCCATCTGCCGGGCAGGGTAGTTATAGAATCGCGCCGCCACCTCGGCACAGGCCACCGACATATCGGTCATGGGCACTACGCAAGCTCCACCCTCGGCGGGGCGAGCCTGTAAAGCCTGGGCTGACACCAGCGCCGCCGCTGCCCCCGACTCCATTGCGCTGGGCCAAAATTCGCCGCCGTCGACCCGCGTGCCGGGCATACCAATAAATATATCCCCCGACTGGCAGGCGTGGGAATTGGTGCAGAGGCCCTTGATGTCGCGATCGCCCATGTCCTCAGGCGGGGTAAACCCGGCCTCGATTAGCCCCGCAGGCAGGCCCTCAAGCAGTTGGCGCAGCTTCATGTCAGCAACTCCTCACATCACTGAAGTTGCCCTATTCTGCCTTACTCTGCCCCAAATAAGTCTGTATCAATTGCTCCACCTTGGCCTGGGGTGCCCTCGGCGACAGGCGCGGCAGTCGAATTTCCTGGGTTCCAGCGGCGGTAGACTGCACGCAGCACAGCACCGGAATTTCGTACTGGTAGCGCTGAAACCAGTCGTCGCGGGTGGTGATGTCGCGCACTTCTAGCTCAAAGGGCAGGTGGCGGGCCGCGGCGAGTTTTTCTGCTAGCCCTGCGCACAGGTGGCAGCCGGGCTTGCTGTAGAGCACAAATTGGGTCAGGGGGTCAGTCACGGAGTCAGTTAGTGGGGCGGTGGGTCACGATACAGAGGCCCGGTAGGCGCTGGGGGTGGTGCTGGTGGCCTGGCGAAACTGCTTGCTCAGGTGGCTATGGCTGTTAAACCCGCACAGCAGGGCGATTTCTACAATAGAGTGGTCGGTTTGTTTCAACAACTGCTTGGCTCGCTCGACCCGTTGCAGCAGCACGTACTGGTAGGGGGCAACCCCCATCGCCTGCTTGAACTGGTGGCTGAAATGGAAGGGGCTGAGGCCCGCCAGTGCCGCTAAATCGGCCAGCTTAAGGTCGGTGTCTAGAGCCTCATGGATGTAGTCCAGCACGGGCAGGAGCTGCCGCTGGGGCAATCCGCTGGCCTGGACGGGCAAGGTTGGTCTAGCCATCGCATACTGCCGCAGCAGATGTACCGTCAGCAGGTTGGTCAGCGACTCGACATAGAGCTGGCCGCCGGGGTTGGCCTGGTTGAGTTCGTCAAGCAGCATCAGGGCGATCGCCTCCAGCCGCCCGTCCCGCCGCCGAAACTCTGAGATCAGCTCGATGTGAGCGGGGTTTAGCCCCAACGATTCTTGCGCGATGGTGGCCGTAAAAGCTGAGCTGAGCCGCAGCTCAACGTAGTGGTCTTCGTCCTGCCAGCGAGCAAAAAACGGCGTCTGGGCCGGCGTAATTGATATATCGCCTTTGCCGTAGAGAGTACTGTGGGTTTTGCCGTCTTTGATCTGCAAGAACCGCACCGGACGCGCCGCCAGCGACACACAAATCGTGTGTTCGGTATCTGAAGCGATGCGGCACTCCCCCGGCGGATGCTGAAACTGCTCCACCTGAATGTGCTCCCAGCCCAGCTCCTGGCTTGAGCGCGTGGGTAGGCAGGTAAACTCAGCGTTTTCAACGCCTAGGCTGTTTTGAAGCTCCTTAACATGCCTGTTTTTGGCTGCATCCATGGCTCAATTCTCCGTTGTGAAGACGGTTAACCCAGCCCCGTCTGCCCAGCTACTCTAAGTCTACCCGGCAGAATGGCTGGCAGAATAGAACCACAAGCCAAGTCTCACCTTCACAGCAGTAGAAAACAGCGATGACTCCTCACGTTGCGATCGCAAAATGGACTCTTGAGGACTACCACCAGATGATTGCGGCGGGCATTCTCAGCGATCGCCGGGTGGAGCTTTTGAACGGAGAAATCATTGAAATGCCCCCAGAAGGAGAACCCCACGCCTACTACAGCCGCACTAGTGCGAAATATCTAGAGCAATTGCTGGGCGATCGGGCGGAGGTACTGCAAGGCAAACCGATTACGATCCCGGCTACTCAGTCAGAGCTAGAGCCTGATATCGCGGTGGTACATCCGTTGGGGCGGGAGTATCTCAGGCATCACCCCTACCCTGAAAACATCTTTTGGTTGATTGAATTCTCGAACACCAGCCTCAAAAAAGATGCTGACCCCAAAGCCAGGGCCTATGCCGCTGCTGGTATCCCTGAGTATTGGATTGTCAATCTTCAAAAAATGGAGTTGATAGTGATGCGGGATTTACGCGATGGCAGGTATCAACCGGAGATCATTTTGACCACAGGAACGGTGACACCCCTCTCGTTTCCTGACCTTGAGGTATCCGTACGCTGTTTGCTGGATTGATCATTAGTTCACCGCAAGAATTTGACAGCGCCCTAAGAATTAAATAGCGCCCGGTCAGCAAGGTTTTTTAAGCTAAGCGAGTACTGACCTGGAGGCCCTATGGCGCACCTTCTGCACATCGATTCTAGCCCGAGGGGAGATCGCTCTCACTCTCGCCGCCTCACCCGCGAATTCGTTGAGGCATGGCAGCAGACTCACCCTGCCGACACCGTTACCTACCGCGATGTCGGTCGCCAGCCCGTGCCCCACGTCGATGAACCCTGGATTGTGGCGGCCTACGCTCCGCCTGAGCAGCGCACCCCCGAGCTGTGGGAGGCGATTCGGGTAAGTGACCAACTTATCGACGAGCTGATCGCCGCCGATATTCTAGTCATTGGCCTCCCCATGTACAACTTCAGCGTGCCCAGCACCTTTAAAGCCTACCTTGACCAGATTGTTCGCGTGGGCCGCACCTTTGCGATCGACCCCGAAGATGCCGAAGACCCCTACAAACCCCTGCTTTTGGGCAAAAAAATGTTTGTGATTACGGCGCGCGGCAGCTCAGGCTTTGGCCCCGGCGAGCGCTACGGCCACATGAACCACCAAGACCCCTACCTGCGGGTGGCGTTCGGGTTTATTGGCATTACCGACATCACTTTTGTGCATGTCGAAAACGACGAGCACAGCAGCGAAAGCCTGGCCGCCTCCATTGCCGCAGCTCAGGCCCAGGTGGCACAACTGGTTGCGGCCTGATGTGACGATTGACTCAATAGCTGGTGCGATGGTCGTTTGGCACGGGCCTGGCCTGCTTGGCCCTGCTCATCGCCGTCTTGTCCAGAGGCAATCAACCCGGTGCAGGCTACCTGCTGATTGGTAGCCTGCTATACCTGTTTGGCACTATTTTGGTAACGATCGCCTTTAACGTACCGCTCAATGACGCTCTGGCTGTGGTAGAACCAAACAGCACAGAGGGCACAACCCTAGGGGCCAACTACCTGACCACATGGGCGCTCTGGAGCCATGTGCGAACGGTGGCATCCCTGGGTGCCGCTGCCCTGCCGACCATCTCCCTTTAGACGTTTCAAACCTCCTCTGCCAGCCGCCTCCTATGGCTACCATCTTTTACACAGCAACTAGCCTGGATGGCTTCATCGCCGACCCCCACAACTCCCTCGACTGGCTGTTTCAGTTTGGCGAGCTAGAGCCCAACACGTTTGACGATTTTTTGGCTGGGGTGGGGGCGATCGCCATGGGCTCGACCACCTACCAGTGGATCTACAACCACGACTTTGGAGACGCCGCCGATAACCCCCAGCCATGGCCCTACCCGATGCCCGCCTGGGTGTTTACCTCGCGTCAGTTGCCCACCATTGCCGGTGCCGACGTGCGCTTTGTCAGCGGCGATGTGCGACCCATTCACCAGGAGATGGCGATCGCCGCCGGGGAGAAAAACCTGTGGATTGTCGGCGGTGGCGACCTGGCGGGGCAGTTTTACGATGCCGGACTGCTCGATGAAATCGTGGTGCAGATTGCCTCAGTCACGCTGGGCGGTGGCGCGCCGCTGTTTCCCCGACGGGTCAACCCACCCCTCAAACTGCATGTGGCCCGAACCTACGGTGAAAATTTTGCGGAGCTACGGTACAGCGTTTTGCCGCCGCGATCGCCCGATAAAGTTTGAAGATTTATTTTATTCACCTGCAAAATGGTACAATTGAACTAAAATATCATCGAGCTGGTTCACCAGTGTTGAGTCACCCGGTAACAGCGATGTCTACCTCCAGTTCAACCAAGCCAGGTTCAATTACGTTACGAGCAGCGTCGCTTGCCGACGCGCCCCTGCTGCGCCACTGGGATGAACAACCCCACGTGATTGCCGCCGACCCTAACGACGACTGGGCTTGGGAAACCGAGCTGGGCTATACCCCCGACTGGCGAGAGCAGCTCATCGCCGAGCTGGCGGGTCGCCCCATCGGCTTCATTCAAATCATTGACCCGGCTCGCGAAGACAGCCACTACTGGGGAGATGTATCGGCTAACCTGCGGGCGATCGACATCTGGATTGGCGCAGCAGCAGATTTGGGCCAGGGCTACGGCACCACCATGATGAAACTGGCGCTGGCCCGGTGCTTTGCCGACCCCGCAGTCACAGCCGTGCTGATTGATCCACTCACCAGCAATACCCGCGCCCACCGTTTCTATGAGCGCCTGGGGTTCACATTTTTGGAGCACCGCCGCTTCGGCGAGGATGACTGCTCGGTACATCGTCTAAATCGTGCCGATTGGGACAGTCTCAACCCAACAGAGAGTACCGCGCCACCGCAGAGGCCGACAAGAACCATGAACTACTGAGACATTAGCCACTCTGTCGATTTCGCCTCTCGCCATTCGACTAACTGGTAGAGCCAGAGATGAGCGTTGCTCAGCTCGCTACCTAGAAGCGCCCTAGAGTAGTTCCCCTCCGTTCGATGTAACTCATTTACACAAGGAACCTGTCATGCAAGTCAATCCCTACCTCATTTTCAACGGTCAGTGCGAGGAAGCCTTTACGTTCTATCACCAGATTTTGGGTGGCGAGCTGGACGAGATGATGCGGTTTGCGGGCTCCCCCGCCGAGAGCGAGGTTCCCCCAGAGTTAGGCAGCAAGATTATGCATACCCAGCTGACCTGGGGCGACTGGGGCATCATGGGCTCCGACTGCATGCCTGGGCAGTACGAGGCTCCAGCAGGATTCTCTGTGTCGCTCCAGGTGCCTGACCCAGCCGAGGCCGAGCGCATTTTTAATGCCCTGGCCGAGGGCGGCAAAATTCAAATGCCCCTGGCAGAAACCTTTTGGGCCAAGCGCTTCGGCATGGCCGTCGATAAATTTGGTACCCCCTGGATGATCAACTGCAGTTAGCGACAGCTCGGTAGGGCAGGCGTTGAGATAGATGCGCCAAGATCCACCGATTGGGCAGAACCAATAGCTGCTGACTCCGCAGTGAGCACTGGAGAGTCAGCAGCGATCGCCCAACCCACTAGAAATGGCGCACCCATGTAACACGAGCAATCGCTGTGGACACAGCGGGGCGACGAGCGCTTGAGCCAAGTCGTCAAAGTCGGCAAACGTACTACAAATTTGTAAGTTTAGACGGGCAGGTTGCCTTTGCAGAACTGGTATTAGGTTCATGCAGGATATGGTTTTAGAGCAACGGCTCATGCCGCTGGTGCGCCACTCCAAACAATCCCCCCCACAGCCATTCCCTAGCCCCTTTGTGGCGGTTTCACCAACGACTCCGCTCAGGGAACGGCTATTTCAGGGCAAATTTCACTTCAAGAACCGCGCCTAAACAGGCTCGCGACAGCTTGATGAAGACCACAACTCAAAAACTTACCTCGCCAATCCGGAATCGGATGTATTACGTTGTAGTATACCGAGGCCGTGCTCTGCAGCACTCCCACAGCAACTCTGCTGTGGGAGTGCTGCAGAGCCGGTACCAGGTTTGCCGCTGTCCCCATCGGTCTGTCACCCCTGGTTTTGACAGGCTGACTTTGCCCTGCAGACTTTGAAGCCAGCAAGGCGATCGCGGCAGGCTACTCAACCTGCACTGTGATAAACACCGTTCCGAGAAAAACTATGCTGCTCTACCTCCGCGTTGCCAAACGCCCTAACCAACCCGACCCGCCGCAGCCAAAGCCCCAGTCATCCACACCCGAGTCGCCAGCGCCTTTGGAGCAAGACTCGCTGGCGCGACATCACCGGGCAGAGGCCTCCAAGGTGTACCAAAAAGCCAGGGAGGACCACCTCTGTGAACGGCGGTTCATTCTCTAAATCAGACCCCAGAGTCTGGCAGTCGATCGCGGCTGTCAGACTCTTTTGGCTTCCACAGCGGCAGGTTTAGCCGCGCTGTTACGGTTGCGCAATGCCTGGGCCTTGGCCGTCAGATCCTGAAAGAAATCGGTTTCGACAATTTCTTTGACCTGCTTCTGGCGCTTGGCTTCATCAATTTCAATCCGCAGGTCACGCACCTGCTGCTTCAGCCGTTGCTCGCGACTGTAGACCTGCTGGGCCATGCGGTCAAACACGCGGGCCAGCTGGCCGATTTCGTCGGTACGGCGGGCGATCGCTCCCAGCTGCCCCAGCTCAAACTTCTCGGCCTCAATGTTTGCCGCCGTGCGAGCAATACCAAGTACCGGGCGCGCGATCAGGCGATCGGCCATCAGCACCGCCACCCCTGCCGTCAGCCCCGTAAAAATAGCGATTACCCCCAGCAGCATTCGCTTGTTGCGGTTCACTTCTACTAGGTAGCTGGCCTCAGGAATGACTGTGCCCACCACCCAATCGAGCTGTTCCAGTCGGGTAAACGAAATCAAATAGCGTTCTCCAGTCACCGGATCCTTAAACGCAAATCGCCGCAGGTCCGACAAACCCTCCAGGTCTATCCCCTGCTCTCGCAAAGTTTTGCTGGCAATACGCAACAGAGGGTTTTCCACGGTCTCAAGCTGCTGTAGCCGAGGGTTCGCTGAGTCTTGCCCCTGGGGCGGCATCACTTCGGCCACATCGGTCGAGGCAATCAGCTCCTGCCGGGCGTTGATGATAAACGCCTCGCCGCTGTGGTTGTTTTGCAGCTGCTGCAAGTACTCCGAAAGCTGAGTCAGCTCTATGCCTACCCCAATCACGCCCCAAATTTCGCCCTTCGGATTGACCAGCGCCGTTGTAGCATCCAGCCCTGGCGTCTGAGTTGAGCGGTAGACGTACACCGTCCAGGCTTGCTTCAGGGGAGATTCCAGGGCGTTTCTGTACCAGGGACGATCCGGCGCAAAGAAAGGTGGATCCATCTTGTGCGTCTCAGTGGTGACCCGCTTTAAACCACCCGTCTCGATCGCATAGGTGTTGACCGTAGCCGTCGTGCTTTTGCTCGCCCCATCCCAATCGCGCAGGTGAAAGTGGAGTCGCCCATCGGCAGTGCGCTGTGCCCCATAAAAATCACCCTCAGCATCCCCATACTGCACCCAGGTAAAGTTGGGGTTGGCCCGCAGCACGCTGAGCAAAAATAGCTCTCGATCTTGAGCGCTGGTCAAGTCAATTAGATTCTGGCCCAGGCTGCTATTTAAGAGCGACTGCGCCGATTCCGCATTGTTAAACAGCTTTTCCACCTCCTGAGAGGTGCCCAACGTAATCTCCTGATTCACCTGATCAACGATGGTGTCAATGTTGCGCTTAGACACCAGCGACCAGGGCACATAGACGATCGCCGCCGTAGTCCCTACCGTCAGCAGCATGGCTGCGACCAGCGTGGCCTTTAAGCCGGGAGGTTTGGGGAGACGGAAGGGGAGGGGCATGGTGGGTAAGGTGATGTGGGTGAGGGGGTGAGGAAGGGGGAGTGTAAAGTGCAAAATTCAAAATTGAGAATTCAAAATTTTGCACTTTGAATTTTAAATTCATTCATCTCCGCCTTGCGGTAAGGCACTGCGTGTTTACATCTCTGCCTCACTCCCGATTGGCTATAAGTGCCGTCGCCGCCATCCCCGTGTGCACAATGCCCAGGGTACGAAATGGATCCATTAAAGGATCGATGGCGATAAAGAGCACCAGCACTGCTTCCAGGGGCAGCTTGAGCGGGTCGAGCACTAGGCCCAGCATGGTCAGGGTGAGAATGCCGGTTACGCCGGAGGTCGCCATACCCGCCAAAATCGAGCCTATGATTACTATGCCCAGCCCAGCCGGTCCTAACTCACGCTGGTAGAGCTGCACTACAAATAGCGTGGCCAGAGCAAAGTAAATGACGGATCCAAAGCGGCAGAGGGTAATGGCTAAGGGCGTGACCAGGTTGGTCGTTTGGGAGTCAAATTTGAGGTTTTCGCTCAGGCTGGTGATGGCAGCAGGCAGGCAGGCCAGGCTGCTGGAGGTAGCCAGGGACAGAATGGTGGGATCCTTGAGTGCGAGTAGGGTAGACCACAGGTTCTGACCCGATCGCCGCCAGAGGATCAGGGTGCTGATGGCATACACCAGGGCAAAGGTGGCGATCGCCACCGCCACAAAATCTACCATCGACAGCAGCACCTCGATTCCTACCTGGGAGAGCTGGTAGGCCAGCAGGCTGCACAGACCAAAGGGCAGCAGGTACGTCAACCCGTGAATCACTTTGTTGAATGCTTGATAAAGGCTATCGAGGGTATCAAACAGCGCCGCTGTAGAGGGCGCTTTAACTAGCCCCAGCGAGACCCCAAAAATCATCGCAAACAGCAGCACCTTGAGGGTTTGACCTTCGCTGAGGGCGGCAAAAATATTGTCGGGCACCATACTGTCGACCAGGGTGGTCACGCCGCCAGTCGCCGCTTCAGGAATGGGGCCGCTGAGGGCCATCTCCAAATCAACCCCAGACTGGTTCACCAGCACCCCGAGGGTTTGCAGGGTTTCTATGCTCAGGTCGCGACCTGGGCCAGCGATCGCGGCTACGGCTACGGCGATCGCGCTCACCATCAGCAAACTCAGCGGAAACACCACGGCAATCCGCTGCACATACTGCCGCGCGTCGTGGCTTTGCATCAGCCTTCCCAGGCTGTTGGTAATGGCCGACAGTAAAATTGGCAGCACGCACATCTTCAGCAGTCCCAGGTAAAGGGTGCCAAAGGGAGCCATCCATGCGGCTACCTGGGGCTGGGTTGTGCCAACGTAAACTCCTAACCCACTGCTAATCACAATGGCCCAGGGGCTGCGCAACCACTCAATCGAGACCTGCCGGGGAATATAAGCTTTTAGAGAAGTAACCATGGGGGTTGCCGGGTTATTTGTCAAAAACTACGGTTGGGGGCGCTGGGTAGCCCAGTAGTCGGCGTATTCGTCAAGCACCGTATCCACGGTGTACTGAGCGGTGAGGGTATCTAGGTACTGGTCGACAAAGGCCAGCAGGTGGCTACTGCTCCAGGGCAGCACCACCGCCAGCGAATCTTGAGTGTCGGTGAGGGCAATGGTTTGCAGTTGCAGAGCTACATCGGGCCGGGTGCGCACCACCTTTTTGATTTCCAGCTCATCGCGGTAAGCGGCCAGAATATCGCCTCGCACCACGGCCTCTACAATGTCTTCCCAGGCGGGGTATTCCACAATGCTGGCCTGGGGAAACTTCTGCTTCAAGAAGCCGACGTAGGACGACCCCTTGATCACACCAACCTGACCCCGCAGATCGCGGATGGTTTCGACCATCGATCGCCCCTGGGTTTGCTCCGCCATTTGCAGACGGTTGACCAGTAGCCCCTGGCGCATGCGCAGGTAGGGCCGCGAAAACCGCACCCGCTGCGCCCGCTTGAGCGTACGGCTGATCTTTGAAATCGCCAGGTCGGCCTTTTGGCCATAGACCGCATCGACCACCTGATCAAAGGTCTGGGCCGAGCGGGTGATGTCCAACTTGACGCCTAACTGGTCTGCCAGAGCTTGTGCCAGCTGAATATCTAAGCCGCTGAGTTGTCCCTGCTCGTCCATAAAAAAAGGAGCGTTGTCCTGCCCCAATACGGCCACCGTCAGCTTGCCTCGCTCCAGAATGCGCTGCACATCTGGCGGCATGGCCGGTATTGCCGGGGCTGAGACTGAAGCGGGCGATCGCGTCGCAGTGGATTCGGTAGAGGTGGTTCGGTTAGCCGCGATCGCAGAAGTCTCCACAGCAGATCCTTTAGCAGCCGCCTGTGCCCCACCGCTAAATCCCAGGGTGAGGACTAAAAAGAGCGTCAGCCCCAGCAGTAGCGACCTAATCCGCTGGCCTGCTGTACCCCGTAGTCCTACCCCGTTCCCAATGGAACGTTCTAAATCATTGGTTCTTGGCACATTCCTTCTCCTAGGCAGCTTGCCAGAGCGGCAGAGAACGGTGGCCCCAGGCCAGATCCAGGGTGATGTCAGCCACCACCTCTAGGGGATCTACCCAGGGCAGCGGCAGTGCTGGCATTTGGGCAAAGGCCACAGACAGTTCTGTACAGCCTGCAATCACCACTTCGGCCCCCTGGGTTTTGAGCCAGCCTGTCGCCTGCTCTAATACCGTCAATGCTTTGGTAGATACCTGAGTCCCTGTGGTTTTTATTCCCCAATCGGGGTGGTAGATCGCATCCATCACCTGCTCTTGCCAGGGCGAATACAGCTCAAAGCCCATTGGCGTCAGCCCTACCTGGCTCAGGCTGCGGCTGTAAAGCCCGCACTGCAAGGTGCCGTCGGTGGCCAGCACCCCCGTCCGCTGCACGGTGGGGTAGGCCTGGCGAATGTAGCCGCTGGTGCAGGCCATCAAATGAATCCAGGGAATGCCGATCTGGGCCTGCACCTGGTCGTAGACCCCGTGGGCGGTGTTGCAGGTGACGACTAAAAAGCTGGCCCCGGCTCGCTCTAGCATCTGGGCGTAGCGCACCAGTTCAGGGGTGCAGTCTGGCCCGGTGCCCTGAAGACTCTGGGTGCGATCGGGAATGGTGGTGCAGTTGATCAGCACCCACACCGGATGATCGCGATCGCCCCTCGCCCCTCGATCCACATTGCGCTGAATCAGCCGCTGCTCAAACTGCACGTGGGCCATGGGGCCAAGCCCCCCCAAAATCCCTGGAATGGCAACCTGTCGATCCAGTTGTGGCAACAACCCGGTCATTGCAAGTCCTCAGGGAGTGTTGTGGTCTCAAGCCAGGAAACAGGGGGCCAGTTTTGGATTTTAGATTTTGGATTTGGCGGAGCTGAGGGCCAGACCAAAATCGCTAACAGTTTGGCAGGCTCCCTACAAGTCCGAAATCCAAAATTGTTAGGCTGTCAGCCGTCGCCGAGGCAGGTTAGTCAGGGCGAAACCGACGGCCATCATCATGAATAGGGCCCCCATCCAGAACGGGGAAAGCATGCCCGAGCGATCGAAAATCCAGCCTGCCCAGAGCGGTCCCAAAATTGAGGCCACGCTTTGCAAAGCCTGGTTGCCGCCCAGGGTTTTGCCCTGCTCCTGAGCCGATACGCGAATCGATATCAGCCCTCGTAGTGAGGGAATCACCAAGCCCACCCCCAGCGCCAGCAGCGCCTGGGTGGTATACAGCGCCGGAATCAGCACCGGACTGCCTGCCGGAATCAGCACCACGCCGCCAAAGGCCAGCACCACCAGCACCAGCCCCGCCACAGCCAGCTTGGCTTCGCCAAAGCGGGGCAGCAGCTGGCGAATCAGCCCGCCCTGCACCAGGGTTGAGACAATACCGATAAAAAAGAACACCATCGCCGCCTGGCTTGGCCCCCAGCCGTAGCGGGTATTCAAAAACAGTACGAAGATGCTGCTAAAGCCCGCAAAGGCAAAGTTAAAGATAAAGAAGGAAATTAGCAG
Source organism: filamentous cyanobacterium CCP3 (assembly GCA_003022385.1). GTDB lineage: Bacteria > Cyanobacteriota > Cyanobacteriia > Phormidesmidales > Phormidesmidaceae > Nodosilinea. Next base: position 16,910 of record PYGV01000015.1, on the reverse strand, counting down.
GCCCTGAATGCGGGCATCGCGCAAAATATCGCTGAGCTGGCCGATGGGGTTGAGGTCGCCCAGGGCCAGGGGGCGGCGGTGCTCTTGATCCAACGACTCGGCCAGCACAAAGTAGCCCAGCCCAAAGTTCAGCAGGGCAATACTGCCCGCCACAAACACCGGCAAATTGAGGCTGATATTGGCCAGGGCACCCCCCAAAGCTGGCCCTAGCGTAAAGCCTAGGCCAAAGGCCGCTCCAGTAATGCCAAAGTTTTTGGCCCGATCTTCAGGGGCAGAGATATCGGCAATGTAGGCTTGAGCAGTAGCCGCGACTCCCCCCGTTGCGCCATCTAGAATGCGGGAGAAAAACAGCATCCACAGGGTAGTGGCGAAACCAAAAATAAAGTAGGAGATGGCCGTACCCAGCACGCACACCAGCATCACCGGGCGCCGACCGTAGCGGTCAGACAGCGCCCCGATGATCGGGATGGCAATAAATTGGGCGATCGCATAGCTCGACACCAGCATCCCCAGCGTGAAGGCGTCAGACCTGAACCGCTCGACCAAAAACGGCAAAATTGGGAAAATCAGGCTCTCTCCCAGCTTGTCAAACAAAATAGTGATAAAAACAAACACCAGCCGGGGAACCGACAGCGTCTTGGCATTCACAGGTGTTACAGACATGGGTGAGGGATGGATGGGTGGATGGGTGGGTGAGTAGGTGGGTCGGTGGGTAAGCGGGAGGATGGGTAGGGAGTGGGAGAGTCAGGGAAGTTGCAGATCCCGTAGCGTGGGTCAGGGCCCCAGCTCCAGATCTTCGCTTCCGCCGATCTCCAGACCCACGATCCTCAACTGCGAACGGATGGACAAACGGGTGCAGGCGCAGCGTGACGGGCCACCCAGGTTTGCAGGTGGCCATTCACCACCTCGGGGATTTCGTCCTGGGGACAGTGGCCCGCGCCTTCGAGGGGGATGAAGGCTTCTACGGCAGGGAAGTGGGCCAGCTCGCGGCCCAGGACGATGGGCTCCCAGGGGTCGGCGGTGCCCCAGAGAATCAGGGCCGGACAGGTGATCTGCGGCAGCAAGTCCTCGGGCAGTGGACCGTCAAAGTTGTTAATGAAGGCCCAGAACACGTCTGCGGCACCGGGTTCGCGAGCGGGTTCTAGCAGCAGCTCAATTAGTTCGTCAGTGACGGCTTCGGGGTTGCCATAGGCAGTGCGAAGGACGGTGCGGATTCTCTCTGGCCGAGCGATTTGGGCGAATAGCCAGTGCACCAGAGCGCGATTGCGTAGCACTTTTTTGAGCAGAGGGCGACCTAGGCGGCGCATGGGGGGCTGGGTACGCAGCTTGCGATCGCTGATCTGCCGCAGCGCACAGTCCAATAAGATAACTCCCTTGCTTTGCTCAGGATTCATCACCGCCGCCTGTAGCGCCACCACACCCCCAATAGAATTGCCAACTAAAAATGCGGGTTCGCCTACAACTTGATGCAAAAAATCAGCAACTTGAGCGCCCCAGGTGTCAAAGTCGTAGGGCAGCGGTTCCCCAGGGGCAGGCTTAGCCGACTTACCAAAACCCAGCAAATCCAGGGCAAACACACGGTGGTTCTCGGCCAGAGCAGGCATGTTTTTGCGCCAGTGGCCAACGCTGGCCCCAAATCCGTGGATCAGCACCAGGGCAGGGCCAGATCCCCCCGCTTGTTGGTAGTTAATCGGTAGGCCGTGCCAATCCCAAATTTGGTTTTGCAGGGGGAACTCAGCAATGGACATCGTTGGGTGCTCCATGGTTAGTTGTGATGCGTCACTGGCTGGCCGTAGTGTGGGCATTGCCCACCAGCTTCAATGGGCTTAACCGGCAGGTTGCTCCACCGGCAGCACCGCCTCCGGCAGTACCGATGGTCCGGCGTACTGCTTCAGCAGCTTGCGGTAGGCAATTAGCGTGGCATCGCTGGCCACCAGCAGTTCTTGGCGCATGTCGCCGTAGGGCGCAATCTGGGGCATCTGGGTTTTGACCACCACATCGTCTTCCTGCATGATTTTGTTGCCCACCTGAGCGGTGTTGCCGTCGAGCCATTGGCCCAGTCCCGGCACCTGGTTGAGGAAGTTGCGGATATTCACCGACTTGACCACCGTAATCTCGTCATCCACCGGGATGTGGACCATGATGCTCTCGATTTTGTAGCGGCCAAACTGCACCGCCGAGTAGGTAATGTTGGGCAGCGCAAAACGGTAGGTTTTGTGGGCTTCGGGGTCGTCTTGCTGCAGCACAAACCGCATTACGCCGTTGAGGCGGTTGACTTTGATGGGCAGACTGGCAGCTAGTTCGTACTCGCTCACCGTTACTTCGTAGTCATCAATTTCGGTATTCTGTGGAGCGTTGCTGGCCCCAATCGCCCCCTTGTGCATAAACAGCGCGTGGGAGGTATCGATGGCGTTTTCCATCGTGCGGGTGAAGTGGGCGGCAAACTCGTGGCGGCTGTAGGTGGCGGGCCGCACGGGCGCTTCAAACTGGGGAAACTCTGGAATTGGCGGGCGGCGATCGGCGGGCAGATCCAGACTGCCAACGAAGAGCCACACCAGGCCGTATTTCTCCTGCACCGGGTACGCCTGCACCCGCGCCCGCTTAGGAATCGGTGGTGTACCCGCCGTATCGGCAGGAATGTGGCTGCACTGGCCGTCGGATTCATAGCTCCAGCCGTGGTAGGGGCAGCGCAGGCAGTTGCCCTCGACCCAGCCCAGGGCTAAGCTGGCCCCCCGGTGGGCGCACTGGTTGTCGAGGGCGATTGCCGTTCCTTGAGCATTGCGATAGAGCACGTAGTCGTGGCCCAACAGCCTTAGGGATGTGGGCTTGGGGCCGACTTCGTGGCTAAGTTCTACGGCGTACCAAAAGTTGTCGAGCATGGCGGCTTGGGGAAAGAGGATGAATGGGTGGATGGGTGGATGGGTAGGGTGGGCACTGCCCACCAAACAATCTTTGGGAAAATGACCTACCCAACGCCAACTTCCACCGGAGCTTTGCCGTTGCCGTTGGTTGAAGCAGAAACCGGAGGAATTCCGTAGTCACTGCCCACAGCCCAGCCGCGCTCGACGCACTGGCGAATCAGCTTGCGGTAGGCCAGTTGCAGGCTGTCGGAGGCGAGCAAAATTTCGCCCGTCAGGGGCACCACGCGGGGCACCTGGCTCTCGATCACGGCTTTGTCTTCGAGGTAGGTGTCGTTGGTGTTTTTACGCGAATTCCAGTCGGCCCAGGGCTGGGGCAAGAAGTTGCGCAGGCCGATCCACTTGGTCAGGGTGGTGTTTTCATCCACCGGAATGTTGCTGGCGAAGTAGATGTACTGGTAACCCCGGAAGTTGAAATCCAGGTGGATGCGGTTGATGTTGGGCATGTGGGCGGTGAGGGTGGCGCTGGAGAAGGGGCGATCGCGCTTGACAATTAGCTTCAGCAGCCCGGCCCGCTTGGGCGGCTTTGAGATCGTGCGAGCGGTGGCGCTCCAGTTATCTGTCTGCACCTCGTAGGGGGGCACCTCGGCATCGTCGCGCAGATTGAAGAAAACGGAGTGCACAAAGGGCGCGTGGGAGCTATCCAAGCCGCTTTCGACCACTCGGGTATAGTGGGCATTCCAGGTATATTCGCCGGTAATCATCCGCCAGGCCGGGTCGCCGTACTCGGGCAGAGGCGGAATGGGCGGACGTTGCTCGGCGGGCAGGTCGCCGACAAACAGCCAGACCATGCCGTAGCGTTCTTCTACCGCCAAAGTCTCGACCTTGGCCCGCTTCGGAATCGGAGTACCCGGTGCATCGGCGGGAATGTGGACGCAGGTGCCGTCGGCCTCGTAGCGCCAGCCGTGGTAAGGGCAGCGAATGCAGTTGCCTTCGACCCAGCCCCCCGTCAGCGACGCGCCTCGGTGAATGCAGCGATCGCGCATCGCTGCGACCCGACCATCCTCCCCCCGGTAAAGCACGTAGCTTTCGCCCATCAGCTTTACGGGCGTTGGCGAGCCAGTTACGGCGGCGCTAAACTCAACGGCGTACCAGAAATTCTTAAGCATCGGGAGTCTCCTGGGGGGTTGGGCAACCGCGCTTGACCATCGCTACACCTGGCGATAAGGCGTGCCTATGGCAGCAAACTTGGTTTACGCAAAAGCTTGGTTTGAGATTGCCCAGTGATACTCAAAAAATCCCTGTTTTAGGGCTTGAAAACATTGATTTAGCTAAAAACCCCTAGATCTATACAGCCAAGCTCAACTATGGCCGCATTGGTCTACGAGTATCTACGGATACCTCAATGCAGTGAAATTGCGGTTGCATTTCGGCGCGATCGCCCTCGATCGCGCCGAAATGCTAGAGCGTTTTGGTTTCTAAGGGCAAAAATACGGTTAGCACTTCCCCGGCCTGGGGGCGCTGCCGCACAATCAGCTTACCGCCCAGAGCCTGAAACAGATTTTTGGTGGCGTTGAGGTTAAGACTCAGGCCGCCGGTTTCAGGCTGAAACATGAGGAGCTGCCCCAGCGCCTTAAAGGGCGATGCAAAGGGGTCACTCTGAGCCTGAGCCTGGGCACCATCGCTATCGGGAGGCTGTGACTGAAACTGAAGCTTGAGCTGGTGGCCAGCCAGCGTCACCGCTAGCTCAATGTGGCTGTAGGGGGGGAGGCTGTGGGTAAAGCGGTCAATTAGCCCGGTCAAAACCTGGGTCAGCATGGCCGGGTCACTGTTGACCATCGGCAGGCAGGGAGGCACATTCACCGTCAAACTCAGGTTGCGGCGGCTGGCCTGCTGCTGCCAGCGGGGAATGGCGTCGTCAAACAGCTGGTTGAGGGAAATTGCCGACAGGGGCGATCGCCGCCTGGGCGCGTGGTCAGTCTCTAGCTCTACGGCGCGAAAGATCAGGCTAAAGCGGTCGATCTGCTGGGTGCACTCCCGATCGATCTGCTGCAGGCGCTTGGCCACCTCACCGCCGATATCTTTGCGCTTGAGCAGCGATTGCGTCAGGGTGCGAATAGTGGTCAGCGGCGTGCGAATTTCGTGAGCCATCGCCTTCAGCAGCTCGGTGTCGGGGCTTTCTTCAGCCGCAGGGACCGGCTCTGATTCAGCAAAAGCAGCCTGGTTTAACCCAACTTGAACATGAGGGCTGGGGTCAGTCTGAAATGCCGCTAATGTGGGGCGACCGGGCAGCGCCAGGGCAGGCATAATGCTGGCTGGAGGATGAAAACCGGCACTCGTCTCAGGCTGAAACCGCTGGCGCAGCTGGGCTAAAAGCAGCTGGCTGTAGCGCGTGACCAGCCGATAGTCGGGAGCAACGGGGGGAAATTGATCAAGGAGGCGATCTAGGGCGTCTGTCAAGGGTGGTCGGGTGGCAGAAACGCGATCGCGCAGCTGCTGCCATCCCTGGCCCACCACCTCTGGGTCAAAGGTGAACTGAAACTGGGGTAGCCCATTAGCAGCGTAACCTAACACCAACAGCAGGCTAAACCGATGGGTCAGAAATAGACAAAACCGCTCACCAATCAGCGGATCGTGGTTAGCCAGAGGCACCATTTGCAAATCGCAGGCAGGGCCATTAGTCTCCCTCTGCCCCTGCCCCGGCAGTAGAGGGCGCGTCACCGCCAGAATTTTCTCAAGCGGCTCCGGCACCAGCAGCCAGTGGGAGAGCCGCTGCCCCATCAGGCGATCGGGCAGCACCGGAAACGGCCCAGACAGCACGCCCCCCATCAGGGGCATCAGGGTACCGGCAGCCGGTGAACCCGAATCTGAGTCCAAATCGGAGTCTGGAGGGAGTTCGAGCAGCAGCTTAATCAGGGCCGTCACCCCCCCCAACCACTCGTGTTCAGCCTGTAGGTGAGCCTCGTTAAAGCTACCACCAGATGGATCTAGAGCAGCGCCAGACTGCCAATGGGTAGCCTCTGCCCCGGCGATCGCGGGGGGTTGCTGCTCATTGAGTAATGCGCTAAGCGGTAGAAACTGCTGCACCAAGGCGTCACCTGTCTCTGCGATAGATTAGCTGCGGCACCGAGGCCACAGTTTGCGGGTCGTCTATTTAAGCCAACCCGCCATCTATTACGAGACTACGCCTTTAGCTATCGATTGAGCTATGGGTAGAACCGAACGGAAACCCGGCCATTCCCTAGAGTTTTCCACCTAAAACAGCATCCTTGTGTATGAAGACGTTAAATCGTCTCCTTGGGTCACTCGCGGTGAAACCCTGGAGGGCTGCCTGGAGTTGGAACACTCTCAACCGAATCAGCTAGCCGAACCAGCTGGATGGCACAGATTCAGCCTCGACACGTTCCGTGCTGGGCCGTCGCTGCCAGATTTCGGGCCGACCCAGCAGGGCATCAATGCCCTGGTGAATGAGCCGATTAATTTGGTCGTGCTGCTCAGAGGAATAGCAGTGCCCGGTCGATGTCACGTCGCAGGCAGCACCCCTATCCATAGTGACGTAGACTACCGGCAGCCGCGCCAAAACATACGCCGTTAGTTTTTGACGCAGTTCAGGAACAGCAAAAACCTGACGATACTCGTAAAGAGGGTAGGCGGCTAAAATGTCGTCGATCTTATCCGTTACGATGGGTAAAGTTAGGTTGACAATCGTTTGGGTCATTTGATCAAACTCCAGGAAAGCTTATGGCGAGGTCAGGGATTGATGCGACTGTTTAGGTCAGGGATCAGACCAAACAGCTTAGGAAAGGCAGTAAAAAAACGAAACGGTAAAACATTAATCGTTTAAACCGGGACTACTGAGCTCAAGATCTGACTTGAAGAGGTGGCCAACGTCAAAAAGTTAAACTGTCTTAAAGTGCTGAAGCGAAACCCATCCCACCTCCATCAGGTATTCCCTATATAAACTCGACAGTGATGATGGTCCTACTTAAGTTTTAGAAAAAAATAATTATTCTCTTTCGGGTGATTATGAAAACTACGTAAAGTGAATTGTTTCTCAATCCTTGTTGTTTTCGGCAGGAGTGTTGGTCTCTCTGGGTTGTTACATAGGGTGATTATTTGGGTGGTTATTCTTGGTTGCAGGTGGTTCTGAATCGCTGAAAGCCTTGATCTGTTGTTTATGGTAGGGCTGAGGTAGGGTGGAGCAATCTAAACCCAGGACAGCCTGATTGATGGTGGCTCTAGGATTCGTTCAGCTGATGGTGTTGGAGGTGACGTTGGCCTTACAGCCAGTTGTTTTACTGATCTGTGGAGGCATGCACCCGCCTAGCTACACCGGGCAAATACTCGCTACCGTTGCCCAAGATCAGGGTTTGAGCCAGCTCAGCGAGGTTGTCTGCGTACCAGGCTCTCTTGGGGTACTCTCACCCTTTGCCCTCCGCCAAACGCTTGAGAATCACTTAGACAGTACGGTCCTAGCTAGCTCCACCCTTGAGGGCGTAGCGCCAGCGCTAGTGATCTGGGCGTTTAGCGCGGGCTGTGTGGGGGCGGCGGCGTTGGCGACCCACTGGCAGCGCCACCGGGGCTCTGTGCTGGCTCTGTTCATGGTGGATGGCTGGGGAGTGCCGCGCGACCCAGGGGTGCCCACTTACCGGCTCAGCCATGACGCTTTTACCCACGGCACCTCTCGCTGGCTAGGGGCAGGGGATCTCGATTTTTACGCCGAGCCAGCGGTGCCCCACCTGACGCTATGGCGCCAGCCCCAGATGGTCACTGGCTGGGCAACAGAGTCAGGTGGGCAACGGCAGAGGCTGAGCGCTGCCGACTTTCTGTGCCAGCGATCGCAAGCGGCCATACACCGCTATCAAGCCCGTGGCCAGAGCTTTACCATCAGCTGATTATCAACAGCTCATAACTAGTGGCCTAAAGTAGTAGCCCCTGGGGCCATAAAGACTCCAGCCTCTGCTGCTAATATAAGGAGAAATGTTTCTCATTTAACAGCATTTAGCAGCATCATTCCTGTAAAGCAGCGGCGGTGAGCCTTTCACTGCCCGTGTGGCCCGAGGGAGAAAATGTTCGCAACCTAATTTTCTTCTTAAGCAATGCACTCTAGCCCTAGCCAAACCCAAGCACCCGCCGCTATGACGACTCCCATTGCCGCTCCTAACAGTGTTCTCGTGCGCCGCGCCTCCGGGGCCTTTGCCCTGATCGACAGCCTCAAACGGCACGGGGTAGAACATATTTTTGGCTATCCCGGTGGGGCCATTTTGCCCATCTACGATGAGCTGTACCGGGCCGAGGCCGCAGGGGGCATTAGCCACATTCTGGTGCGCCACGAGCAGGGGGGTGCCCACGCCGCCGATGGCTACGCCCGCGCGACTGGGAAAGTAGGGGTTTGCTTTGGCACCTCTGGCCCTGGGGCCACCAACCTGGTCACCGGGATCGCTACTGCCCAAATGGACTCGGTGCCGATGGTGGTGATTACGGGGCAGGTGCCCAGCCATGCGATCGGCAGCGATGCCTTTCAGGAAACCGATATTTTTGGCATTACCCTGCCGCTGGTCAAGCATTCCTACGTCGCCCGCACCCCCGACCAAATTCCTCGAATGGTGGCGGAGGCCTTTTATATTGCTCAGACGGGTCGGCCCGGCCCGGTGCTGATTGACATTCCTAAAGATATCGGTCTGGCGGAGTTTGACTATGTGCCAGTCGAGCCTGGGCAGGTCAATCTGCCCGGCTACAAGCCTACGGTTAAGGGCAATACGCGCCAGATTAACCCGGCCCTGCGGCTGCTGCGCCAGAGTGAGCGGCCGCTGCTGTACGTCGGCGGCGGTGCTATTACGGCGGGTGCCCACGCTGAAATTCGCCGCCTGGCAGAGTACTTCCAAATTCCGGTGACGACTACGCTGATGGGCAAGGGGGCCTTTGACGAGCACCATCCGCTGGCCCTGGGCATGCTGGGCATGCACGGTACCGCCTACGCCAACTTTGCGGTTAGCGAGTGTGATCTGCTGATTGCGGTAGGGGCACGCTTTGACGATCGCGTCACCGGCAAGCTCGACGAGTTTGCCTCTCGCGCCCAGGTCATTCACATCGATATTGACCCGGCCGAGGTGGGCAAAAACCGTACCCCTCAGGTGCCGATTGTGGGCGACGTTAAGCAGGTGCTGACCCATTTGCTCAACCGCCTGGAGGAGGAGAACCAGCTGCCGCCCCCTAACCAGACAGCGGCCTGGCGCGATCGCATTGACCGCTGGAAGCGCGACTATCCTCTGACGGTGCCCACCTACCCCGATGTGCTGTCTCCCCAGGAGGTGATCACTGAGCTGGCTACCCAGGCTCCCCACGCTTATTACACAACTGATGTGGGCCAGCACCAGATGTGGTCGGCTCAGTTCTTAAAGAACGGTCCGCGTCAATGGGTATCCAGCGCCGGACTGGGCACGATGGGCTTTGGCATGCCAGCCGCAATGGGCGTGCAGGTGGCGCTGCCCAACGAAACGGTGATTTGCATCAGCGGCGACGCCAGCTTTCAAATGAACCTGCAGGAGCTGGGCACCCTGGCTCAGTACAGCATTCCGGTCAAAACCGTCGTTATTAACAACGGCTGGCAGGGCATGGTGCGCCAGTGGCAGCAGGCCTTCCACGGCGAGCGCTATTCGTCTTCCAATATGGAAATTGGCATGCCTGATTTTGAGCTGCTGGCCCAGGCCTACGGCATTAAGGGGATGGTGGTGCGCGATCGCGACGATCTGAGCACCGCTGTTGCCACCATGCTGGCCCACAACGGCCCTGTGCTGCTGGATGTGCGCGTGCGCCGCGACGAAAACTGCTACCCCATGGTCGCTCCCGGCAAGGGGAACCACCAGATGATTGGCCTGCCCGAAGTGCACGGTATTGGAGCAGACAACGGGCTGGATCCCTGTGTCAGCTGCGGTCACCAAAACGCTTCGACCAGCAATTTCTGCTCAGAGTGCGGTACTAAGCTATAGATTCCATAGCTTGAGGCAGTTTTGCCGGGCAATGGCTCAAATTTTTCAGAATGCAGTATCCTGACTTCAGTTTCGCTACTGGTGTGGGTCGTCTATGTCTGCTGCGCTGAAATCCTATGTGCCTCGTCCGGTGCCATCTCGGACCAGGGCAGCAACAGCTCTTAATTCGCGCCAGAGTGCTGCCGCTCTACCCGCGGAAACCAGACCCAGGGTTTCTGCGCCCGCCCTACTGCCTACAGCACCGGGTGTAGATGCACCTGGTCCGCTAGTGCGGCGGCTGTCTCAGCTGCACCTGGTCACCTCGGCTCTGGCGGTATCGCTGGTGACTCTCACCCTGCTCAGCTATGGCACCTCGGTCTACATCAACCGCCAGCTCAATCAGGCCAATCAACAGCTCAATCGACTACAGCGCAGTGAGCAGCAGCTTACTACCGCCAATGAAGTGCTCAAAAATCACCTGGCTCATCAGGTCGAAGTCGCTGAGATGGGGTTTCAACCCCCTCAGCCGGGTAACGTCATTTTTCTAAAGCCCACCCCTCAAGCAGCTGCTTCAGCTCAAGTGCCCGCTTCGGTAGTCAATCGATTTGTCCTGCCCAAGGTGGACGTACCCCTGGGGTACTAAGCGCTAGCCCATTCTTTACCTGCTGTTGCTCCATGGCTAGTTCTGCCTACTCTGCTCGCCGTCGTCGCCGTAAACGAACTCGCCCCCCCGCTGTCGTCGCCTTTAACCCGGCGACGACCCGAGTGCGGGTGTTTATGGTGTGGGGGCTGCTGGTGCTGTCGCTGCTGGCGATCGCAGGGCGGCTGGCCTGGCTACAGCTAGCCCAGGGCGATCACCTGGCCAGTCTGGCTCAGCAGCAGCGGCTTTTGCCCTCTGTGCAACGGCAGGTGCGCCACTCAATGATCGATCGCCAGGGCAACGTGCTGGCTGTCGACCGAGTGGTTTATACCCTGTACGCCCATCCTCGCCTCTTTGACCTGACGATGCAGGAGGTGGCGGTTGCCCTAAGCCCCCTCCTGGAAACATCAGAATCTAAGCTACTCAGCCAGTTCAGTCGCCAGCCGACGGGTATTCGGCTCGTCGATGGGCTGAGCGAAGCCACCGTTGACCACATTCGCGCCCTGCGCCTGAACGGGTTGGAGCTGCAACCCCAGCAGCAGCGGTTTTACCCCCAGCAGCATTTGTTTGCCCCCGTTGTCGGGTTTGTAAATGTTGAAGGCCAGCCCCAGGCCGGGCTAGAAATTGCCTACCAGGATCAGCTCTCCCTGGTTCCCCCCGTGGCAGAATCGCCCCAGAGCGAGACCGACTCTGAAGCTGAGGTCTACGGCCCTCCGGTGAAGCTGCTAACCGCAGCATCGGCGGCGCCCCCCGACCCGGCCACTGATAGCCAAGCAGCTGGCAACCCAGAGGCCACTGCGGCTTTGAGCGATCCTTTGCTGGCTGGCCATGTCAGTCTGCGCCTCACCCTCGACAGTCGGCTACAGCGATCGGCGCAGCAGGAGCTACAGGCGACTGTCGATCGCCACCACGCCAAGCGAGGCACCGTCATGGTGATGGATGCTCACAGCGGCGAAATGCTGGCTCTGGCCAGCGTGCCTACCTACGACCCTAACCAGTACTACAAGGCTGACCTCAGCGACCTCAGAAGCTGGGTAGTTAGCGATCTCTATGAACCGGGGTCGACCTTTAAGCCGATTAATATTGCGATCGCCCTCGAAACCGGATTAATCACCCCAGACGAACTGGTCAACGACAGTGGCCAGATGCAGTTTGGCGAGTGGAAGATTAGAAACCACGACTACGCCACCGCTGGCGGGCGAGGGCCAATTTCGATCACCGATGTGCTGAAGTATTCTAGCAACGTCGGCATGGTGCGGATTATGCAAAAAATGCCCGCTGCTGACTACTACACCTGGCTACAGCGCCTCGGCCTTGACCAGGCTACAGGCATCGACCTGCCCGCCGAAGCCGCCGGTCAAATGAAAGACCGCGAGCAGTTTGTCAAAAGCAAAGTAGAGTCGGCGACCACAGCCTTTGGTCAGGGTTTCTCGCTGTCGCCGATTAAGATGATGCAGCTACAGGCTACCCTCGCTAACGGCGGCCAGCTGGTTATTCCCCACGTGGTGAGCGGTATGGAGACCGACGATGGCCGCGAGGTCTGGACTCCAGAGCGGCCCGAGCCCAAGTCTATTTTCTCGCCCCAAACCACGCAGCAGGTACTCAGCATGATGGAAGCCGTGGTAGACAGCGGCACCGGCAGCCCTGCCAAGCTGCCCGGCTACCGAGTCGGGGGCAAGACCGGCACGGCCCAAAAGGCCACCGCCTCTGGAGGCTATGGCCGAGGGCGGGTAACCAGCTTTGTCGGTATTTTGCCTATCGATGCACCCCGCTACGTGGTGCTGGCCATTATCGATGAACCCCAGGGCGATGACGCCTATGGGTCAACTGTAGCGGCCCCCCTGGTTAAAAAGGTAACTGAGGCCCTGGTTGTGTTGGAAGGCCTGCCACCCTCGGCTCCTAAGCCCTGAGGTCTGGGTCTTAACGTTCCGAGATATGGCGGCCCAAGCACGGTTTGATCCTGAATCCGCCTTGGCTATCCCCAGTTGGGGCGGGTAATACCGTTTGCCCCTACAGGGCGACCTTTTTGGGGTTGGGGCTGTGCGGTCTAGATTTGGTGCTACTTGTAGCTGCGCTGGGTGAGCTGCACATTCTCAAAGTCGAGATCTTCGCGGTGCAGCTGGGGCGATCGCCCTTCCCCCGCATACTCCCACGCCGCTACAAAGGCATAGTGCTCGTCGTCGCGTTTCGCCTCGCCGTCGGGGGTTTGATATTCTTCGCGAAAGTGGCCGCCACAGGATTCTTCCCGTTGCAGAGCGTCCCGCGCCATTAGCTCGGCTAGCTCCATGAAGTCGGCTACGCGCCCGGCGAACTCCAGGTTTTTGTTCAGGGTGTTGGCCTCGCCGGGAATTTTGAGGTTTTGCCAAAACTCAGCCCGCAGGTCTTGAATCTGGGCGATCGCGCTCTCCAGCCCCTCCCGGTTCCGCGCCATACCCACGTAGTCCCACACGATGCGGCCCAGTTCGCGGTGAAACTCCATCACGGTTTTGCTGCCCTGGATGCTCAGCAGCTTGGTAATGCGGGCTTTGGCGCTGGCCTCGGCTTCCCCAAAGGCGTCGTCGTCGGTGGAGACGGCGGGCAAAGACTGCCCGGCAATGTAGTCGCCCAGGGTATAGGGAATCACGAAATAGCCATCCGCCAGGCCCTGCATAAGGGCGCTGGCCCCCAGCCGGTTGGCGCCGTGGTCTGAGAAGTTGGCCTCGCCCAGCACGAACAAACCGGGAATCGTGCTCATCAGGTGGTAGTCGACCCACAGGCCGCCCATGGTGTAGTGGACGGCGGGGTAGATGCGCATCGGCGTTTCGTAGGGGTTTTCGCCCGAGATGCGCTGGTACATGTCGAACAGGTTACCGTAGCGGGCGGCAATGGTATTGCGGCCTTGCTGGGCGATCGCATCTCGAAAATCCAAATACACCGCCAGCCCCGTGTCGCCCACGCCGCGCCCCTCGTCAGTCATCGCCTTGGCGTTGCGCGAGGCCACGTCCCGAGGTACCAGGTTGCCAAAGGCGGGGTAGCGGGTCTCTAGGTAATAGTCACGATCGGCGTCGGGGATGTCGTCGGGATGACGAGTATCCCCCGGCTTTAGCGGCACCCATACGCGCCCGTCGTTGCGCAGCCCCTCGCTCATCAGCGTGAGTTTAGATTGATAATCGCCCGACACCGGAATGCAGGTGGGGTGAATCTGCGTGTAGCAGGGGTTGGCAAAGTAGGCCCCCCGCCGATAGCAGCGCCAGGCCGCCGTCACGTTGGAGTTCTTCGCATTGGTTGAGAGGTAGTACACGTTGCCGTAGCCGCCCGTACACAGCAGCACCGCATCTCCGGCGTAGCGCTCCAGTTCCCCCGTCACCAGGTTGCGCACCACAATGCCCCGCGCCTTGCCGTCGGCGACCACCAGCTCCAGCATTTCGCGGCGAGAATAGACCTCAATTTTGCCCGCCTGCACCATACGCATCATGGCGCTGTAGGCCCCCAGCAGCAGCTGCTGCCCGGTCTGCCCCTTGGCGTAGAAGGTGCGCGACACCTGCGCCCCGCCAAAGGAGCGGTTGTCGAGCAGGCCACCGTACTCCCGCGCGAAGGGTACGCCCTGGGCGACGCACTGGTCGATAATGCCGCTGCTGATCTCTGCCAGCCGGTGCACATTGGCTTCGCGAGAGCGGTAGTCGCCGCCTTTGATAGTGTCGTAGAACAGTCGCCACACGCTGTCGCCGTCGTTAGGATAGTTTTTGGTGGCGTTGATGCCCCCCTGGGCGGCAATGCTGTGGGCGCGGCGGGGCGAGTCTTGAATGCAGAAGCTTTTGACGTTGTAGCCCAGCTCAGCCAGAGTGGCTGCCGCCGAGGCCCCTGCCAAGCCGGTGCCGACAATGAGAATGGTGTGCTTGGCCTTATTCTTTGGACTGACCAGGCGACAGTGGTCTTTGAAGTCGCTCCATTTTTGGTTCAGCGGGCCAGCGGGAATGCGGGGGTCGAGCATGGGGATGGGGGGAAGATGAGGCGCGGTGTGTGCCTCCATTTTAGACCTGTCAGCCTGTTCGCGCTTTGGCCAGATACACAGCACTGTGCTGGAGTAATTCAGGGTTAAGGATCGCGAATCAAATAATGTGGGATAGCCGTCTCGGCTGTCCACGGTCAGGCAAGATGCCTGACCTACAAGAATTGCACCTTAAAAGTTCCACGTTCCTAAGCACGCCGATGGAGAATGATGTTGAAGTTTTCGTTGTCTGAGGGGGGCTGAAAGTAGGCCGTGATGGCATCAAACTCAGCATCGCTGGTGAACGCTGAACCTGCGGGAAGATCCTTGCTTCGCTCTCGCAGCTGGCGCTTGCACAATTCATCAGGTACATCGACATAGTGCAACTCATGCTCGGCGTTGGCGCTTTCGAATAGCTGCCGAAACCAGGCGCGCTGATTTTGGGTGTTGCCAGGAAAGTCGAGTACAACCGAGATTCCTTTGGAAAGCAGTGAAACGATGTGCGGCGTCAGGGCATCCCTCAGTCTGGATGAATATTTAATAAAGTCGGGGATGTCTGAAATTTCGCCCGGATATAAGGTGGTCAGCAGCTCGTCTTGCACCATCAAAACCGCGTCTTCGCGCTGCGCAATTTTCTTGGCGAGGGTTGATTTGCCTGCCGCCATTTTGCCGCAAAAGAAGAAGAGCTTTCCTGACCGATTCATATTTCATCTACCTTTAGCAGGTAGGCTGATTCAACTCAACCCTGGACAATCAAGCCAAGCATAACGCAACGAGGGTTAACATACTGCGGCGCGTCAAGCTACGCAATTTGGATACTTGATAAAATTGCTCTAGGAGGACTGACACCATTATCAACAGCTGCAATTACCTATTGATAATGGCCTGGAATTGCAAGAGCGGAGAAAAACTGGCTAGTCTCTGTTTGACTGGTGGCGGATCAGTGGCCAAGTCAATTTGGCTTTTGCCGCTTACCACTGCCCAGTTGTTGAGCCAAAAACAGTGGTCGGGTTCGATGCCTGCCTGGTCAGGAATTTGCAGGGTAACGGGCGTTGTGCGCACGTAGTCGCGCAGGTGCCGATTGAGAATAGCAACAATCAAATCAGCAACAGGTGAAGCTATACATCTGGGCTAAGGGGCAGTGTTGATCCTAGGTTGACCTAGCTCCTCATTAAACCAAAACTCATCCTCAGGAAAAACTTCTTGGAAGGCTCTCAGCACATCCTCTTGGTTGTTCCTATTTTCAGTCAGCTGCCTGAACAATTCCATCTTTCGCGCTTCATCCATTTGCTGTAGTGTGGCTACCCCGCCGCCCGTTTGCTCGACCTGGCCCCTGATCTGCTGTACCTGATCGCTGATCTCGTCGATCTTGGGCTGAACCTGTGTATTCTGGTAGGCGATCCAGAGGGTCATTGCGACTGAGATGGCGCTGAAGATGGTCGGCAATATGCTTTTTAAGCCGGGCTGTTTCTGAAACGAAGGCGGGCTCTGGTTTTCCATGTTTTCGTTTCCTCACGGGTTCAATTAAAGTAGACGCATCGTAGCATAGCCTACTAAACACGCTTCAATCGACTTTACGCTTCAACGTCTTGTTTCTATATGAGGAACAGACTAACGGCAAAATAAGGAGCAGTAGACAGTTTCGGCACTATCCTAAGTTTTTCGTCTGTTTGCTTTATCAACGTGTTAGCTATAGCACTACCGATGGCTGACAATGGCCTAATGACTGACCAAACCCTTGAGACCCTGATGCTCCTGTAGGTTTTGTTGCGTTAGCGAAACCCAACAAAACCGTTACTGGTGGCGTCGCGATCGCGCTCATACCTCCTCACCAGCGGAAACGGCGGCAGCCACGACTCGCGACGGATAGTCCAGTTTTCGTAGGTGGGCATCAGTTGGTCGGGGGCATCAAGGGAGCCCAGGTGCACTTCGATTTCGGCGGCGGCGCAGGCAAAGACGGATGAGCCACAGCGAGGGCAGAAGCATCGCCCGTTGTAGTCGCGGGTTTCGCCTTCAATGGTTACGGCAGCCTGGGGGAAGATTGCGGCGGCGTAAAAAAGGGCTCCGTGGTGTTTGCGGCAGTCGAGACAGTGACAGAGGCCAACTCGGTTTGGCGGCCCGGTTGCCACAAGTCGGACGTTGCCGCACAGACAACCGCCAGTGAATTGCTCCATAAGCCTACAATAGGGAAAGTAGCGAGAAACTGGGCTATGAGCGTTGTTGTCCCTGATGAAATCCTAGCTTCAACTCGCATGACTGCAGCTGAAATGCGTCAGGAGATCGCTGTCATGCTCTTTCAGCGTGAAAAGCTTACCCTTGCCCAAGCCAGTCGTTTTGCAGCAATGCACCGCGTCGCCTTTCAACACCTGCTCGCCAGTCGCCACATCCCAGTGCATTACAGGCTTGGTGGTGCAGAAAACTCATAGCAGTCTCAATATGAGAATGTAACGACCCTGGAGAACTCAATGCGGCAGTCC
>PYGV01000101.1 GCA_003022385.1 filamentous cyanobacterium CCP3 | reverse complement strand
GCGGCGATCGAGCTCAGCCCGTAGGTTGGTGCGATTGTCGGGCGCATAGGCGGGAGGACGTCCGCCTCGACTGGGTGGCCGATAGCCGCCGCCGTAGTCGCCCCCGTCTGGCGGGCCAGAGCGTAGAGCAACCGGAACTCTAGAGTTGATGTTTTGAATCATCAGCGACACCAGCATGCCCACCATCAGCATTTGCTGAAAGGAAGAGAGGACATCCAGGTTCAGGTTGGCAAGTAGAAAAACCCCTGACAGCAAGAACAAAATGGCATAGACCTTATCGGAGTCGCGCTCGTAGCCGGGCTTGAGCCGGTCTAAAAAGAACAGAGCCACAGCGCAGATCACCATAAAGATGCCCAGCAGCAGGGGGACGGGGGTACCAAAATTCACGGCAAATTCCTCTTAAGACGCCTCTGCCAACCGAACATGTCAATTCTAGCTGACTTAACGAAAAAATCGGGAACGCCCGCAGGGTTCCCGATCGCAAAACCAGTAAATTGTGCCCCCAGACCTATATCGGGGGACCAACCCTTTACCTGCTGCGCTGAATCTTATCGCGCTGGCTTACAAAAAACAGGAAAGCGCTGGCCGGTACAACAATAATCACGGCCCCAGCTAGAAGGCTGAGCAAGAAGTTGGCTAAAGACGGTGTCATATGTCCTTGTCCTGATAACGATTTAGACAAATTATTACTGATCATTATTGATCAAGTTAGGCCCCCTGCCCATAGCCCTGGAGCGGCGATCGCAAGAATTGCCTGAGCTTAGCCATCCCAGCGCCAGGAATAAGCTGAGTAAGGCTTTAGAATTGTACATATAGCCATCAGCCATCGCCAGGACTGTTAGACCGTTCCGGTGTGTCTCAAGCGATGGCTATGCGCCAGTTCACCGCCCCAGTTTTTGCTGGTGGCAAATGGCTCATTCCGTAAGCGAACTGGCTACTGGCACACACTGCAACGGCGAATTTTTGGAGGGTTGACCGTGGCCGCTACACAAGTGTTGACTATTGGCGTGGGCCTGCTGCTGGGGCTGATGACCCTGCTGTTCATCTTTCGCATTGTGCTCACCTGGTATCCTCAGGCCGACCTCTCTAAGCTGCCCTTTGCCCTGGTGGCCTGGCCCACCGAGCCGTTCCTTGCTCCCATGCGCAAGCTGGTACCCCCGATTGGCGGTGTTGACATTGCCCCGGTGATTTGGGTCGGCATCGTCACGCTGCTGCGCGAGATTCTGGTGGGGCAGCAGGGGCTGCTGCGGATGATTGGGTAGAGGGGGTGGATGGGTGGATGGATAGCTTGCCGTAGGGTGGGTAGGCTTAAAACGAGCTCTGCTTAGCCCTCCAGCCTTTGGCATGGCCGTAGCCCACCACAGCTTTGACCGCGAGAACTCCAATCCGGGTCTTGAAGCAGGTTAGTCCTGCAGCAATTTTCTCTTTTCGTGAGTGGTGCGTTACGGCGGACATCAGGTCAGCGTTTATTGGCGAGGAGGATTTTGGTCGCCTAACGCACCCTCCCGTTGTCCACGTTTGAGCTACTTGATGGCCATCATTTCGACGACAAAATTGGTGTAGACATCACCGCTAATGAAGTTGGCGTTTTCGAGCACCTTTTGGTGGAAGCCGATGGTGGTCGGCAATCCGGTGATGGCGCACTCCCGCAGGGCGCGGCGCATGCGCTGGATAGCGGCAGGGCGATCTGGCCCCCACACAATCAGCTTGCCCACCAGCGAGTCGTAGTAGGGCGGAATTTCGTAGTCGGTGTAGACGTGAGAGTCCATCCGCACACCCATGCCGCCGGGGGCCAGATAGCCGCTGATGCGACCGGGGTTGGGGCGAAAGTTGTGGTCGGGGTCTTCGGCGTTGATGCGGCACTCGATCGCATGGCCGCGAATTTGGATATCTGACTGGGTGAAGGGCAGCTTTTCGCCCTGGGCGATGGTGAGCTGGGCGGCAATCAGGTCGATGCCCGTAATCATTTCGGTGACCGGGTGCTCGACCTGAATGCGGGTGTTCATCTCCATAAAGTAGAAGTTGCCCTGGCTATCAACCAGAAACTCGACAGTGCCTGCCCCCACATAGTTAATCGATTGGGCGGCGAGAACGGCGGCAGCCCCCATTTTTTCGCGCTGCTCTGGGGTCAGGCGAGGGCTGGGCGCTTCTTCGAGCAGCTTTTGGTGCCGCCTTTGAATTGAGCAGTCGCGTTCGCCCAGGTGGACGACATTGCCGTGGCTGTCGGCCAAAATCTGAAACTCGATGTGGCGGGGGCGATCGATAAATTTTTCCATATAGACGCCAGCGTTGCCAAAGGCGGCCTGGGCCTCACCCTGGGCCGCCATAAAGGCTTTGACCAGGTCGACCTCGCTGTTGACCAGGCGCATGCCGCGCCCGCCGCCCCCGGCAGTGGCTTTGATCATGACCGGGTAGCCAATTTCGCTGGCCACTTTATAGGCTTCAGTTTCATCGGTGAGCAGGCCACCGCTGCCGGGCACCGTTGGCACGCCTACGTTTTGCATGGTCTCTTTGGCGGTCGACTTATCGCCCATTTTGCGAATGGAGTCGGGGGAGGGGCCGACAAAGATAATCTGGTGGTCGGCACAGATTTCGGCAAAGCGGGCATTTTCAGCCAAAAATCCGTAGCCGGGGTGAATGGCGCTGGCGTTGCGGGTCAGCGCGGCAGCAATGATGTTGGGAATGTTGAGATAGCTTTTTTGGCTGGGCGCTTCGCCAATACAGACGGCCTCATCGGCCAGCTGCACGTGCAGGGCGTGGCGATCGACCGTGGAGTGAACTGCAACGGTGGCTATGCCCATTTCTTCACAGGTCCGGAGAATGCGTAGCGCAATTTCTCCCCGGTTGGCAATCAATATCTTGGAAAAGCGCATGTACGTAGGGCAAATAGCAAGAGACCATTGAGTTTTGGCGTTGGCAGCCTAGCTAAGCAATCCCAGCCCACCACTGCAACTGACCATAATCAGCATCATACGATGATGACGGTCGCTGATTCTACATGCGGTGTCGACAAGGCACTGGTGCGACAATATTTGCTGAAAATCTGCCCTTACAAGGGGACCATTATGGTTTACTCTTATATATCTGAGCGATCGCTTGGGCCGCAGTTTCCCTCAGTGCGCCCGTTAAGCACAGCTCAGATCATCACCAGCGGATGTGGTGGAATTGGTAGACACGCACGCTTGAGGGGCGTGTGGCTTACGCTGTGCGAGTTCGAGTCTCGCCATCCGCATTTTTAAAGTTGTGCTGATCACAACCCAGCTTGGGTTGTGATCAGCACATTATTTTTAGAAGAACTAGCATGGCTTACCCCACTTTTTGCTCGACCCCAAACCCGACCAGCACCAGGGTATCCATCGCCTCTCCCTCCGGGGGGCGCTGGTAGTTGAGAATGCGGCGAATGCGCATGTTGGGGTTGACCAGCAGAATGGAGTCGACCGAAACGACCTTTGTGTAGGGGGTAGTCATGAGCAGCTCGCGGTTGCTCTGGTTATAGGTAAAGCTGGACACGATGGGCCGTTCTTCTTCGTAGGCGCGATCGCGCAGGTAGTCGCCGCTCAGCACCGTTCCCTCCTGGTGCTTGGGCACAAATAGTGCCCGCAGCTCCTGGGTGACTTCTTCGCCTCTATCGGAGACGGTGCGAAAGGCGAGCTGGAAGCCAGGCAGCTGGTCAATGTTCTCGACGGGGTCGTAGCCGTTGTCGGCCAGCACCTTGCGCCGCAGTTCGGGGGTAATGGCCTCGACTCGAAAATCGGTATGCGATCGCTCGATCTCCTGGTGGGTGAGGTAGTGGTAGGTGCGCTCGATCGACCACTGACCGATGCAGCAGTCAAAAAAGTAGGTGATGTCGGCCAAATCCATCGTGTTAGCCCCAGGGATGCTCGCTAACTTATACGGTACCAGGGTTGCGAGTGGGGTAACCAAGACCTCAGGCTGATATTCAGCGATCGCACACCTTAAGTATTAATGCTTACAGAATCTGCTGATAGACCGCGTAAAATCGGCGGCAGCCTGAGCCCACAGGTGCGCTAAATGACCCGGACGAGTGATTGCCGAACCCATCTTCACCGCCTATGATGTAAAAACTCGACGTTAAGAAAATTAACAAATCCACCTTTGTGGATTGACTTTCACTACCTTATGCCCTTTGCCTGGACGAGTGACTATGCCTTTCTCCGCTGATACCGCCCGCATTTTAGCTGAGCCTCTGGTACAGGCTTTCTTTCGAGACACCGCCGGAGACTGGCGATCGGAGCGCCGCTACTACACCCTCAAGAGTGGCGAAACCCAGGAAGTGGTCAGCCAGATCGCGATCGCATTCTTAGAGGCAGGCGCCCCCCAGCTAATTGAACTGGCCGAAATGCACCAGCTAGACCCCGCCAAACCCCTGATCTGCGGCACCACCGTTACCTGGGAAAGTGATTACGTGGGCACCGGCAAAAAGCCGGTGAAGGGCAGCACCATCTTTGGGGTGCGGGGTACGACGCTGTACCGCGATCGCGGCTTTGCCACCTCCAAGCCCGTCACCGCCCAGTACCACTTCAACGACAACCGTACCCTGGTGCTCAAAACCCAGTACAACGACTCCAGCTTTGAGGAGGAGATTCGGCTGATCGGCCAGCGTTACCGCACCCGCCAGACCGTCATTTCTCGCGCTGGCGAAGAGATCATGATTGGTCAGTACCTAGAAACTCGGGTTTAGCGAAACTTAGAAACCGGGTTTCTTGGCCAGCAGCCAAAGTTTGGAGCTAGCTAAAGAAAAAAACCGGTTCTAGAAGCAGGGGTATTTGTTACAAAACCATTAAAACTACCGCAATGCTTCGACTACGGTGGGGCTAACTAGACCCCAGTGAGGGTTACCCTCCCCTGTGGTCAAGCTGACCCAGCCCAGCCCCTCGCTAGTGCCGGCCCAAATCTTGTTGCCGGTATTGGGCGACAGCGCCAGAATGTCTCCCGAGGGTAGCGAAGGCACCTGACCCAGCAGCGCGCCGCTGTCGGGCTTGAGCTTAAACAGGCCGCTGGTGGTGCCGACCCAGACATTGCCTGCCCGATCAAACTCGACGGTTTGCACGTTGCGACCCCGCATGGTGCCCACCGATCGCACCAGTTCAGCCCGCACCGGGTCTACGACTAGCAGACTGCTGGCGGTGCCCACCCAGAGGTTGCCGCGCGGCCCTAGAGTAAGCGACTGCACGGCTCCCCCTGGCAAGTTATCTATTTCGCGGATGGGGGCGGCGCGGGCAGTGTTGATCTGCACCAGCCCGTTGAGGGTACCAACCCAGAGATCATTGTTGCCGTCGAGGGTCAGGGCATTGGCGCTAACACCGGGCAGATTTTGCACGGTGGTCATCAATAGGCCGCGATCGGGGCTAATCATGACCAGGCCCCGATCAGTTCCGCCCCAGAGAAAGCCACGGCTGTCGATCAGTAAAGACAGCACCCGGTTGGAGG
Organism: filamentous cyanobacterium CCP3; assembly: GCA_003022385.1. Taxonomy (GTDB): domain Bacteria; phylum Cyanobacteriota; class Cyanobacteriia; order Phormidesmidales; family Phormidesmidaceae; genus Nodosilinea. The sequence goes on along the minus strand of PYGV01000101.1, from coordinate 9,955 downwards.
GCAGCTGAAAATTTTGCGCCGTAATCACGTTGGTGCGCGGGTCAACCCGCACCAGTCCGTCAAAGGTGCCTACCCAGATGCGCCCCACCCGGTCCTGGGCCAGGGCCTGGAGGGTGCGGCTGGGCAATCTAACCCGCTGTAAGACCCGACCCGTTTCAGGATCAATGCGGGAGAGGCCGGCCCAGGAGCCCACCCACAGGTCGCCGGTATAGTCGGGCTGCAGGGCGGTGACCCGGTAGTCATTAGCGATCGGGGCCTGGGCTTGGGCGATAGAGGGTAAAGGATATAGGGTAGCAGGTGAAGGGTGAAGCTCCCCTAGGGGTAGCGCTAGCGACGATAGGACCAGCAGGTTCAACATAATCTCTCCCCACGGTTTGCGGTGGCATGCAAGAGCCCCGAATGGCTTGCCCCACAATACTTAGGGCGCTTTGGAGCGTCTCAAGCGTTACAGTATATCGACAATTTCAGGGGTTGGAGTCTCTGGGCCCATTTTGTTAACCAGCATCCTCCAGGGCTAACTGGCGCTCTGCTTCAAAGAACTTGAGAAACCCACACCTTGGTTCACGTTCATTCATAACTTTGAGTTATGAATGTATACAGATCTTCCAAAATTAAACTTATCCGATCGCTGATAGTATGCTAACCATAAGGTAATGAAGGATACCTAAAGCGCTTGCAGAACCGTTGTTTTGGGAGTTGCTTGGGTATTTTCTATCCACTTAAACTGGCGTGGACTGACCGGGGCTTAGGCCGAGCAAGGGCTTCCTTTACTGAGGGAGCTTGTTTGTGTGCGGCTGGGCTACAGGGGTTCGCTTGAGGGATTTCTTAGATTTACGAGGAAAGGGAGACATGTCTTACTCTCAGACAACGACTCAATCAAAAGCTGGATATAGCGCCGGGGTTAAGGACTACAAACTGACCTACTACACTCCGGACTACACACCCAAAGATACAGACATCCTGGCGGCGTTCCGGATGACCCCCCAGCCCGGCGTGCCTCCCGAAGAGTGCGCCGCTGCTGTGGCCGCAGAGTCGTCTACCGGTACCTGGACCACGGTGTGGACCGACCTGCTCACCGACATGGATCGGTACAAGGGTCGCTGCTACGACATCGAGCCCGTACCTGGCGAAGACAACCAGTACATCTGCTATGTGGCCTACCCCCTCGACCTGTTTGAGGAAGGCTCGGTCACCAACCTGCTGACCTCCCTGGTGGGTAACGTGTTTGGTTTCAAAGCCCTGCGCGCCCTGCGTCTCGAAGACCTGCGCATTCCCGTGGCCTACCTGAAGACCTTCCAGGGGCCTCCCCACGGTATTCAGGTTGAGCGCGATCGCCTCAACAAGTACGGTCGTCCCCTGCTGGGCTGCACCATTAAGCCCAAGCTGGGTCTGTCGGCGAAGAACTATGGCCGCGCCGTGTACGAGTGCCTGCGCGGCGGTCTCGACTTCACCAAAGACGACGAGAACATCAACTCCCAGCCCTTCCAGCGCTGGCGCGATCGCTTCCTGTTTGTGGCCGACGCCATCCACAAGTCCCAGGCTGAAACCGGTGAGATCAAGGGCCACTACCTGAACGTCACCGCCGCCACCTGCGAAGAAATGATCAAGCGGGCCGAGTACGCTAAAGAACTCGGCATGCCCATCATCATGCACGACTTCCTCACTGGCGGCTTTACCGCCAACACCTCCCTGGCGCACTGGTGCCGCGACAACGGCGTGCTGCTGCACATTCACCGCGCCATGCACGCGGTAATCGACCGCCAGAAGAACCACGGTATCCACTTCCGCGTGCTGGCCAAGTGTCTGCGCATGTCCGGTGGTGACCACATCCACACCGGTACCGTTGTGGGCAAACTGGAGGGCGATCGCGCCGGTACCCTGGGCTTTGTAGACCTGCTGCGCGAAAACTACATCGAGCAAGACAAGTCTCGCGGTATCTACTTCACCCAGGACTGGGCTTCCATGGGCGGCGTTATGGCCGTGGCCTCCGGTGGTATCCACGTGTGGCACATGCCCGCGCTGGTAGAAATCTTCGGCGACGATTCCGTGCTGCAGTTCGGTGGTGGTACGCTGGGTCACCCCTGGGGCAACGCGCCCGGTGCTACCGCTAACCGCGTAGCCCTCGAAGCCTGCGTTCAGGCCCGTAATGAAGGCCGCGACCTGGCCCGCGAAGGTGGTGACATCATCCGCGAAGCCTGCAAGTGGTCGCCCGAACTGGCTGCCGCCTGCGAACTGTGGAAAGAGATTAAGTTCGAGTTCGACACCGTTGACACCATCTAAATCGGCGGTTAGGTACTTCGGTACCTGCCTGAGAGCGGCGTAGGGCGCGTTGTTAGCCCAGAGACGGGCAGGTTCTCAAAATTACTTGAGAATGCTGCTTAAGTTACCGAATCTTCACACCGTTCGGGCTTAGATCAGGGCTACCAACCGCCCCGAGTGGGGTCTGCGTCAATCGTTCGAGAGACACCGATGGACCTTAAGCAAACGGCTAAAGACACCGCCAAGGTGCTCACTAGCTACCTGACCTTTCAGGCCGTAAAAACGGTGCTGAATCAGCTCAAGGAAACCAACCCCGCCCGCGCCTATTGGCTCAATGCGTTTTCGACCAAAGAGGCACTTCAGGATGGCGAAGCCTACCTGAGCGCCCTGCTGGACGAAAGCGCAGACCTGGCGATTCGAGTGATGACCGTGCGGCAGCATATTGCAGAGGGTATCTGCGAGTTTTTGCCCGAAATGGTGGTCACCAGTATTCAGCAGGCCAATATGGAACACCGCCGCCAGCATTTAGAGCGCATTACTCAGTTGGGAGACGCCCAACACGCCGTAGAGACAGATCTTGTTGAGGATGCCGATGTCCCGCAAGAGTCCACGGCTGATGCTGACCCCTCTCCTGAGTAGGTGATTGCTCAACTCTGTTTTGGCTCACTCATTTAGTTCACGGCGTTAGCCGATCGCACCCTAGTTAACCTAACGAGGACCTATGAAAACTCTGCCTAAAGAGCGTCGTTTTGAAACGATGTCCTACCTGCCCCCGCTCACCGATGCCCAGATCGAGCGGCAAATTGCCTACATCCTCAAGCAGGGCTATTTCCCCGCTGTGGAATTCAACGAAGCCTCGAACCCCGAGGAGTACTACTGGACCATGTGGAAGCTGCCCCTGTTCAACGCTACCTCTACCCAGGAAGTGCTGAGCGAAGTGCAGGCCTGCCGCTCTGAGTACTCCAACTGCTACATTCGCGTGGTGGGTTTTGACAACGTTAAGCAGTGCCAAATCGCTAGCTTTATCGTGCACAAGCCTGGCGCTAGCAGCAGCGGCTACCGCTACTAAGGTCTTGCCTCTAGAGGGTTAGATAACAAGATCAAGGGCGGAGAGGAAATCCTCGCCGCCCTTTGTGTTTGGAGGTCTGCCAAATCGAGTTAGGCCTTTAAACCAGCTAGCACCGTAGCGCCCGCAGCGGCTTTTTATTTAGGAGATTCTGTGACTACTGTCCTGCCGCAAAGATCTGGTCAGTCGTCAGCCTCAAATTTGGAAGTTCTGGCGAGACTAAACGGTCTCCTTGCCGAAAAAGCCGGGTTTCGTAGACGCCATCGACCCAGCGACAAATGGTGATGGTAGGTTGTTTGGGGTTACCGATGTAGCGACGACCGCCCAAGCCTAGGTAATCCACAATCCAGTATTCAGGGATGCCCATGGCCTCATAGTCTTCAAACTTGCGGGCATAATCATCGGGCCAGTTAGTGGAGACAACTTCCACTAGAAGCTTGATTGAACTAGCCAGAGTGATGACTGATTCTCGCTGCCAAAGCGGCTCCTGGGACAGGGCCGCGGCATCTACCAGGAGCAGATCTGGTTTGTAGCCGCTTTCGTAGCCCAAAGGCTGGACTAGCACGGTGTTGGGAATGAAATAGTTGAGATCTTCCTGCTCTAGAAGAACATTAAATTTGCGGTTCAATAACCCAACCACCTGTTCATGTGCCCCTGTCGGCTGCATTTCAACTACTACCCCATCGTGTAGCTCGTAGCGTCCAGATTCTGGCAGCCAGGTCAAAAACTCCTGCAGGCTCATGTATGGCTGAGATAGCGCCTGAACCATTAGTTTGCCCCTAGGTATTGGTAGAGGATGGGTGCGATCGCAAAACGTCAGGACAGATTCTCTGTGGCAATCGCCCTGCCATTAGCCTGATTCTACCGTCCGGTCCGCCTAGCGGGCATTGCATGTGGCCAGCAGCTGCTGGTCTAGCTCCGAGAGCGTGGCGATCGCATACATCCCTTCCAGCTGGGCTGGTGCGCCGCCGCCGCCGATGCTGGCTACGGTGGCATTGCCGACCAGGGCGACCGAGTAGGGCGATTCGCTCTGGTCGTAGGCGTCGGTGATCACCAGGTCGAGGGCACCCTTGGCCACAGTGCCGCGCACACAGTCGAAGGAAGAAGACGGCTGGTATAGAGCACCGTTCAAGCGGCCTGCTCTGGCTTCAAACACAAAGTAAACCGCCCCTATGGTGTCGGCCACGGGCGACTCGCCGTAAAGATAAGTGCCGTCGGGCAGGCCGGGGGTGCTGCCCGCGGCGCTACCGGCCATAGCCGAGAGCCCGATCACAGCGGCGGCGGCGGTGGCCAGGCGGCACAGGTTGATCTGGATGTGATTTCCCCAGGTCAGGGTTGCGGTTTGAGTCGAGCAGAGGGGGGAAGAGGCCATGGCAGGGGATTCACGCGACATCAGTAATATCCCTCAATCGCCTAATGCGCGTGGTGATAGCCCCCTCTCCTAAGAGTGATGTTGGTAAGGTAAAGGTGTGATCTAGATCAGTCTTGCTGCCTATGCTCTGGTCGTTGCACTGCTGCGCCACGCGATCGCCCCCGGCACTGGCGACCCGGCCAGTATCACCGCCCTGACCGGAGTGGTGCCTGGGTCGGGTCAGGCCGTGGTCATGGCGCTGAATGAGTCGGGGGATCTGGTGCAGGTGGGGCTGCTGAATGCGGCGGAGTAGACAACGGCAGCTGTAGAATCGAGCGGCCTTGTGCAGGGTGAAGGTAGGGGATGTGTAGCTTTGGTCAGGGTCGCGGTAATCAAATATTACGGTTGCGCACAAAATTGTCATGCAGCCCGCTAAGTCAATTGGTTTTGGCTAGTTTAGTCAGCATCCCCACTGGCAGTCGCAACCATGACGGCACCCACTCCCGATCAGCCCAACCGAGTCTATGCCAAACCTACCGAGGGCCATATTTCTCTGGGGCGGGGAGTGCGGCAGTTTCTGTTTTTCGTTCCTGTGGCGATACTGTTTGCGCTGCTGTTCTTTGGGCTGGCTCCCCGGCAGCGACCGGTGGGGCTGACGGCTGGGGCGATCGCGGCCGTTATTTGGGGTTGGGTCGTCGGTGGCGTGCGGGTGGCTGCCGAGTGGGAGCGGGGGGTAATTTTACAGCTCGGCAAAATTCAGGACGTGCGGGGGCCGGGACTAATGTATGTGGTGCCGGTGCTGGAGTCAGTGCAGTTCATCGACACCCGCACGCTGGTGATCAACATTCCGCGCCAGAAGGTGATTACCCAGGACAACGTGCCCGCCGAGATCGACAGCGCCCTGTTTTTCCAGGTCAGCGATGCTCTGAGGGCGGTGACGTCAATTCAAGACTTTCGCTTTGCGATGTCGCAGTACGCCCAGGCCGCGCTGCGGGATGTGGTCGGTGGCCTGTCGCTCGATGAGCTGCTGTCAGAGCGGGAGCAGATCCAAGCTCAGATTGGCACCCTGGTCGAAGCCCAGGTGCAAGAGTGGGGCATGCATGTCGACTCTATTCGCCTGCAGGATATTGAGCTGCCCGAAGACCTGAAGCGAATGATGTCGCGCCAGGCCTCGGCGGAGCGGGAGAAACGGGCCACGATTACTAAAGCCGACGGCGATCGCCTGGCTGCCGAGAGCCTGGCTGCTGCCGCCCAGATCATGGCGGCTAACCCCATTGCCCTGGAGCTACGCACCCTGCAAAGTATCGATGGACTGGGGGCGAGCCCATCCAATACCGTGATTTTGTTTCCGCTGGAGCTGTCCCAAGCCTTGGGTAGTCTACGCGCCAGCCAACCCGCTGAGGACTAGCCTTCACCTCTGGCAGCAGCCTAGCCATAATAATAGAGGTCAACTAGAAGAGAACACTCCATCATGCGACTACTTCACACCATGCTGCGGGTTGGCGACCTCGATCGCTCCCTCAAGTTTTACTGCAATGTGCTCGGTATGAAGCTGCTGCGCAAAAAAGACTACCCCGGCGGCGAGTTCACCCTGGCCTTTGTCGGCTACGGCGATGAGGCTGACCACACCGTGCTAGAGCTGACCTACAACTGGGGCACAGAGTCCTACGATCTGGGTAACGCCTACGGCCACATTGCCCTGGGCGTAGACGACATCTACAGCACCTGCGATCGCATCAAAGCCCAGGGCGGACAGGTAGTGCGCCAGCCCGGCCCCATGAAGCACGGCTCAACGGTAATTGCCTTTGTGCAAGACCCCGACGGCTACAAAGTCGAACTCATTCAGATGGGCACCTCTGAGGGGCACCACAAAGCGGCAGAGCCAGAAATGGCGGTCAATTAAATACACCTACAGTTGTTAGGTTGGGTGGCGCGTTAGTAGAACTAAACTAACCCCTTACTGGTGTTGGGTTCCACTGCGTTTCACCCAACCTACAAAGCTCCCCTGTCTGGATCTTACGGTCTAGGTACGCAGAAAACTGCTGCCCTAAAAGGCGTAGTTGATCGTGGCCGTAATCTCAGTGTCGGTGTCGCCGGGCTTAAACAACACGCTGCCGTTGATGTCGATTACCACCCGGCGGGTAATGCCCCAGTCGAGTCCGGCGGTGACCATGGGGTCAACAGCGGAGCGACCGTCGGCGTTGTAGGCCACCCCGGCCCCAGCATAGGGATAAAGGGCCTGATCGAGGGCGTAATCTACCGAAATGGGCAGCCGCAGTTCGGTACTGCTGTCGAAAACCAGCGACGGACGCACCGACAGGGTTGTTCTGGCCCCTAGCTCAACAATTTGAGCTTTAGAATCAATCACAAATGAGGTGCTGTCGTTAAACCCGGCTCGAACGCCAGCCCCGACATAGTATGGGGGCACTTGCTGGGCCTGGGCTGCTGGTACGGCAATTGTTCCAGGCAGAGGCGCGACCAACGCACCCACGGCTACAACCGGCAATAGGGTAAATTTCAAAGTCATCATCACTCCTCTCGGGTAAGGCGCCAGCGCGCAGGTAGGCTCGCTGATGCAACACAGTGTAATTTTCAGGCTTAGAGAGGCAAGATCCTGCTAAAAGTTGGGGAAATGCGGCAACTTTGATTAAAGGTTGTGTAAGTTTTCTCCTCAGACACCAAGGAAGGAACTGCCCTTTGATTTTTACCCATCTCGCCCGCTTCACGTTCAGTTTTCCGACTTCGAGCTGGGTTCAGACGGGGGCATTCTGCTGGTGCGTAAGGCCGATGAGCGTCTTAGGGTGTCAGCAGGGATGGCTGACTGTATTGAGGAGTAGTGCGACCCTGCGAGGTAGTGGATCAACGTAAAGGATAGAGAAAAACAAGGCAACGCCGTCGCATGGTAATTGCTCAACTCAGTAGCCAATCAGCCTGCTGTGGGGCGAGGGCGCGAGAAATAGCCTCAAAGACAGGCAGACCCTGCCGCCGAGCGGTGTTGACTAGCGAGCGTACCTGGGGAACAGTTCTGCGCCCCAGTCGGAGCGAAAGCCATGGGTGACCTTACGAAAGATGCGCTTGCCTTTAAGCCTCTCGACTTCGACCTGCAACGCTTGCACCATCGGCCACAGCTCTCGTATCAGAGCATCTTTCTCCTCAGAACTGAAGCCTTCTAAAGGCGGCAGGTCTTTTATGGTACAAGCTTATCACTCACCCTCATTCGTCGGCATCCGTCAACCCGGTTGAGCAATTACGACCGGCTTTAGCGGTCTTTTCGTTGGAAGCAAAGCCTTGGCTCATAGGGACTCGCGGGGGGCACAGTGATGGGATGCCCCTAGCCTGTCACAGGCCCTTTTTTCTTGCGCTTACCCTGATTGCGGGCGCTAATTTTCATTAGTTATGAATGTCAAAAACGCCAATTCTTACTTTGGCAAATCCAGACAGATATTTTTTCATATCTTAAACCCCAAAACGAAGTGCAGCAGAGTTATTCAAACAGTTAGTATTATCAGCAACAAAAGGAGTTGGTTTTTGGTGCCTATTTATACTGTAGTTTTTTATTCGCGCCAACTATTCAATTTAAGTTATTGATTCTTTTAATGTCGAGCCGTAAAGTGACTTGGAAATTGGCCGCTAAGCTAGGGCTTGAAGCTATTGCAATGATTGCCTTGCTTCTGCTATCTAAATGGTTTTCTTGAGTTTTAAGGAGTTCTTATGGCTTTAATAAAGGGGCGAAGATTTTTGATTCGTGTTTGTGTGGGTTTGGCAGTCAGTGTGTTTGCCGCCAGCTGTGGTTCGTCCGCTCTAGCGCCCAATCGTTCTGAGAGCCGTCCTGAGACCCCAGCACAAACAGTCGAACTCACCGTGTCGGCGGCGGCGAGCTTGCAGGATGCCCTAGAGGCGATCGCGCCTGAATTTCACGCCGCCTACCCCGACATTGAAATTAGCTACAACTTTGGTGCCTCAGGTGCCCTACAGCAGCAAATTGAGCAGGGTGCCCCAGCCGACATCTTCTTTTCTGCTGCTGCTAAACAGATCGATATGCTCGCTGAGAAGGGGCTTATCCTAAAAGACTCTCGCCAGGATTTGTTGACCAATAGCCTAGTGCTGATCGCCCCAGTCCAGTCGCAACTTGCGGTTACAGATATTGCCCAGCTTAAAGATGCTGAGATCGGCGTCGTTGCGGTGGGCGAGTTTCGCAGCGTACCGGCAGGGCAGTACGCAGAGCAAGTGTTTACCAAGCTAAATTTGCTTGAGCCTTTGCAGTCGAAGCTGGTATTTAGCAACAATGTGCGGGGGGTGTTGGCCGCTGTAGAAAGCGGCAATGCCGATGTGGGCATGGTCTATGCTACCGATGCGGCCCTTTCGGAGCGAGTTAAGGTGTTGGCTACGGCTTCAGCGTCAACCCACCAGCCCATTGTCTACCCAATCGCGGTGGTGAGCGACAGCCCCAACCCTGAGGCGGCGAAGACATTCATTGCGTTTTTGCAGACCCCTGCGGCCCAGACTCAGTTCAAGGACTTTGGCTTTGGGGTTGTCGATCCGTAACGGCCCACCCTACGGCTGCAAAACCCACCATGATTAACCTCTCTCCCCTGTGGATCTCTCTGCGCATTGCGGCGATCGCCACCCTGCTGGCGTTTATTGTCGGCATTGCCGCCGCGCAGTTCATGCAGGGCTACCGGGGTCGCTGGCGATCGCTCCTAGACAGTCTGTTTTTGGCCCCCATGGTGCTGCCGCCTACGGTACTGGGCTTTTTGCTGCTGCTGCTGCTGGGTAAGCACGGCCCCCTCGGCGCGCTGATGGAAGCCGCTGGATTCACCGTCGTGTTTACCTGGTATGCGGCGGTGATCACCGCGACGGTGGTGGCGTTTCCGCTGATGTACAAAACTGTGTTGGGCAGCCTGGAGCAGATCGATCGCTCCGTGCAGCAGGCCGCCCGCACCCTGGGCGCAACGGAGTGGCAGCTGTTTTGGTGCATTACGCTGCCCCTGGCTCTGCCCGGCATTGGGGCCGGTACCGCCCTGGCCTTTACCCGCGCCCTGGGCGAGTTTGGGGCCACCCTGATGCTGGCGGGCAATATTCCAGGCAAAACCCAGACTTTGCCCATGGCGATTTTCTTCGCCGTCGAAGCCGGAGCCTTTCGCGAAGCCGCCCTGTGGACCGGGGTGATCTTGGCCATTTCCCTGGGCGGACTGCTGCTGATGAACCGCTGGCAATTCCGGGGCGCCAGGCAGCCCGTTCTGGGATGGATCGATCAAGTCTGGCGACTAGCCCAACAG
>PYGV01000100.1 GCA_003022385.1 filamentous cyanobacterium CCP3 | reverse complement strand
CCCCAGACAGCGACGTAACGCCCACCCCTGGTCGGCCACGCTCACGTTTAAAGCGGGTAGACTGTGCCCAGTAAGACACACCCCTTTACGCAAACACACGAATATTTATAGATAAGTAGGAATTCTTGAATAAGTCTGCGACGCTATAGGTAAGTCCCAGCCACAGGGTCCTAACAAACCCCTCTATCGACTCTTTTACTCGCCCCGGCCCACAACCCAGCCACCAGCTAGTCGCCCCACCACTCAACGGCTATCAGCCTCTTGCCCCCAGGAGAGCACCTATCATGAGCGTCTCTCAACAGATCGAAGCGGTTTATCAACGAGCCATAGCCCTGCGCGATCGCGCCACCGAACGCCCCACCGAACCAGACCTGCTAGAAGCGGCCCTCAAGGAACTTTATTTTGTTTTAGAAGAACTGCACACCGCTGATGACGAACTCAACCGCCAAAACCAGGCCCTGTCGGCCAGCCAGTTTGAGTTAACCGCCGAGCGGCAGCGCTATCAAACGCTGTTTGAACTGGCCCCCGACGGGTACCTGGTGACCGATCAGCAGGGCAAAATTTATCATGCCAACCGGGCCGCATCGCGGCTCCTGGCCGTTGACCAAAACCGTCTGGTCGGCAAACCCCTGGTAGTCCTCATCGACCCGCACGATCGATCCCAGCTGCAGCAGCGCCTGCATCGCCCCCTCGCCTCTACACCCTGGGAAATCACCCTGACTGCTCGCCAGGCCGCGCCGCTCACCCTTGCCATTGCCACCACCCACCTCCACGACAGCCGTGGGCAGGCCACGACTATTCTCTGGTCGCTGCGCGACATCACCCAGCGCTACCAGATGGAGCAGGCGCTGCAGGCGGCCCACACCGATTTAGAGCACCAGGTCGCCCTTCGCACAGCGGAACTGGTCGAGGCCAATGAACAGCTGCAGCAGGAGATCGAGGAGAACCGCCAGGCGGAACACACCATTCGCTATCAGTCCCACCTGATCGATGTGGCCACCGACGCCATTTACGTCCTTGATCCCCATCAGCACATCACCTTTTGGAACCGAGGCGCCGAAACGCTCTACGGCTGGACGGCCACCGAGGTGCTGGGCAAAAACGTTGAGGCGCTGCTGGGAGAGTCAGACGCCCTGGCTGATCCCCAGACCACCGTCGAAGCGGGGGGCTGGCAGAGCGAAACCAACCACCAGCGGAAAGACGGCCAGCGGGTCACGGTTTTGAGCCGCCACTCGCGGGTCAACAGCGCCACCGACGGCCCCACCTCTGTCCTGGTGGTAGACACGGACATCACCGAGAAAAAGCAGCTAGAGGCCGAGTTTTTGCAAACCCAGCGGCTGGAGAGCCTGGGCGTGCTGGCCAGGGGGATCGCCCACGATCTCAAGAATATCTTAATGCCCGTTTCAATTGTGCCGCAGCTGCTGCTCAAAGAGCTGCCGGATGCCAACGCAACCACCCGAGAGCTGCTGGAGAGCCTGAAGCGGGCGGCCCAGCGAGGCACAGCCCTGGCGCAGCAAATTCTGGCCTTTGCTAGCCAGCCCCAGGGCAAACCGACCCAGCTGCGGGTAGAAGACCTGATCCAGGAGGTGCAGGCCTTTGCCCATCACGCCTTTCCCCAGTCCATTGCGATTGAGGTCCACAGCGAGGCCGATCTCAAGCCCGTGTGCGCCGATGCCACCCTCCTGTATCAGGTGCTGCTCAATCTCTGCGTCAACGCGCGGGATGCCATGCCCAACGGGGGGACTCTGACCATCTCGGCCCAAAACGCGCACCTCCAGGACAGGCCCGAGGGGTCGCCAGAGGCTGGCCCCGGTGACTACATCGCCATCACCATCGCCGATACCGGGACGGGGATCGCCCCAGACATTTTGGATCGCGTCTTCGACCCGCTGTTTACGACCAAGCCAGAGGGCCAGGGCAGCGGGCTTGGACTCTCTACGGTGGCCAAAATTGTCAAAGACTATCGCGGGTTTGTGCGCGTCGTGAGCGAGGTCGGCTCGGGCTGCCAGTTTCAGGTCTATCTTCCGGCAGCTAGAGCGTCTGCTCCCTCCTCAGCGGCGGATTAAGGAACGTGGATTTTTTAAGGTGCAATTCTTGTGGGTCAGGCATCTTGCCTGACCGCTAACAGCCGGGACGGCTATCCCACATTATTTGATTCGCGATCCTAAGTGAGTTTCCCATGGATATTTCAGGACGCATCAACGCCGTCTATCAAGCTCACCAGCAGGTACTCAATCTATACCAGAACGTCAACGAGCCGCCGATCAGCCGCCCCGATTTACTGGAGGCGTCCTTGCGCCATCTGGAGACCGTTTTAGAAGAACTGCGGACGGCCTACGAAGAAATTCAAGCGCAAAACCAGGCGTTGGCCGAGTCTCGCCAGCAGCTTGAGGCCGAACGCCAGCGCTACCAGGACCTCTTTAATCTGGCCCCAGACGGTTACCTGGTCACCAGTGCGACCGGCATCATTCAAGAAGCTAACGTCGCAATCGCTACCATGCTCCGGCTGCCCCAGGACCACCTGATCGGCAAGCCGCTGCTGCTGTTTTTCCCTGAATCCGATCGCCCCACCCTTCGTACGGCCCTGGCCCAGCTACACCAGGCGCCGTCGCCCCCCGTCTACACCTGGGAAACCCAGCTGCACCCCCGAAAGGCTGACCCGATCGCGGTTGCTGTGACCCTGACCTGTAGCCACCAGCCCACGGGCGCAATGTCCCCTGTTCGCTGGCTCCTGCGCGACATTACCCGGCAAAAAGAGGCCGAAGCCAAAATTCACCGTCAGGCCTTTTATGACCCCCTCACGGAGTTGCCGAACCGCGCCCTGTTAGACACCTACCTGCTCAAAACCCTGGCCCAGGCCCAGCGGCAAAATACCCAGGTCGCCATTGCCTTTTTAGATCTCGACCACTTTAAAGCCATCAACGACACCTTTGGCCACAGCGTTGGGGACGCGCTGCTGCGGCAGGTGGGTCAGCGCCTGCAGCGCTGTCTGCGAGCCGAAGACCTGCTGGTGCGCTGGGGTGGCGATGAGTTCATTATTGTTCTGGCGCTGGTGGGTGCCCTGGCGGATGTGCGAAGCACCTGCGATCGCCTCATTGCCATCCTCCAGCCCGCCTTCGAAATCAATCAGTACACGCTTCACATCAGCACCAGCATGGGTGTGGCCTTCTACCCCGACCACGGGTCAGATCCCAAAATTCTGCTGCGCCACGCCGATCAGGCCCTTTACCAGGCTAAGCAGCAGGGCCGTAACACCTACTGTTTTTACTCGCCGGAGGCAACCCTCAACTAAGGGAGCCCGGCAGGCGGTCGGGGATTAGTAGGGCAGCCTAGCCCGCAGGCCGTAGCAGTGCCCCGCAGGCCTGGGCGATCGCCCATTCTTCCTGGGTGTGAATCACCAGCACGCGCACCCTAGACTCTGCCGCCGCAACGTCTTGATCATCCTGCGCTCGGCTGAGGTCGTCCTTCATCCTCAGCCCCAAAAACTCAAAGCCCTCGCAGGCCCGCTGCCACACCAGCGGGCTGTTTTCGCCAATGCCCGCCGTAAACACTACCCCATCCAGCCCGCCCAGGCTGCCGATCATCGCCCCCATTTCTCGGCGCAGCCGATGCACGAACACCTCCACCGCTAGCGTTGAACGCTCATTGCCCTGCTCCATCGCCTCGACCACCGATCGCATGTCGTTCGACAGCCCCGAAATTCCCTTCAGCCCCGATTCTTTATTCAGCAGCGCATCTAGCTGGTCGGCCCCGTAGCCCTCCTGGCGCATCAGATAGATCAAAATGCCGGGGTCCACGCTGCCCGAGCGGCTGCCCATCATCAGCCCCTCCAGCGGCGTAAAGCCCATCGTGGTGTCGATGCTGATGCCCCCCTTCACCGCCGCCAGCGAGCAGCCGTTGCCCAGGTGGCAGGTGAGCAACTTGAGTTCAGCCATATCGCGACCCATCATATCGGCAGCCCGCCGGGCCACGTACTGATGGCTAATGCCGTGGAACCCGTAGCGGCGAATGCCCTGCTCGACCCAGGCGTAGGGGCCGGGGTAGGTGGCCGCCGCCTCAGGCATGCGGGCGTGGAAAGCAGTATCGAACACCGCCACCTGGGGCACATCGCCCAGGATGCGCTCCATCGCCTCAATGCCCTGGAGGTTGGCGGGGTTGTGGGCCGGAGCCAGCGGAATCAGCCGCTGAATTGCGTCTTTGACCTGCTCATCGATCCGCACGCTATCGATGTACTCGCACCCGCCGTGCACCACGCGATGGCCTACGGCATCGATATCTGAAAGGCTGTCCAACACCTGAGTAGGCCCGTCTACCAGTGTTTTCACCATCGCCTCCAGGCCCTCGGCTTTGTCGGCAATGGGCAGCACCTGCTGTATCGATTCTCCTGCCCCGCTGGCGGAGAGTTCGACCTGGCCCTGCTGATGGCTCCAGTCGAGGGCGGCGCGCCAGAGGGGTTCGGGCATAGCGTCCTTGGTCCCCTGGCTGAGATCAAACAGGCAGCTTTTGTGGCTGCTCGACCCGGCATTGAGTACGAAGATCTTCATGCCCTCTTCCCTGTCTGCAACTCAAGGTTTAAAGTTCAAAATTCAAAATTCAAAGTTCAAAAATGCCCCCTATTCCTGGGGCAGCAAGGCAGAAGTAAACTGGCTATCCAGAAAGCTTGAGCTGGCACCCGAGAATTTTTAATTTTGCATTTTGAACTCCGCGCAGTGGCATTAGGTCCCCGGTCTCAAATCTAGCTCCTCCGGCAGGTGGGAGCGATCGCCGTGTTTGGCCAGCATCGGCCCGTGCTGGTCGAAGCGCACCAGGCTGAGGGAAGCCACAGGCAGCTCGATGCGATCGCGGTAGCGCCCGCTGTCGATGCCCAAAAGATTGCAGAGAATTAGCCGAATCGTGGTCTTGTGCGACACAATCAGCACGTTGCCGGAGCTGTGGTTGGCCTCAATTTCGGCAATCACCAGGGCGGCGCGGCTGGCTACCTGTACCCCCGTTTCGCCGCCAGTGGGCGGGTTCCAGGCGGGTTCGGCCAGCCAGCGAACGTAGTCTTTGCTGTAGCGGCGCTCCACTTCCTCGTGGGTTTGGCCCTCCCATTCGCCAAAGTACATTTCCTTCAGCCCGTCGCGCTGCTCCATCGTCAGGCCCGTCGCTTTGCAAATGGGGGTAGCGGTCGCCACGGTGCGCCGCAGCGGGCTGGCGTAGATGGCCTGCCAGGGCAAGTGCTGGTACTTGTCGGCAAAAGCCTGGGCCATGGCCATCCCCTCAGCGGTCAGCTCCGGGTCAGATAAACCGCAGTAGGTGCCAGTCTGGCTCGATTCGGTTTCGCCGTGGCGCAAAAAGTAGAGGTTGAGAGACATAGGGGAGAGAAACGTTAAGGGAAACAGGCGATCGCCGCCTTCCTATCGTCCTTGCCGACTCGATCGCTGGCATCCCCCCTAGGTACCTGGTCTGGTCTCTAGCTCGGCGGGCAGGTGAGCGCGATCGCCGTGCTTCATCAGCATGGGGCCGTTGGTGTTGAACTGCACATGGGTAACAGAAGCGACGGGGAGATTGATGCGGTTGCGGTACCGCCCCACATCCATGCCCATCAGGCTGCACAAAATAATGCGAATGGTGGCCTTGTGCGACACCACCAGCACATTGCCGTCAACGAAGTTGTCTTCAATTTCGGCCATCACCAGCGAGGCTCGACTGGCGATCTGCACCGAGCTTTCGCCCCCGGTAGGCGGGTTCCAGGCCGGTTCGGTGAGCCAGTTCAGGTAGTCATCGGCAAAGTGCTCGCGCACATACTCAGCGGTGAGCCCCTCCCACTGGCCGTAGTTAATTTCCTTAAGCCCGTTGCGCAGCTGCACATTGACCCCAGCGGCCTTGCTCAGGGGTGAGGCCGTGGCAAGGGTGCGCTTCATTGGGCTAGAGAAGATCGCTTGCCACGTCATAGCCCGGTACTTTTCGGCAAAAGCATCGGCCATGGCCATTCCTTCTGCGGTCAGCTCAGGGTCGAGACTGCCGCAGAAGCCGCCCGTTTGGCTATATTCAGTTTCGCCGTGGCGTAGAAGGTACAGGTTAAGAGGCATGAACGTAGGTAGGTAGGTGGATAACGAACGGATGGGTAAGCCAGTTGTCGATGGCTGGTGGTCACTCTGCTAACTCAGTCATCCATCCCCCGATCTACACTCGCAGCCCCGCCTGGGCCTGGACATATTCCTTGAGTTCAATATGTACTGGCTCGACCCGCCAAATCTGCTCACAGTAGGTGCGAATTGAGCGATCGCTGGAAAACTTGCCCATGCGCAGTGCGTTAACAATCGACATGCGCGACCAGTTTTCCTGATCCTGGTAGGCCTCCCCAACGCGGTCTTGAGCGTCAATGTAGGCCTGGTAGTCGGCCAGCAGCAGGTAAGGGTCATTGTGAACCAGGTTGTCGGTGAGGGGTTTAAACAACTCGGCATTGCCTTTGGTGAAGAAACCTGAATTGACCAGATCGATCACCTCCTTGAGCTGGGGGTTGCTGCTGTAGTAGTCCCAGGGGTTGTAGCCGCTGGCCTTGAGGTCGCTCACCTGCTCGGCATCTAGGCCAAACAGAAAGAAGTTTCCGTCGCCCACCAGCTCGCGAATTTCCACATTTGCCCCGTCGAGGGTGCCAATGGTGAGCGCCCCATTCATCGAAAACTTCATGTTGCCGGTGCCCGACGCTTCTTTACCAGCGGTGGAAATTTGCTCGGACAGATCCGCCGCCGGATACACCCGCTGGCCAAAGGTGACGTTGTAGTCGGGCAAAAAGACCACCTTGAGGCGATCGCCGATGGCGCTGTCGTTGTTGACCACGTCGCCCACAGCGGTGATGAACTTAATCATCAGCTTAGCCATGTGGTAGCCCGGCGCCGCCTTACCGCCAAAGATAACCGTGCGGGGGGTGATATCGAGGCCGGGGTTTTGCTTGAGCCGCTCGTAGAGGGTAATGATGTGCAGCACGTTGAGGTGCTGGCGCTTGTACTCGTGAATGCGCTTAACCTGAATGTCAAACAGCGAGTCGGGGCTGACCGAAATGCCGGTGTGGCTGTGAATATAGGTAGCCAGGTCTTGCTTGATATCGCGCTTGATCTGCCGCCAGTACTGCCGAAAGCCCGGATCATCGGCAAACCCTTCTAGCTGACGCAGCTGATCCATATCCTGCAGCCAGCCGTCCCCCAACTTCTCCGTGTAGAGGGCGGCCAGGCGAGGGTTAGACAGCGCAATCCAGCGGCGGGGGGTGACGCCATTGGTAACGTTGCGAATCTTGCTGGGAAACAGCTCGTGAAAGTCTTTAAGAATAGTTTTCTTCACCAGCTCGCTGTGCAGGGCGGCCACCCCGTTGATGGCATAGCTGCCCAGGCTGGCCAGGTTGGCCATCCGCACGTAGCGCTCTCCGGCTTCGTCAATCAGCGACAGGCTGGCCATTTTAACGGGGTCATTCAAGTACTGCACCCGCACCTGATCCATAAACCGCTGGTTGATCTCAAAAATGATCTCCAGATGGCGAGGCAGCAGGCCACCAAACAGCGAGATCGGCCATTTTTCCAGCGCCTCGGGCAGCAGGGTGTGGTTGGTAAAGGCAAAGGTGTGCTGGGTAATGTGCCAGGCGTTATCCCAGCCCATGCCGTGCTCATCGACCAGCAGGCGCATCAGTTCGGCGACGCCGACGGCGGGGTGGGTGTCGTTGAGCTGGGCCGTAAACTTTTCGTGGAAGCTCTCCAGGGAGCGGCCCGAAGCCAGGTGAATGCGAATCATGTCCTGCAGGGCGCAGGAGATAAAAAAGAACTGCTGCTCCAGGCGCAGCTGCTTGCCCTCGACCTGTTCATCGTTGGGGTAGAGCACCTTGGAAATATTCTCGGAGGTGACTTTACTGTCAACCGCGCCGTAGTAGTCGCCAGTATTAAATGACTGAAAGTTAAACGATTCAACCGCTTCGGCCTTCCACAGGCGCAGGGTGTTGACGGTGTTGACCCGATACCCAGGAATCGGCGTGTTGTAGGGAATGCCCTTGACTTGGCGGTTGGGCAGCCAGCGCTTGCGATAGCGTCCATCGGAGTCGGTGTACCCTTCGGTGCAGCCGCCAAAGCCCACCGTTACAGCGTCTTCAGGGTGAGGAATTTCCCAGGGGTTGCCGTACTGGAGCCACTTGTCGGTGATTTCGACCTGCCAGCCGTCGCGAATCTCTTGATCAAAAATGCCGAACTCGTAGCGAATGCCGTAGCCAATCGCGGGAATCTCCAGGCTGGCCATCGATTCCATATAGCAGGCGGCCAGGCGACCCAGCCCGCCGTTGCCAAGGCCGGGCTCTTCTTCCTGGGCCGCCAGTTCGTCAAAATCGAGCCCAGAGTCTTGAATGGCTTGCTTAACGGGTTCGGTAATGCCCAGGTTGAGCAGGTTGCGGCCCAGATGCGGCCCCAGCAAAAACTCTGCCGATAGATAGGCCACCACCCGCACCTCGCCCCTGAAGTAATTGCGGGTAGAGTTGAGCCAGCGCTGCATCATGCGATCGCGCACCGTATAGGCCAGGGCCAGATAAAAGTCGTTGGTGCTAGCCACCTCGGGCCAGCGGCCCTGGATGTAAAACAGATTGTCGGCCAGGGCCCGCCGCAGGGTGTCGACGCTCAGACCCGTGCGATCGTCTTCGATATCCACCGTGGGGCAATTGGGGGGGATGACCATGGAAGACTCCTAAACAGGGGCAAAATAGGCGGGCGCTTGAATCTGCGGTGCCCTTTGTCGCCACTGTAAGGGAAATAAGTTATGAACGGGTTTAGGCCCGGAAAGGTTTAAGGTTCGACAGATCCAGACCTCCGAGGTTTTGAAAACCTCGGAGGTCTCGCCTGGAGAGCCAGATTCCTTAGACGCTAGGCGGCGCGGCGACGGGGGCGCTTGCGATCAGACTTTTTCTTGTAGCCAACGGCCTGGGCTTCGTGGCTGTCGGGGCCGTAGAGACCGCGCACCGACTCTTTCATGGCGATGACGCTGTTGTGAAAGTTCCACTCGGCCTGGCGGGCTTCGTCGGCAGCGGCTTTGGCCATGGCCAGCAGTTCGGTTTCTTTTTGCTGTTTGGCCTGCATGGCGGCCAGATTGGCTTGCAGCATCTCAGGAGAGGCTTCTAGGCGGCGGGGCGTGTAGTCTTTGACGGCGCCAAAGCCTTCGTAAGACTCAACGTCTTGAAGAATGACGCGGTTCGGTAGACGGCGGCTGGTATCAACGATAGCCATGGGGTTGGTCCTCTATAGGGTTAAGAAATAGGCGTCGGTCAAACGTAGCGATGACAGGGCAGGATTTTCAGGACGTGACTGGTGAGGCGTTGGGGTAATCGCCGCTGCACCAGGCGAGGCGGTGTTCAACGTAAGTTAATGCTGCCCCTGCAAATTAAGCGCACACCAGCTCAGCCCTGACTATGGGTAAACATCGGTCAAATGGCCGAGAAAGCAATTGATGCAGCGCTGCTCGAATGCTAAACAGCTGTGCCACTTTGCTAAACAGCTGTGCCACTTTGCTTTGCATCGCTGCGCGAACGCTAAACAGCGGGGTGTGTTTGTTAAACAGCTGTGCCAGATCGTTAAACAGCTGTGCCAGATTGTTAAACAGCTGTGCCACTTTGCTAAACAGCGGGGTGTGTTTGCTTCGCATCGCTGCGCGAATGCCAAACAGCTGTGCCAGTTTGCTAAGCAGCTGTGCCACTTTAACGATCTGAAGCTGCTGTTTGCTTCGCAGCGCTGGCGCGAACACTGATGTGTGGCATTAGAGACCGGGTGCCTGTGCTTGAAGCTAGGTCATCGCACCAACAGTAGGCACCCGGTCCCTTTGAGAGATACGGCCTTACTCAATCAAAACGGTTCTAGTGAGAATGGCCATCCAGGTTTGGGGTTCACCGGGTGGCGCTGGTTCCCTGCCGCTAGGTGGTACGGGAACAGGCTCGCTCCAGTCGTTGGGGTCGGCGTAGCCGAGGGCGTGGAGGATTTTGATGGTGCGATCTATGGCGGCGAGGCTGCCGTAGAGCATGTGGCGCACTTTCTCGGGGTTTAGGGATCTAGTGCCCCTATCGTTAGCTCCAGATGGCGGCAGCGGTAGGGACCCGGCCCCTTGATCGTCGCTGGCGTCGGGTTCGAGATAGTCAAACATCGGTTCTGTCTCCAGTTGTGGTTGAGGAAGACAGAACGCGAAAACCCTAGCATCCGCAGTGCAAATGCAAACTGAGGGGGCTAGGGTACCATGGACCTTAGCCTCGCAATCTGCCGGTCAGAAGTGCGGGGTTAGCTGTCTGTTGGTGTCTCACCACCAACAGATAGCGCCAAGATTTTCGAGTTCTGCGAAACCACCGCTCTGTTGAACGGCTTAACGTAAAAGAGTACTGATACAAACGCTCCCCGTCAACCGTGGAGCCAAAGAGAATGCCAGCGGGGTTAGCCATTTAGAGAGCTCCGCACCGCCAACCCACAATGGTTGAGCATAAGGGTACAAATCATAAGGCTATGCACTCTGTACAGATGCTAAAACACAGCCAGCACTTTAGCTGAAGTAAGCACAGACGGCAGATAGCGCAATGGCTTCGCTCAAAAGCACTCATGAGCTATAAGGAAAAACGGAAGATATACAGATCCTGTCTGCCTATCTACCCTCCAAGGGTGATTATGCAGCAGATAATCTGTCTATCTACCCCATAGTGGGATATAGGCAGATTAGATCAGTCCACTAACTTGTTAGACCGACACCCCAAGCCCTCAATGCATTTGAACTACTTTAATTCTGGTTCAAGAGTTAGTTGAGAGTTGGGTAATACTAGTTCAGTTCGACCAGCAATCTTCTCAGCCAGGTCTTTAAAATCCTTGTATACATCCCTCACGGCATATATATGAGCACCGATGGCTCCATCAGCAGGTTTAAGATGGAAAATGGGTTTATGAGACTCTTGAGCCATTGGCATTAAGCTTTGATAGTGTTTAAGTAACGCTAAACGATTTGGATCGCTTAATGGAGTTAAGACGATTTCATCTTGTTTTTGAATAACTTCAGTATTATAAATATGTGGAATTCGCTCAATCCATCTTTGGAATGCTCTTACAGGACGGTCAAACCGAACACCATGCTGGAGAATAATATAACCAACGGGTTGCATTTTCCCTCTTGGCAGAGCGAGGTTTGAGACTGGGTTTTTAGGAATACGCTCCTGCCATTCTTCTCTCCAGCGTCTTACGGTCGGACCAAGGTTTTTTAATCCCTGTAATGAGAAGAGATCTGGTGAGAGAGGAACTACAACGTAATCCGAGGCAATCAGAGCCGCTCGGTTAATTGCTCCTAAGTTAGGTCCTAAATCAACTAAAACAACATCAGCACTATCAATAGATGCTGCTTGACTCAATACTCGCCAAAAAGCCGAGATAATTCTGAATGCCCTCTCTTTACGATCGAGGCAATCAGACCACTGGGAGGACAATTCATCTTCAAACCCAGAAAGTTGTAAGTCGCCAATTAAAAGGCTTAATCCATCTTCTATCTTTTCTGGATTTGGAGTTGCAATATCACCAATACCACTTAGTAAGGGCTTGACGCATCGAAAGACAGTATTATAGCTATTATCATTGCTGCCTTCCCAAACCTCTTCCAATCGATCTTCATCTAGAAAAGCCGCTGTTAAGTTAGCTTGAGGATCTAAATCTGCTGCTATCACTTTTAACCCTAAATCAAAGTACATCCAGGCTAAATGATAGACAAGAGATGTTTTTCCAACTCCTCCCTTATTGTTGAAGAAGGCAATAATTGGTGTGGTCATGACTGCCTCCTAATAGTGACTGACATATATGAGTCCTTAATGTCAAATTCTGCTGGCGGATTCCCATTTTTCCCTAACTCCTTTTGAGCAGTCGGAATGCCGATACCAAAGCGCTGGACATATCCTAAATTCTTCATGGCTTCCGCCAAATGAGGATTTCGATAATCGGTAACTCCCTGACCAAAGTTTTGACGATTCACTTGTCCAAACAAGCCACCTGGACTCTGAATTTCAATTCGATCGTTAAACCAATAAATTCGCACCGGAGCATTAGTTTCTTCATAGGAACGGTGCATGACAGCATTTCGTACAAGCTGCTGTAACGCTACAATAGGGTAATCAGGCTGCTTTATTTCCACAGGCTGCGCTGTAATATCAGAAGCTGTCGAAATATTTGCTTGTAGAACTTCATCTACATAGCGTAGTAAGTCGATGAGAGAACCACTAATATCTTTTTGATCTCGAATAGGATCGGTTAGCTCAGTTCCGTCAAAGCGGACAAATTGAATGTAAAACCCTGGAATAAACTGTCTAGGCTCTTTCCCAGACACTAAAATACCTAGGCTAGTTGGGCGTGAATCTGGTTCTGGAGTTGCGAACCGCAATGAGATTAGCTTTTGTATTAAAGACCGCTGATTTTCATCTAAAACTTCTGGCGCTAATGCTGATGCTAAATATTCACGTTGAAAAATATCTAGATTTAAATCGTCGATAGAAGCAGAGATAAAAGGACGCAGATCAAAAGGCAAATCCCTTGCACGTCTTTTTTCATTAAGGCGACGTTCTTCTTCGGGTGTAGCTGTTGCGCGTCTAGGGCCAACTCGAATATATGTCCGTCCGTCGAATCTAACCGGAGGAGCATCTGATGGTTCTACAATAACAACTACTAATTCACAGCTATTTAGAATACGTTTATTAACCTGCAATACCGGAAACGGCAAAATTTTCCCTTCAGAGCGTATATTGGAAAGGCTCAAGAGAAGCTCGTCTGTAATAGGCAGGTTGGCGCAGGTGCCATCATCGTTAACTCCCACAAAAAGAACTCCAGGCTTTTTGTGATTAGGTAGATCGTTGGCGAAAGCACAAATTGCCTGTCTTATTTTTTTCCCGTCTGAAATTGACGCTTTACGCTCAACTCTGTCAGATTCCAGATCACCTAGAAGTGCTGTCAGCTCTTGATCATCCATGTATCAGTCTCTACAGTCCTCCTTACCCATCATAATCATTAAGGGTAGCGTTGCGACAAATCGGTCTAGCAACCGCGCTGCACCGGAACGCCGCAAGGTGTTGGTTGAATCGCAAAGGTTATCTGCGTCCGGTGAGCGTGAACGTTGAAAACCTGCTTGTGATGGAATGCTTTTTGATGTCGCATTCATTGCAACCCAAAATGGCCGAGTCTCAGGGTAGAAAATACTGGAACCCGGCCATTAAAAACATCGCTATCTCGCTCTATGTAATTACCGTGGGCTGGTCGCGTCCGGTGAGGGTTTTAATCTGAGCGATCTCGTCCGCCAGCGCAATCAAATCCGCCAGAGCTGCTTGCGTATCCTGGTTGTGTTTGGCCGGGTCGGGCTCGTAGCGCTCCACGTACAGCCGCAGCGTCGCCCCCGAAGTGCCCGTGCCCGACAGACGAAAGATAATCCGCGAGCCATCGGTAAAGCCGATTCGCACCCCCTGCTTGGTGGCCACGCTGCCATCCACCGGGTCGGTGTAGGCAAAGTCGTCGGCGTAGTCAACGGTGTAAGGGCCGAAGGTTTTGCCGGGCATTGAGCTAAGCCCCTGGCGCAGGTTATCGATCAGCGTGTTGGCCTTGTCGCTCTCCACGCCCTCGTAGTCGTGGCGCGAGTAGTAGTTGCGTCCGTAGGTGCCCCAGTGCTCTTTGACGATCTCTTCGACCGACTGGCCCTTCACCGCCAAAATATTCAGCCAGAACAGCACCGCCCACAGCCCGTCTTTTTCGCGAATGTGGTTAGAGCCAGTGCCGAAGCTCTCTTCGCCGCAGAGGGTGGCCTTGCCCGCATCCAGCAAATTCCCAAAGAATTTCCAGCCGGTGGGGGTTTCGTAGCAGTCGATGCCCAGCTTTTCGGCCACGCGATCGGCGGCCTGGCTGGTGGGCATCGAGCGGGCAATCCCCGCCAGGCCGTTGCGGTAGCCCGGTACCAGGGTGGCGTTGGCCGCCAAGATCGCCAGGCTGTCGCTGGGGGTGACGAAGAAGTTGTTGCCCAGCACCATGTTGCGATCGCCGTCCCCATCCGAAGCCGCGCCAAAGTCGGGCGCATTCTCGCCAAACATGGTCTCCACCAGGTCGTGGGCGTAGACCAGGTTGGGGTCGGGGTGGCCACCGCCAAAGTCCTCCAGGGGTTCTCCATTCACCACTGTGCCCGCCGGAGCGTTCAGCCTGCGCTCAAACAGGGCCTTGGCGTAGGGGCCGGTGACCGCGTGCAGCGAATCCATGCAGAAGCGAAAGCTGCCGCCCGAGAGCAGCTGCTTGATCTGGCCAAAGTCAAACAGGGTTTCCATCAGCGCCCCATAGTCAGAGACCGCGTCGATCACTTCGACGGTGGTGTGGCCCAGGCTGTGGATGGCGACGCGATCGAGGTCAATATTCGAGGCGTCGAGAATTTTGTACTCGGTGATGCTTTTGCTGCGATCGTAGATGGCGTCGGTGATGCCCTCGGGGGCGGGGCCGCCGTTGCCGGTGTTGTACTTAATGCCAAAGTCTTCGTCGGGGCCGCCGGGGTTGTGGCTGGCGGAGAGAATGATGCCGCCAAAGGCGTTGTTTTTGCGAATCACGCAGGAGGCTGCTGGGGTCGAGAGAATGCCGCCTTGGCCCACCAGCACCCGGCCAAAGCCGTTGGCCGCCGCCATTTTAAGAATAATTTGAATCGCTTCGCGGTTGTAGTAGCGCCCGTCGCCGCCCACCACCAGGGTCTGGTTCTGGTAGCCTTCCAGGCTATCAAAAATCGACTGGACGAAGTTTTCTAGATAGTTTGGCTGCTGAAAAACCTTAACCTTTTTCCGCAGGCCCGAGGTGCCGGGCTTTTGGTCGCTATAGGGTTGTGTGGATACGGTTTGAATACTCATAGGGTCAAAATTTGCTCTCCGGTCAACCAGGTGCAACCTCAGGATAAATCCCTGGCTAACCCCCGAGGATAAATTCCTCTCTAAGTTATGGGGGCCTCTCTAACTTATGGGGTAAATCGTAAGCCTTGGTTAAGGAGAGCCGACATCCGGAATTGGCCGCTTCCCCGGTGTAGCGCTTCTAAAGCCCCCAAATCTCCTGCATCTATGACCCATCAACTGCTGACGTTAGCGCAGTCGCGCCCCAGTGTTGGCCACGCCGATTTGCCTGCGATCGCGGCCTTCTACGAACTCTGCGAGCAGGTTGACCAGCTCGACAACACCGCTACCCTGGCCGACTTGCAGCGTCGCCTCGACCACCCGCCCCCCGGCGGCACCCACTACCGCCAGCTCTGGGAAACCCCCAACGGTGAGCTGGTGGGCGTTGTCGCCCTTTGGATCGATGATCCCACCGATGATCCCACCGAGGCGCTGGAAGGCTGGGTGGGGGTCTTCGTTCACCCAGCCTATCGTGGCGCTCAGCTGGAAGCCGAACTGCTGAGCTGGGCCGAGCAGCAGGTGCAGCAGCAGGCCGAAGCAGCGCAGCGACCCCCTAAACTCTGCGCCGGAGCCAGAGCCGATGCGCCCTACTATCGGGCCATCTACGAGACGGCGAACTACGCGATGATTCGCCAGTTTCACACGATGGCGCGATCGCTGCTCGACCCCATCCCCCAGCCCC
>PYGV01000420.1 GCA_003022385.1 filamentous cyanobacterium CCP3 | reverse complement strand
CCCGTAGCCCAACCCAGGCTGGGTCGGCACCACGGGTTCTGAATGTTGCAGGTGCAGCACCTGGGCCAGCAGGTCGGCGGTGCCGTCTTGCACCTGATCAAAGTTGGTGTGGGCGGTGTAGATGCCAATGCCGTGGGCGATCGCCTGCTGCACCATATCGCCCACCGGGTCACCCTGGATGACGGCCTTAAGGGGGCTAAAAATGAGCGGGTGGTGGGCCAAAATCAGGTTGACGCCAGTGCCCTGCTCGCGCAGTTTGAGGGCTTCGGCCATCACTGCTAGGGTAGGGGTAAGACAGACCAGTACCTGGGCCGGCTGGTTCAGAATGCCGGGCTGCACCTGCCAGCCACAGTTGTCCCAGCTTTCCTGCCAGGCGGGGTCGGCCCAGGCTTCGAGTTTGGAGATCAAGTCTGCGATCGCAAGTGCCATAGAACAAAATACCGCTGGACAGAGTAGCTGAGGTCTGGGAGAAAACTCTCTCAGTCTATCGCGCTACCCTCTACCAGCGGCATCGGTTTGGGTTGGTAAAAAGTGACGTCTTAATTGACGATGTTGCTCAGGGCGTCCTTAATTTTATCTATGGGTGCCGTAGCCTGGTCAGAGTTTTCGGGCCGACTCATCTGGTGAGTATCAGCATTCCCCTGGACTTCATTCAGGCCTTTGTTGGCGCGATCGATCATCTTGTCGCCATCTAGGGCATTCTCGGGCTGCACAGACTTTTCAGCTTCGTTGTAGATGCCGTTGAGCGGTGCGGTACCCTCGTCAGGACGGCTAGGGGTGCTGCTGTTCGCTAGAGCAGCGGGGGTGGCCGTTAACAGCACTAGCACGCAAGCAAAGGCGATCGCCGCCTTACGGACCCAAGATATGGCCAAAGCAAAAGATTTCATCATTAGTCTCCTAATCGGAAGAGAAGTTGGCCCTGATTGAGGCAAGCGTTGTGTAACAACAGCTGCAGGCCAGAGCTTCATCTTTCTACCGATTTTGCCCCCGATTGTGCATCGTTCTTCAGAAATAGAAGCAGGGTATAGATTTTGAAGAGATGGGTCTCTCTGAGGAGAGAGCGGCCTGCGAAACAGGTGCTTAGGCACCACGCTACAGCACCACCTACATCAAGTCGTAGGCAGTGCTGTAGCGGGAACCCCATAGGGGAGCAGCGTGCTACGCCCCTACAAATCAGGGGCGTTTACTTAGGATTTTGGGTATAGCAGACGAAACGGCAACCTAACCCGCTTTAACCAGGAATTTTTCAGGAATCTGAGTGTACTGGCTAACAATCTGGCGAAACTCTTCGCCATCCACCGTTTCGCGCTCCAGCAGCACATCCACCAGGTGATCCATCAAAACCCGATGTTCGCGCAGCAGGGTGCGGGCGCGATCGAGGCACGATAGGGCAATGCTGCGCACCTGGCCATCGATTTTGCTCGCCATCTCCTCTGACACCTCGTTGCGGGGCATCAGGTTGCGGCCCAAAAACACCTGATTATCCATGCTCTCTAGGGCCACGGGGCCAAGCTCAGACATGCCGTAGAGGGTGACCATCTGGCGGGCCAAGTTGGTGACCTGCTGAATGTCGCCGCTGGCTCCGGTGGAGGTTTCGTCGTCGCCAAAGACTTCGGCCTCGGCGGCAAAGCCCCCTAGGGCAACGGTGATGCGATCGATTAGCCAGTTGCGGGTGTAGAGACCGCTGTCGATGATGTCTTCGTTGGGCAGCGACTGGGTAAACCCTTCTACCCCGCCCGATCGCGGAATAATGGTCACCTTGTTCAGCTCGTCGGAGTGGGTGAGTAGGGTGGTGAGCAGGGCGTGGCCCACTTCATGGTAGGCGGTCATGCGCTTGCGGCTGCTGTCGAGCAGCGGGGTGAGGCTGAGGCCAATGGTAATGCGATCGATCGCATCTTCAATTTCGACCATGCCCATCGCGTCTTTGCGGCGGCGGGCGGTGAGAATGGCGGCCTCGTTCAGCAGGTTGGCCAGTTCTGCCCCCGAAAACCCAGGGGTGCGGCGCGCCACGGCAGCCAGCGAAACCTCAGGCTCAATTTTCTTGTTGCGGGCGTGAACTTCTAAAATCGACAGCCGCCCCTTATAGGTGGGCAGATCGACCACCACCTGGCGGTCAAAACGACCGGGGCGCAGCAGCGCCATGTCGAGCACATCGACCCGGTTGGTGGCCGCAATCACGATAATGCCGCTGTTGCCCTCAAAGCCATCCATCTCGGTCAGCAGCTGGTTGAGGGTTTGCTCGCGCTCGTCGTTGCCGCCGCCAATGCCCGCGCCCCGCTGGCGCCCCACGGCGTCAATTTCATCGATAAAGACGATACAGGGGGCATTTTCTTTGGCCTTGCGAAACAGGTCGCGCACCCGCGATGCGCCCACACCGACGAACATTTCGACAAACTCTGAACCCGAAATGCTGAAGAAGGGCACGCTGGCCTCACCCGCGATCGCTTTAGCCAGCAGGGTTTTACCGGTACCAGGCTGACCAATCAGCAGCACGCCCTTGGGAATGCGCGCGCCAATGGCGGTGAACTTCTCGGGACTTTTTAAGAAAGAAACCACCTCTTGCAGCTCTTCCTTCGCCTCTTCAATGCCCGCCACGTCGTCAAACACAACGCCGGTCTTGGCTTCCATTTGAAAGCGGGCTTTCGACTTGCCAAAGCTCATGGCGTTACCGGCCCCCGACGCTGATCGCCGCAGCAGCATCAGCAGACCAAAGATCAAAATCAGCGCCAGCAGCGAGTTGGTCGCCAACCAGGCCAGCGCCCCACTGCCCGACGAGTCGCGAATCTCAACATCGACATCGTTGGCCCGCAGGCGGCGAATCAGTTCGGCGTTGCGCTCCCCTGCAAACAGGGCCACCTGCTGGGGGTCGGCGTCTTCGGCATCGCCCTCCAGGCGCACGTAGGCAATGCCCCGAGTTTCGTCCAGATCAACCTGTTCAACCTCGCCCTGCTCAATTTTTTCTAAAAATTGTCCGTAGGAGAGCCCTTCAGCCTCGGTCTCAGCTTGGGCTAGGGCGGGGGGCAGCGGCACCAGGCTTTGCAGCAAG
Organism: filamentous cyanobacterium CCP3; assembly: GCA_003022385.1. Taxonomy (GTDB): domain Bacteria; phylum Cyanobacteriota; class Cyanobacteriia; order Phormidesmidales; family Phormidesmidaceae; genus Nodosilinea. The sequence goes on along the minus strand of PYGV01000420.1, from coordinate 604 downwards.
ACCCAGCCAACCGTTACAAGACCAGTGGCAACGGCACCAGCGCGAGGGGACTTTTGCTGACTCAAAAAACGTGGGGACATAGACGGTTAACTCGGCGAGACTATACCCAGGGCTAGTATCTTCAGATACCGGATAGGCTTTTCATTAGTCTAACCTTCCGGTTCTGAAATGACCGCCCTGCCTAAAAACTAAACTATTGAGGCAAGGATGATTATCCTTGCCTCAATAGTTATTTGATAACGGGCCTGACGGGATTCGAACCCGCAACTTCCGCCGTGACAGGGCGGTGCTCTAACCAATTGAACTACAGGCCCTTGCGCTGGGCGATCTCTATATTGCGCCCTGGGGGGGCTTTTGTCAATCAAACAACAATTTTTTCTCAGCCCCGATTATTCCAGGAACTGGAGCACCGTCACCGTGGGGGTAGGCAGGTGCTCATAGCGGCTGGCGGTGGCTTCAATCTGGCGTAGCTGCCCCAAAGCCAAGCCGCAGGGCATGCCGTACTTAGCCTGCACGCGATCGCTGGCGATGGTCAGGGCGGTGCGCGATCGCGCCACAAAATCAGTCAGGGGATAGGTCGTAGCCCTGTCTCTTATACACATCT
>PYGV01000099.1 GCA_003022385.1 filamentous cyanobacterium CCP3 | reverse complement strand
CCCAGGGGTTGCCGGGGGTGGTGGGGCAGGCGATCGCTCACCTGTCTCTGCTCAAGCATTTCACCGACTTCACCGAGGGCATTTTTGACACGGGCGGTCTGGTGCTGTTTCTCTCGTTCATTGGCCTGGGGCTTTACCTCACGGCCCAGTCCATCGAAACCCTCAGGTTCCAGCGGTCCTAGGATTCCAATTCATTAAACGTGCAGCAGGTTAGTAAGTAGCGGTTATGGCGACGAAAGCGTTTGCAAGCTACCAAAAGTATTTGAAATACCTGGCTTTGCCGGGGCTGGCCCTGGTCACAGCGGGTTTGATTGCAGGCATTGTGGCGGGGTGGACCCTGCTGCCGACGGGACTGCTAATCGGGGGCATTGGTCTTTTACTGCTGGGTCTGGTCCTGGGCAACCAGGGGCAGGGGCGGTTTTGGGCGCAGCGATCGACCGAAGCGGGGGCCAATGCGCTGGTGTCTACCCTGGCGGTGCTGGCCATTTTGGCCCTGGTCAATTTTGTGGCGGTGCGCTACGCCAGTCGAGTCGACCTGACCGAAAACCAGCTGTTTACCCTCGCACCCCAGTCGCAGGAGGTGGTGCGATCGCTCGAAAACCCCACCCGTGTTGTCGTCTTTGACCCGCTGCCCAATCCCCAGGACCGCCAGCTGCTGGAAAGCTACCGCCAGGTCGGGTCCAACTTTACCTTCGACTACGTCAACCCCTATAACGACCCACGCCTGGCCCAGGAGTTTGGCGCGACCCAGACGGGTATGGTGTTTGTCGAAAGCGGTGACAACCGACGGTTTTTGCAGAATGTTGGCCCCGACGAGCGACTGTCGGAGCGCACGCTGACCAATGCGATCGATCAGGTGGTGAGCGATCGCGCCCTCACCGTCTACTTCACCCAGGGCCACCAGGAGTTTGCCATTGACGGCAGCGACACCGGCTTTTTGCAGGCCGCCACGGCCCTCGAAGACAAAAGCGCCGTTGTCCAACCGCTGGATCTATCGCAAACGGGGGAAGTGCCCGAGGATGCCAGCGTGGTCGTAGTCGCTGGCCCCGCCGCCGAGTTTTTTGATGCCGAAGTCGAGGCTCTGCAAACCTACCTGGAGGGCGGCGGCAGCGTCATGCTGCTGATCGACCCGCGCACCAGCCCGAATCTGGGTAACCTGCTTGACCCCTGGGGCGTCACCCTCGACGATCGCATTGTGCTCGATACCTCGGGGAGTGGCCAACTGGTCGGTCTCGGCCCGGCCGCCCCCCTGGTCACCGACTACGGCGATCACCCCATCACCCGCGACTTTGGCGGCGGGCGATCGTTCTTTCCCCTGGTGCGCCCGGTCAACGTAGAAGAAGTGCCGGGGGTGACGGCAACGCCCATTTTGCAGAGCAATCCTCAGAGTCGGGCCGAGTCTCTCTCTGCCGAGGGCGAGCTACAGTACGACGAAAACGCTCCCCCCTCCGGCCCCTACACCCTGGGCGTTGCCCTCAGCCGCCCGGTGGCAGGGGCGACCGCTGCCGAAGGCGAACCGCCGCCGGAGTCTCGCCTGGTGGTGATCGGCAATGCCACCTTCGCTACCGACGGGCTGTTTGAGCAACAGCTGAACGGCGATGTCTTTCTCAACGCCGTCAGCTGGCTGGGGCAGCAGACCGACGCTACCCTGTCCATTCGTCCGCGTGAGGTTACGAACCGCCGCATTTCTCTAACCGTTCAGCAGCAAATTGGTCTGGGAGTGTTTGCCCTGCTGGTGCTACCCATCATTGGCCTGGGTCTGGCCGTGCTGATGTGGCTGCGGCGGCGATAGTTTGAACAACTCCTGAACTTGGAACCGACTTTTTCAGAAGTATTTCCCCTCGCGCAGCCAGGGTATCTGTTGAATGCTGTAGAGGTGTTCCCTGAGGTTGAGCGTCTACCATTGGTGTGTAGTCATGTCTATATCTACCTTCACCCCGCCCAGCGTGCAGTGTCCGGAATGTGGTGTGCAAAGCATTGTGGAGTACAAGCCCACGGTGTACCACTGCCTCAAGTGCGACTTTGAAAAAGACCTCAGCGTTCCTCCCGAAGCTGATGGCTCTGGCCTGGGCTCAGTGGTCATGGGCCTGGCTGGCTTTGGCCTGGTGCTGCTGATCTTGCTATAGCGTTAACAAATGGCTTGATAGTGCAAATGCACCACAGTATCATAGGGGGGCTGACCCCTGGGCTCCCCTATGGCGATTGTTTCTTCCCACACTCCCGACGATGCAGCCAAGCCCAAGGCGGCTAAGGCTAAGGCTAAACCGTCAGCACCGCCTGCCGAAGAGGTCGCCCTGCAGCCGCTGCTCTCGTTGGTCAAGGGTGGGGACGTGCAGCCAGAAGACATTCAGGCCGAACCGTCGGAGGCGGCAGCGCCCACGGCCCCAGAAGACAGTCTGCGCCCCCAGCGCCTGCAAGACTACATCGGTCAGGCGGCGTTGAAAGAGGTGCTGGGCATTGCGATTCAGGCGGCTCAGTCGCGCCAGGAGCCGCTCGATCATCTGCTGCTCTACGGGCCGCCGGGGTTGGGCAAAACGACTATGGCGCTAATTTTGGCTGAGGAGATGGGGGTCACCTGCAAGATTACCACCGCCCCAGCCCTGGAACGACCCCGCGATATTGCCGGTCTGCTGGTTAGCCTCAAGCCCGGTGATGTGCTCTTTATTGACGAAATTCACCGATTGCCACGGGTCACCGAAGAAATTTTGTATCCGGCGATGGAAGACTCGCGCCTTGATATCACCATTGGCAAGGGGCAGTCGGCCCGTACTCGCAGCATTCCGCTGTGCCCGTTTACGCTGGTGGGGGCGACGACGCGGGTGGGGGCGCTCAGTTCACCGCTGCGCGATCGCTTTGGCCTAATTCAGCGGCTGCGCTTCTACGAAATCGACGAGCTGACCCCCATTGTGCTGCGCACCGCCGACGTGCTGAAAACCCCCATCGAACCCGCCGGGGCCGAAGAAATTGCCCGCCGCGCCCGAGGCACACCGCGCATTGCCAATCGCCTGCTGCGGCGGGTGCGTGACTACGTCGAGGTGAAGGCAGCGGGGACGATCACGGCGACCCTGGCGGCCGAAGCCCTGGAGTTGTTCAACGTTGACCCCTGCGGCCTCGACTGGACCGATCGCCGCCTGCTGTCGGTCATGGTAGAAAACTTTGGCGGTGGCCCCGTCGGCCTCGATACCATGGCCGCCTCCACCGGCGAAGACCCCCAAACCATTGAAGAGGTCTACGAACCCTACCTGCTGCAAATTGGCTACCTGCAGCGTACGCCCCGAGGGCGAATAGTGACCCCTGCCGCCCGTCGTCACCTGGGCTACGACGAGGGGCTACCCAGCGACGGCAGCCAGATGACGCTGCTGTAGTGACAGGGGCGATCGCAAGTCATTCGCAGGCCAAGCCCGTGCTGCCTGACCGCTCACGCCGTTTGGCCGTTGAAAGACACCATCGCCGCTCGCTCTCCCGGTAAATCGATGATCGCCTGCATGAGGTTGGTCTGGTTAAGGTTGGCCCCGGATAGGTCGGTGCCCAGCAGGTTGGCTCCTAGCAGGTTGGCCCCAGACAGGTCGGCGTTGGCCAGGCAGGCTCCCCAGAGGTCGGCGTGCATGAGATTGGCCCCCGCTAAATTAGCCCCGCTCAGGTCTACTCCGGTGAGCCTGGCCCCGCTCAGGTCAGCCCCCCACAGCGATGCTCCCGGAGCCAGATGGTGCAGGGTTTTGGGCACCTGAAAGCCGCGCGGAAACTGAGTGCTATCGGAGTAGAGCGCTCCTTCCAGGTTGGTGTTGGCCAGCGGGCACCCTCTCAGGTTGGTGCCAATCAGGTTGGCCCCGCGCAGATCGGCCCCGCGCAGGTCGGCCCCGCGCAGGTCGGCCAGCATCAGGGTGGCCTGCCTGAGGTCGGCGTAGCGCAGGTCACTGTCACCCATCAGGGCGCTGAGCAGATTGGCCTGCTTTAGCACAACCCCAAACAGCTGGCTGTTGACCAGCAGCGCGCCGCTCAGATCGGCCTCGGTTAAGTCAGTGCCGCCCAGGTCTCGTTCCCGCAAGTCTTTAGTGGCCAGGGAGGCTCCAGGCTCTAGGCTCCACATGTGAGCTTCTTCAGGGTCAAACCCTTTAGGGAACTGGGTGCGAGCATTGTATAGCGCGCCCTCCAGGCGAGCGGAATCGAGGTCTGCGCCGATGAGCACCGCTTCTCGCAGGTCGGCCCAGCGCAGGTCGGCTCCCGATAGCTTGGCATCGCTAAACTGAGCCTGCTTGAGGTTAGCGCGGCGAAAATTGGCCTGGGTGAGGTTGGCTCGACTGAAGTCGGCGCCCCAAAAATCAACTCTGGCCAGGCTCCAGTGGTTGAGGTCAGCTCCGGCCAGATTGATGCCGGTAAAATCTCGCTCCCCCTCCACAAAAGCTGTCCAAAGATGTTCTAGCGTTTTGAGATTCATGCTTTTGTACTGCTCAACATTGCAGAGATATCGTCAGTGATCGGCGACTGTTTGCCTATCGGGCTTTCACCCCTGATGGGCGATCGCCAGCTCAGGCCAGGGCACCGCCTGCTGAGGCGGCTCTGACTCACGCACCCATACGATGTAGCCGCTGTCATCGATGGTGGCGATCGCTTTTTTCCCCTGCCGCTGAAGCTGCTGCACCAGCTGCTGGGCTTTATTGACATCGGGGCGGTTGCGGTAATAGCGGTAGTATTCGCCCTCTACGGCCAGGGCCAGGCATTGTTGCTGGTTGTCCCCTTGAATGCGATACAAAGCATGATCGTCTAAGGTCGTGGAGAGTAGCCTGGCATCGGCTGGGGTCAAGGCTTGAGGATGGGCTTCGGCGGTGCCCTGCATCAGGCCGCTCCAGTCAAGGGTGACCGTAGGCCGCTCGGCCTCCGCTAGCGGAGGATCTGTGTCGGTCTTAGCAACGGCGTAGTCTATGTCGGTGGGGTTGACCAGCGGGCGATCGCCAGCAGTCTTAAGTACCTCATCGAGCAAGCTCTGGTGGCGTTGCGATCGTCCCTGGCGCGATCGCATGGCTTCAGCGGTGCCAATGCCAATAGCGACGCTCGACATAATGGCAAAGCCAATGTAGCGAATCGAAAACTCTTTGTGCTGGTGAGTAATCAGTGCTGAGTCAACCCAGAGGCTCAGAGGCTCGGGTAGCCGATCAGAGGCCTGTATCGCCTGATCAGAGGCCATAGGCCAGGTGAGGGCGGCAAACCCAGCGCTAGAAGCAAGCAGGGCAGGCAAAACAATCCGACGAAAGGGGGAATTATCCATAACAGGGAACGTACTGAGGTAGGCAGGTCGCCCTCGGGGGGATCTCCCTCAGAATACGCAATCGACCGGCAAGAATCTGCGAATTCCCCGCGAGTACTCTGTGATACTTTGATGAAACCTCGCGCCTGTCTACGTATTTCTACGGCTATTGCCACCGCTACTCTGGCGCTGCTGAGAACCGGTTTGATTTCCTTCATAAAAACTTGCTGGTCGCCATCGCAACTTGATGCTGGCCGTCCTGATCGGCCACGGTATCGCTGAGTATTGGAGTGCAATCTCTTTGAACCGGCTCTCCGGCCTAGTCTATGCGGTGGAATATATTGATCAGCCTGCTGGTGCTGTTGACGGCCGTGACACCGACGGCACTGCGGGTGGCGCGCGAGCAGCTCAGCCGTTATCAAACTCTAGATGCCGCTACCGATGCCGCCACAGAAACAGTCGCCACTGCCGCCCGCTCGGCGATCGCCTCCTCCAATGCGCGTGACGAGACCGTCGACCAGCGCCTTTGCCAGCGCTGTGATCTAGCCGCAGCTGACCTCAGTGGCCAAGACCTCAGCAACCAAAATTTTCGAGCGACCGATATGACCGAGGCCAATCTGAACGGCGCTCAACTCATCAACGCGGTGCTGCACCAGGCCAATCTCACCCAGGCCACCCTGCATCAGGTCAATCTTCAAGGGGCTGACCTGTCGGAGGCTGTTTTGGTGCAGGCTGACCTAAGCCAGGCCCAAATGCTCCACACCAGCCTGGTCAAAGCCGACTTGACCAACGCCTCTCTCACTCAGGCTGAACTGCGCGACGCCGCCCTCTGTTCGGCTCAGCTGCGCCAGGCCAATCTCTCCGAGGCCAGCTTATATGGCGCTATTTTGCGCCAGGCCGACCTCTCCAACGCCGATCTGCGCGGTGCCGACTTGCGCTATGCCGACCTCTACGAAGCCGATCTCACCAACGCTAATCTCACCGGGGCACGGTTAGAGTTCGCCACCATGCCCGATGGCAGCACCTATAACCAGGGCTATGTGAAACCAATTAACCCCTCCCAAGGCTGCGATGCCAGTCGCACCGAGAGCGTGGCCGATCAGCCGACATCCTAGCGCTGTACCAAGTTGTTTTGAGCAGCCAAGGTTGACGATTGATAGGTCGCTAGGAGGCTGCAGTAAAGCGTTCTCGACCGGGTTCCCAGAGGCGAAATCCACCCACAAAGGCGTTGCTGTTGTGGCCAGGGCGGCAGCCAGCCGGTAATTCTTTCAGCACCTTGATCTGACCACCGCCGATCACGACGTCATCGAGCTGTAGCGCTTCCGTCAACTGGCTTACACAGGTTTCTACGTACTCACGCCACTTCTTTTTGCCCAGCCGCTCTAGAGCACGCTTGCCCAGGTAGTGCTCATAGGTGCCCTTCTTGTAGGGCAGATGAGCCAGTTCCAGAGGCACGACCACCCCCTCGACCACCATGGCTGACCCCAGCCCGGTGCCCAGGCCTAAGAAGAGCATGGTGCCACTCTCGTAGCTGCCCAGGGCCTGCATGGCGGCATCGTTGATAATGCGTACCGGACAGCCAAAGGCGGCTTCCCAATCGAACTCAATCCAGCCAGGAGCCAGGTTGTGAGGTTCTTGGGTGACCACCCCTTTCTGTACCACGCCCGGATAGCCGATCGCTACAGCGTCGTAGGCCCAATCGCCCGCCAGTTCCTTGACGCCAGCTACCATAGCTGCTGGCGTCAGGGTAGGACCAGAGGGAAACTTACGGGCTTCGGTTTGACCCGTCGCTAAAATCTTGACGTTGCTGCCGCCAACATCGACCACCAGTACGTTCATGGTCAACCCTTGAATTTCTAAAAGTGTAAAAAACTAGCGCCCGAGGCTAGTGTTGGGCATTCACTGAATTTTAGGGTTTGAAACTGCAACGCCCTGGTTTTGCCAGAATGACTTTAGAAAGTAGGGCCGCAAGAGGTGCTCAGATCACTGAAAGTTGACAATGCGGGCAAAGCTCTCGGGGTCAAGACTAGCCCCTCCCACCAGGGCACCATCGATCTCAGGCTGAGCCATCAGCTCATCGACATTGCTGGGTTTGACCGAGCCGCCGTACTGAATAGTGACATCAGGATTTTTGAGCAGCCTGCGAATGCCGCCAATGACCTGGTTGGCGTCGGTAGACTCGCAGGTGTCGCCAGTGCCGATCGCCCAGATGGGCTCGTAGGCAATAATCAGGTTGTTCTGGTCAATATCTACCAGACCCTTTTCAATCTGGGTAGCAATCACCGACTCTGTTTCGCCAGCATCGCGCTGGTCTTTGGTTTCACCCACGCACAAAATGGGGGTAAGGCCGCACTTCTGGGCAGCCTGTAGGCGCATGTTTACCGTTTCGTCGGTGTCGGCAAAGTACTGGCGGCGCTCGCTGTGGCCCACAATGACGTAGCGCACCCCCAGCTCACGCAGCATATCCCCTGAGATCTCGCCGGTAAAGGCCCCTTCGGGCATCCAGTGAATATTTTGGGCACCGACTTTAATTCTGGCTCCGTGCAGGCTCTTAGACAGTGCTCCCAGGGCCGTAAATGGTGCACATAGCACAATTTCGCGCCCGTCGGGGGTGTCGGTCAGCTGCCCCAAAAAATGACGCAAAAAATCCAGGGTCTCGCCCTGGGTCTTGTACATTTTCCAGTTGCCGGCAATAACAATTTTTCGCACGATGTTTTGAGGTTAGAGGCTAGGTATACAGATTTGCATCGTACTAAGAAAAGAACCCCCGAATCAAATATTGCAGCGTGCAACGTTTGATCCGGGGGCAGGAGCAGGGGAAAAATGAGGAGATGGAGATGGTGAGGAGATGAGGGGTGAGAAAGATCGCCTCACCTTCCTCACCCCCTCATCCCCCTCACCTTGCTCATCTCTCCACGTCTCTAGCGCAGGGCCGCCGCCTCACGCGCCGCAGCCGCCTCATCGGGGTGAATGTTGAGGCGGGTCAGGTTGATGCGACCGCGCCCGTCGATTTCGCGCACCTTGACGATGACTTCATCGTCAACGTTGACTTCATCTTCAACTTTGGCCACCCGGTAGTCGGCGAGCTGCGAGATGTGAATCATGCCTTCCTGGCCGGGCATAAACTCAACAAAGGCCCCAATGGGGATAACGCGGGTTACCTTGCCCACAAATACGTCGCCTGCGGCGGGTTTGAAGACAATGGCCTCGATCAGGGCTTTGGCCTGAAGAGCCTTTTCGCCTTCGATAGAGGACACGGTGACGGTGCCATCGTCGTTGATATCGACTTTGGCTCCCGTTTGCTCGGTAATTCCTTTGATCTTCTTGCCGCCGGGGCCAATCACCATGCCGATTAACTCGGGGTCAATCTTAAAGCTGATTAGGCGGGGGGCGTAGGGCGACAGTTCCGTTCTGGGGGTGTCGATGGTGGCCAGCATCTTCTCTAAGATATGCAGCCGGGCGGGCTTGGCCTGATTGATGGCGTCACCAATCACCTTCAGGGGCAGGCCGGTGATTTTCATGTCCATCTGCAGGGCGGTGATGCCGCTGTCGGTGCCGGCAACTTTGAAGTCCATATCGCCCAGGAAGTCTTCGATGCCCTGAATATCGGTGAGAATGCGAACTTCGTCGCCTTCTTTAATCAGCCCCATGGCGGCACCGCTGACCGGCTTGGTGATCGGCACCCCGGCATCCATCAGCGACAGGGTAGAGCCACACACCGACCCCATTGACGTAGAGCCGTTGGACGACAGCACCTCCGATACGACGCGAATGACGTAGGGGAACTCTTCTTTGGGCGGCAGCACCGGCACCAGCGCCCGCTCGGCCAGGGCACCGTGGCCAATTTCGCGGCGACCGGGCGATCGCATGGGTCGAGTTTCGCCCACCGAGTAGGGAGGGAAGTTGTAGTGATGCAGGTAGCGCTTCTCTTCGTCGGGGTGGAGGTCATCCATCATTTGGGCGTCGCCGGGGGTGCCCAGGGTGGTCACCGACATCACCTGGGTCAGCCCGCGCCGAAACAGCCCGGTACCGTGCACCCGCTTGGGCAACAGCCCCACCTGACACGAAATGGGGCGCACCTCATCGAGCTGACGACCATCGACCCGCACCTTCTCGTCGAGAATCTGCTGCCGCATCAGCTTTTTGGTAACTGACTTATAGGTGTTGCCGAGAGCTTTGCCGTTTTCGGCCACCGCGATCTTGACTGGGTTGTCGTCTTCTAAGCCTTCAATGGCGGCGGCTAGCTCATCTTTGATGGCGTCTAGCTTTTCGTCGCGCTCGGGTTTGGTGAGGCTAAACTGCTTCAGCACCTCTTTGATGGCGGCGGCGGTCTTTTCTTCAATAAAGGTAGAGAGGGTGGGGTCGGTTTCGGGTTCTGACTCGGTGACAATCTCAATGCCCAGGTCTTTGATCAGCTCTAGCTGGGCTTTGATCAGGTCTTGCACGACCTCATAGCCAAAGTCGATGGCTTCAATGACGTCGGCCTCGGGCAGCTGGTTGGCCCCGGCTTCTACCATAATTACGCCGTCGGGAGACCCCGCAACCACCAGGTCTAAATCGCCGGTTTCCACTTCTCGGTAGGTGGGGTTGATCACAAAGTCGTCACCGACTAGGCCCACGCGCACTGCCGCCATCGGGCCGTAGAAGGGGATCTTGGCCAGCAGTACTGCGATCGAAGCGCCGGTCGCGGCCAGCACATCGGGGGGCACCTGTTCATCCATAGCCAGAGTGGTGGCGACGATTTGAATGTCATCGCGCAGCCACTGCGGAAACAGGGGCCGCATCGGGCGGTCAATCAGGCGAGAAATCAGGGTGGCGCGCTCGGGGGGGCGACCCTCTCGACGCAAAAATCCGCCGGGGATGCGTCCGGCGGCGTAGAGACGCTCTTCGTAATCAACCAGCAGGGGCAAAAAGTCGATGCCCTGACGCCCTGTTGAGCGAGTTGCCGTCACCAAAACGGCGGTCTCTCCCGACTGTACCAGGACTGCGCCCCCGGCTTGGGGGGCCAACAGTCCACCCTTTAGGTGAATATCACGGCCACCAAAGGATATTGTTTTTTCAAATTCTTGCATGTACGACTACGTCCTTTCTCTTTTGCCATTCTTTTGGGTTTCTTTCGCCTGATCCTAGCACCGATGGCGGCAATGGCTGATGGCAAGGGGCGTCAGAGTCAAAATTAGGCAAAAGACTTAAGATTTTGGGGGCGCAACCGGCTGCGACTGGGTTATTTTGGATGCAATTTCGGAGTGCAATGGTGGATGCAAACGATTCGCCCTAGGAGGCTACGGTTATCGCTGTACTGGTGACTGGGGTAGCAGGATTTATTGGCTCGTTTGTAGCTCGACGGCTGTTAGATGGTGGACATCAGGTCTATGGCATTGATAATTTAAATGACTATTACGACGTAAGCCTGAAGCGCGATCGCCTGGCTCGGCTCACCCCCCACGAGGGCTTTACCTTCGAGCAGCTCGACCTGTTTGATCGCGACGGCATGCTGGCGCTGTTTCGCCGCCACCGCTTTCAATACGTTATTCACCTGGCGGCTCAGGCGGGGGTGCGCTACTCCCTTGAGAATCCGTTTGCCTACGCTGACAGCAATCTCTCTGGATTTCTCAATGTGCTGGAGGGCTGCCGCCTGATGGAGGTCGAGCACCTGGTGTTTGCCTCATCTAGCTCGGTGTATGGGGCCAACCGCAAAGTGCCGTTTGCGGTGGATGACCGAGTTGATTATCCGGTGTCGCTCTACGCCGCCACTAAAAAAGCCAATGAGCTAATGGCCCACGCCTACAGCAACCTGTATCAAATTCCGACAACAGGGCTGCGGTTTTTTACGGTGTATGGCCCCTGGGGACGGCCCGATATGGCCTACTTTAAGTTTGTCGAGTCTATTCTGCGCGATCGCCCTATTCAGGTGTTTAACCAGGGTCAGATGAAGCGCGACTTTACCTACGTTGATGACGTCGTTGAAGGGGTGGTGCGCGTGATGGCGCACATTCCCGCTGCGGGGGCTCAAACTAGCAGCGATAGCCAGGCCCCCTATAAGATCTACAACATCGGCAATCACCAGCCGGTGGAGCTGCTGCGCTTCATTCAAATCATTGAGTCGGCTTTGGGAAAACCAGCCCAGACGATCATGTGCCCAATGCAGCCGGGAGATGTACCCGCCACCTATGCCGATGTCAGCGATCTAATAGCCGACGTTGGCTTTGCACCCAGCACCCCGTTGGAGGTGGGCATTGGGCAGTTCGTAGCTTGGTATCGAGACTACTACGGTGCTTAGGCGTACTTAGTAGGCCAGAGTTTCCAGGGTTTCGCGCAGGTAGCGGCGCACAAGCTGATCGAGCGGAGTGGCTTCGGCCTCAGCACCGGGGAGTTCGCCCTTCCAGCTCTTAAAGCCAGAGCTGCTGGCGATCGCGCACTTCAGGCTGTACCAGATTCGGGCGTGGTCAGAGAGTGGGGTGGAACTTGCAGAGCGAATTACGGCCATAGCTGCCTCTTAAGAAGTCTAGATAAACGTTAAGCCCTAGGGTCGTATCAACGTTCGGGGCGGTCAATCAACCGGCGAGCCATCAAAAACCCCAATTGATTAGACAACCACTCATACAAGATAGCGCAGCCTTTACTTGGCTATTGTGACAAAAACCACAGTCTCAAGAATTGAGAAATATCTATGGATGCCGCGATATTCCCCGACTAAAATCAGGGGTCGGCGTCTGCGTGGCAGTCAAAGGCTCTGGGTGACTTACCGGGTGCAGGGATGAGGATGACTCGTCTAGGTCATCGACCTCAGGATGACGCAGTACTGGGCTGTTGTAACCGAGATGATTGATCGCGGCGTGATCGTCTATTGCTGAGTCATCTGTCCCATCTCCAGCGTCTTCTCCTAAAGCTGCTTGGTGGTGACTGTCTGTCTGAGTGGTGAAAAACGGGCGAGCATCTGGCCAACCATCCTGCTCTGATACCTCTGTAGAAGGCTCGACCGTGGGTTCGGAATCACCAGCATTCGCAGGGGGTGTCTTTGGAGGCGCGAAGGCGATTCGCAAGGCGATCGGTTCCGGAATCGCTGGAGCGTCCACCGCGTGATCTGCCTCAGGAACGTCTACGCCTGAAGATTCTAACGTCGGAACTTCAGGATCCAGGCCTTGATGCTCTGGGCGTAAATCTTCCTCGTCAGCCTTAATATTCCGCTCGGCTTGAGGAGATAAATCCTGGGGAGCCAGGTTGGGCAGCAGCTTACTGACTGGCAGGCCCAGCCAGCTAAAGTTGGCCGCTACAGCCTCAATGGAGTAGGGCGAAACCGCTGCCATATGACGGTCTGGAGTAGCCAGCACCTGGAGCACAGCTACGGGCACCTGCAAAAACAGGTTGGCCAAGCAGAAGCTCACCAGGGCGATCGCAAGCCCCCCCAGCCTTCCCCAGTCGTCAAAAGGGGTGATGTCGCGGGCTAAAAACGCCAGGGGGTAAAGCTTGATTAACAGCCACACCAGGGGCACAGGCACCAGCAGCGCTCCCAACCGCACCCGCCACAGGCGCAACTGTTTCAGCAGGCGGCGCTGGTTGTCGCTAAGGGCGCTGGGGCGCAGAGCTATTCCCGGCAGGCTAAAGATGTAGAAGGGGCGACGCAGCTGCATGATCAGCACTGGCAGCACCCCTAACCCAGCAATGACGCCCAGTTCTAGACCTGGCAGGGTGGGGTTTCCTACCGCCAGGCCCAGCAGGCACAGGTCGATCCATAGGGGCACAGTAGCTAAGCCAGCTAAATGTACCCACAGGTATGGATCGTAGCGCCAGGGTGCCATTGCCTACTCCGTTGTTATGTACACAGTCGTCGGGCTGTCTCGGGTTCCTAGGCCATAGCCAGGGTGCGGCGCTTGGTCACCAGACGGTAGGCGTCGATAATGTCGCCCTCCTTCCAGTCGCTGAAGCTGTCGATGCCGATGCCGCACTCGAACCCAGCCGCCACATCTTTGGCGTCTTCCTTCATGCGCTTGAGGGAGTCGAGCTTGCCGGTGTAAACTACTTCGCCACCGCGCACCACCCGCAGGTTGCAGTTGCGGGTGACCTTGCCCGAGAGCACGTAGCAGCCCGCCACAGCGCCCTTGCGCACCGGGAATACCGCTCGAACTTCCACCTGACCCAGAGGTTCTTCGACCATTTCGGGCTCTAGCAGACCCTCCATGGCCCCCTGGATATCGTCGAGCAGGTTGTAGATCACCTCGTAGTCGCGCACATCGACGCCCTGGCGATCGGCAGACTGCCGTGCCCCAGGGGCCAGCGTGGTGTTGAACCCGATGATGACGGCACCACTGGCCGCGGCCAGGTCGACGTCCGTTTCGCTGATCTCGCCAGGGGCGGCCAGCAGTACCCGAATCTGCACTTCGTTTTGGGGCAACTGCTGAAGCGCCGCCAGAATGGCTTCGATCGATCCCTGCACGTCGGCCTTGAGCAGCAGGTTGAGATCCTTGAGATCGCCTTCCTGTACCTGGGCCGAAATCGTGTTGAGGGTAACACGACGGGAGGCCATAGCCTGCTGTAGGCGAGACTGGCGCTGCTCAAGCATGCGCTTGTCGGCCACTGCCCGAGCGGTTTTCTCATCAGCGTAGACTTCAAACTCATCGCCAGCGGCAGGCACGTCGTTCAGGCCCAGCACCTCCACCGCAAAGGAGGGGCCGGCGACCCGCACCCGCTGTAGGCGATCGTCGAGCATAGCCTTGACCTTGCCCAGGACGGGACCAGCCACCAGAGAATCGCCCACCCGCAGAGTGCCGTTTTGAATCAGCAGCGTGGCTACAGGGCCGCGAGCCTTGTCGAGGTTGGCTTCAATGACGGTACCGCGAGCGGGGCGATCGGGGTTGGCCTGGAGATCTTCGACCTCGGCCACCAGCACGATCATTTCTAGCAGGCTGTCGAGGTTGTCACCGGCCAGGGCGCTAACCGGCACCATGATGGTGTCGCCGCCCCATTCTTCGGGCACCAGCCCGTGCTCCATCAGCTCTTGCTTAACGCGATCGGGGTTGGCCGTCTCTTTGTCGACCTTGTTGATGGCGACAATCAGCGGTACCTCAGCGGCCTTGGCGTGGCTGATCGCCTCAATGGTCTGGGGCCGCACGCCGTCGTCGGCTGCCACCACCAGAATGGCGATGTCGGTAACCCGCGTACCCCGTGCCCGCATGGCGGTGAAGGCCTCGTGACCAGGGGTATCTAGGAAGACGATCTGATGGGATGTGCCCGCGTGATCGATGTCGACGTGGTAGGCACCGATGTGTTGGGTGATACCACCGGCCTCGCCCTGGGCCACTTTGGTCTTGCGAATGGAGTCGAGCAGTGTGGTCTTACCGTGGTCAACGTGGCCCATGATGGTGACCACGGGGGGCCGGCGCTGGAGGCTTTCGAGGTCGGCTTCATCGATCATCTCGGTGACCTTCTTGGCCTCAGACTCAACCTGACTGGTCTCAACCATGACCTCAAACTCTTCGGCCACCATTTTGGCGGTCTCAATGTCGAGGGTTTGGTTGATGTTGGCGGCAATGCCTTTAAAGAACAGCGATTTGATCAGCTCAGTTTCGGGCACCAGAATTTGCTCGGCCAGCTCGTGTACCGTCAGTCCCTCGGAGAGGATGATAAACTCAGGCCGCTCCTGGGTGGGCTGGGCTTCACGGCGACCGCGGCGAGAGCGTCCGCCGCCGCTGCTGTCGCGGTGCTGAGGCTTGTGGCTCTTGACAGTGGGCGAGGACGGTTTGGCGCCACCGGCGCTCTTGGGCTTGGGCGGACGAGCGAGCGAGATGCTCAGGTTTTGAGCATCGGTGACCTGGTCGTCGTCACCCTCTAGCTCATCAACCAGCACGTCGAGATCTTCTTCGTCTTCACCCAGCACGCCTTGGCCACGACGCTTGGTCTTGCCAGCTTTGCTGGCTTTCTCCCGCATCTTTTGGTCGTCATCCTCGTCTTCGCGCTCTTCGCGCTTGTGGCGAGGGGGCGAGGGGCGGCGAGGCTGCGACTCATCGAGACCGCCAACCCCAATCACAGAGATAGAATCACTGCCAGCGGCGGGCTCGGTACGGGCCGTTGTCTCGGCTCTAGCTGTTTCGGCATCGGCGTTGGGCCGACGCAGCTTGGGCTTGGGCTTGAGCCGTGGGACGTCTTCGTCGGCGTCGATTTCGCGAATGGGAATGGTGGGACGCGCTGCACCCTCCGTCGGGCGATCGGGAGGGCTGGTGCTGCGATCGCGGCGAATGACCGGTCGCGGTGGTCGCGCTGCCTCAGAGGCTTCTGCGGGGCGCTCGTCGCGCTCAGGCCGCGATCGCGACACCGGGCTGACCAGCTCTGGCTTGGGCTTGACGGGCGGGGCCGCTGGTCGCTCAACCTCGGTACTGGCTTCGACCGGGGCGGCAGGGGTGGCCGGGCGGCTGGGAGATGCCGGAGCCGGAGGTTTAGTCTGACTCTCAGGCTGGCTGCTGCGGGGAGTAACCCCAGGCCGACTTGGTGGCTTGGAGAG
>PYGV01000419.1 GCA_003022385.1 filamentous cyanobacterium CCP3 | reverse complement strand
GTAGGTGGGTGTAGATGGATAGCGGCTTCGTTGCGCTGCCCCAGTGTATGACTAGAGCTAGGATTAGTTTCTGAGCACAATGGTCATCGCTGTTTTTTGAATTTTGAATTGTTCATTTTGAATTGCTCCAATTCACTCCCCTCGTCTTCACTTGCGCCAAACCCGCTGACTCGTGGCAAACTGGCACTGGATTCCATCAGCTTGACGCGACGGCTGTGGTACAACTAGTTTTTCCTGGGGCGATGTGAGGTTACGCCATGGCATTTGAATATCCCGAAACGCTGAAATATCTGGACAGCCACGAATATGCCCGCGCTGATGAAGACGAGGGCATCGTGACCGTGGGCATTACCGCCTTTGCGATTGACCAGCTGGGCGATATTGTCTTTCTGGAGCTGCCCGAGATTGGCGACAGCCTCGAAAAAGGCGAAAAGTTTGGCACTGTGGAGTCGGTGAAAGCCGTAGAGGAGCTGAAGTCGCCTGTTTCTGGCGAGGTGCTGGAGCGCAACGAAGCCCTGATTGAAGCGCCGGAGCAAATTGGCGATGACCCCTATGGCGACGGCTGGCTGATCAAAGTCAAGGCCAGCGACCTGGAGGAGCTCGATGACACCCTCACCGCCGACGAATATAAGGAGCAGGTGGGTGGCTGAGCATATGCGGCTAGCCAGCGAGCCGGGCGGGGCGGGCTGGTGCCACTGCATCTAATGTCATTGCGTTTAGTTAAGACATGGCTATACTAAATCTGACTTTTGCTGCACCCTTGGTCTAACGAACGGGTCTGACAAACTTGGGCCATGGACGGCTAGACGTGCGGTACACCTCTCAGGAAGCGGGCATGGCTTCAGATCAAGATACCTTTGAACAACCGCAGCCTCGGGAGCTGTCCACCGGGGCAGCCAGTTCTAGCTCGGTACCGCCTGTTTCAGTACCCTCTGGGCAGGGGCTGCCCCGTCTGCCCCGCGACCGACAGCCGACGCGCTATGACCCCCTGGCTGAGCTACGCCAGCGCGCTGACAGCAGCCACATCAGCCCTCGGTTCGGCGATAACCCCAGCCGTGACGCAGACAATCGCTCAGTCGACCAGAGTGCTCCGCGCCAGAGTGCTCCGCGCCAGAGTGCTCCGCCATCCCCGCGACTGCCCCTGACTCAGCGCCTGGCCAAAACCTGGCCAATCTGGTCGGTGGGCATTTTGGTGGCGGTGATGGGGGTGGGGGCCGTGTCGGCGGTCAGCCTGTTTCGGATTCCGAACCTGCCCAACTGTCGGGCTATTTTTTGGCCCACGGCAGCGGCGACGACCCGTTTGCAATGTGCCGAGGCCTACGCGGAGCAGGGCACCGTTGAGGGATATTTAGACGCGATCGCGCTGCTGGAATCGCTGCCCTCTGACCATCCGCTGCGGGGTGAGGTCGACCTGCGCATTGAGACTTGGTCTGACAACATTCTCGATCTGGCCGAAACTACGTTTCAGTCGGGCGATTTGGCGGAGGCGATCGCGATCGCCCGGCGCATTCCCAACCACACCGCAGCGGCCCAGCTGGTCAACGAGCAGGTGGGCGAGTGGAATCAGATTTGGGAAGAGGCCGAAGCCATCTATACGGCAGCCGAGGCTGACCTCAAGGCGCTGGCCTTTCAGGATGCCTTTGCCAAGGCCATTCAGCTGCTCGATGTGGGCAATACCCACTGGGAAACCGTCAAGTACGACGAGCTGACCGCCAAAATTACTGCTGCCCGCGAAGACCTCAATCAGCTGGGCAAAGCCAAAGAACTGGCCCGTCAGCGCACCCTCAAGGCCATGCAGGAGGCGCTCAAGCTGGCCCAGGGCATCGACAGCCAGAGCCCAGTCTACAGCGAGGCCCAATCGGTGATCCGCGAGTTTGGCCGCGATCTGCTGGCGATGGCTGAAGCCGCCCTTGAACGTCGGGATGCGATCGCCGCTGGTCAGATGCTAGAGGCGATTCCAGACTCTCTGGGCATGGGTGCCGAAATTGCCGACATGCGCACCTTTATCGACGCCAGCCAGCTCGCGTGGCAGGGCGGCATTACCGGGCTGGAGGGGGCGATCGTGCGCTTGCAGAGCGTCAGCGCCGATCGCCCCCTCTACGGCAAAGCCCAGGCCCTGATGGGTCGCTGGCAGGACGAGGTGAAGGGTCGCACCCAGCTGGAGTGGGCGCGGCAGGTGGCGCTGCCCGGCACCGTGGCCGATTTGCAAGCCGCCATCATCGAAGCCCGACAAATTTCGCGCAGCAACGCCGCCTGGGAAGATGCTGAGGCCCAGATTGGTCGATGGCGCAGCCAAATTGAAACCGCCGAAGACCGCCCCATTCTCAGTCAGGCCGAGGCCCAGGCTCAGACGGGAGATTTAGCGGGGGCGATCGCCACCGCCCGCCAGATTGGTCCCGGTCGCGCCCTCTCTGACGAAGCCCAGGAAAACATTAACCAGTGGCGGAACAGCCTGCAGCGGGCCGAGGATGGCCCTCTCCTGGCCCAGGCGCGTCAGCTGGCCGCCCAGGGTCGCCTGGCCGAAGCAGTGGCCGTCGCCTCTCGCATTGGCGCCGGCCGAGCGCTCTCGGACGAAGCCCAAAGCAGCATTCAAACCTGGCGCGGGCAGATCCAGGGGCAGCAGCAGCTGCAGGCCGCCTATCAGACCGCCCAGGCGGGCACCGTCAACGCCCTGGTCGAAGCGGTGCGGCTGGCCCAGCAGGTGCCCGAGGGCAGCCCCCAGCGAGCTGAGGCCACCCAGGCCCTCACCCGCTGGAGCTGGGATATCTTGCGGCTGGCCGAAACCGAAGCGGTCGTCAACCCCAGTCGCGCGATCGCGATCGCCGCAGCGGTGCCCGCTCAAACCGAGGCCTACGCGCAGGCCCAGCTGCGCCTGCGCGAATGGCGCGCCGCCGCCCAAGACCAGCCCCAGGGCACTCTCACCATGCCCTAGGCAGGCAAACCCGGCCCCATCTTGGGCGACCCCACTCACCGAATCAAGGCATCGGCGGGCATTAGCGCTCCAGTAGTTCTACTGATCGCTTTAATCCATTCTCGCCGTTTGAGAACCGATTGAGCTGAGAACCCACCAATGCCGATCATTCGGGTCCATACTCCACTAAGATTTTTCTAAGCATTCGTGGTTGTTTAGCGCTATCCATGCACGGCTCAATGTCTGATTCGGAGAAAATTCCAGAGATCCTCAAGCTGATTGATATCCTCGATGGGCTAGAAGCGTTAATTGACAGCGCCCCCAACGAAGATGTGGAGGACATATTAGAAGAGGCGTGGTTGCAGATTAGCGACACCTTTCCGGACGACTTTAAGGCGGCGACCCAGCACGACGCTGGGGCTGAAGGGCTGCGCCGCTACCTGAAAGTCAAGGGCTTTTTTGAGAACCCTTCCGAGCGCTCGATCGGCGCGGCGGAGCTAGAGGAGTACTATCGCAGCTACATCGCCTCCGAAGAAGACGAAGAACCGACTGACTTTTTCTTTCCAGACTAGGGCCAGGGGCATCCGGCGGGGCTAGCGAGGGGTTGAGGCGCGCATGGGCTGGGAGGCCAGCAGGGTTTCGGCGGCGGCGGCGGGCAGGGGTGGAGCAAACCAGTAGCCCTGGGCAAGCTCACAGCCCAGGTGGTGCAGGTGTTGGAACTGGGCCTGGGTTTCAACACCTTCGGCGATCGCCGCCAGGCCCAGGCGGTTGCTGAGAGTAATGATGGTTTCAACAATGTCGGAGTTGCGGCGGTTTGCCTCCCTC
>PYGV01000418.1 GCA_003022385.1 filamentous cyanobacterium CCP3 | reverse complement strand
CCGTCGGTACCGAAACCGGCCATGGAGGGCTTGGCGAAATCTCTGCAACGTTTCAAGATGGGTGCTCATAGGTGGTAATGCTTTGCAAGTTCACGTCACTACCACTTTCCTAGCTTTAGCTCACACTATTTGAACAAACTCCAGTTTCAATCAAGCGCTGCATATCTAGACGGGTGAGGGCATCGAGTGCCCCTAGAGGTTCGTCGAGCAGCAGCAGATGCGGTTGAGTGACCAGGGCGCGGGCCAGGGCCACCCGCTGTTTTTGCCCCCCCGAGAGTACCGTTGTCCAGTCTTGGGCACGGCTGTCTAGGCCCACCTGCTGCAAGGCCCAGTGACTGCGGGGGCGAGCCTGTTTAGCTACACCCAGGGAGACATTTTCCAGTACAGAACGCCAGGGCAGCAGGCGAGAGTCTTGAAACATCACCCGCGCTCTAGGATTTAGCCCAGTCAATTGATTGCCATCGAGCTTGATCTCCCCTTGGGTAGGAGTCTCTAGCCCCGCTAACAGCCGCAGCAGCGTACTTTTACCGCAGCCGCTTTTGCCAACAATCGCCACGAACTCCCCCGGATACAGTTCCAGAGATAAGTTATCAAGCACGGTCAGATTGCCAAAGGCTTTGGTGACATTGTTGAGCCAGACATGGGTACCAGCCTTGATGGTTTGGGGTTGAGTGTAGGAGGCTTGGGTGTAAGTCATGGGAGGTTAGAACATTTGAGGGTCAGGCTTGAAACTGCTGAGCACTGCAACGCTCAACGGTTTCAGGTCAAATTCTGACTGGGGTGCCAGGCGATGGTAACTTTCTCTAGCCAGCGGACGGCGGAGTCAGCCAGTTTGCCGAGGAGGGCGTAGAGCAAAATGGCCAGCACGACAACGTCGGTTTGCATAAATTCGCGGGCGTTCATGGCCAAGTAGCCAATGCCGGAACTGGCGGCGATGGTTTCAGCCACAATTAGCGTTAGCCACATGGTGCCCAGGGCATAGCGCAGGCCGACTAAGATGCTGGGCAAAGCGCCGGGTAAAATCACCTGAGAAAAGAGCTGACGACGGTTGAGGCCGTAGACACGACCCATTTCGATCAGCCCTGGATCAATGGCGCGAATGCCGTAGAAGGTGTTGACGTAGATCGGAAAGAACACTCCCAGAACTACTAGGAAAATACGCGCTGTGTCGTCAATGCCAAACCACAGGATAACCAGGGGAATTAGGGCCAAGTGGGGAATATTGCGGATCATTTGAATGGAGCCATCGGTGAGTAGCTCGGCGGGGCGGGAAACGCCGTTGAGCACCCCAAAAAATAGCCCAATGCCGCCGCCGATGAGACAACCGACCCCAGCCCGCCAGGCGCTAATGCCCACATGCTTGAACAGTTCGCCGTTGAGAGTGAGGCGAATGGCAGCCTGCACCACATCGGTAGGCGCTGGTAAGACGCGGCTGTTGATTAAGCCAACCAGAGCTAGAATTTGCCACAGCACAATCAGGCCAGCAGGCACGGCCCAGGGAATGATGCGATCCCAGGGGAGGGCAAGGGTGGGGGTGGATTGGCGAAGGGTAGTGGTCATAGGGCGGCAGGAACTCGGGCTGGAATAGCGTGGGTCAATGCGGTAATGGCACTGTGGAAGCGGGCTTGTAGATCGGCATCGTTAAACTCGATACCGCCTGCTTCTAGACGTTGAAATTGGGTGTCAACCAAGTAGACGCCTTGCAAAATGTGGGTGGCCCCCAGTACACCCAGCACCGGGTTGAGGGCGTAGTCGATCGCCAGCAGATGCGCCAAAGTTCCCCCCGTTGCAATCGGCAGAATCGGCTTGCCCACCAAGGCTTTTTGGGGCAGCAGGTCGAGAAAGGCTTTGAGAATGCCCGTGTAGGCGGCTTTGTAAACTGGGGTCGAAACAATCACCGCATCGGCAGCGGTGACCTGGGCGGTGGCGGCGTTGATCGCCGCACTGTCAAACCTGGCATGGATCAAATCTTCGGCGGGCAGATCGCGTACCAGCAAAATTTCTAGCTCAGCGCCCTGAGCTTTTAGAATTTCCTGCGCCTCTTCCAGCACCGCGTAGGAGCGGGAGGGATGGGACGGGCTACCGGCGATCGCAACAATCTTTGTCATAATTCAACCTCAAAGAATTTTGGATTTTAGATTTTGGACAGGTCTGCCCCTACGCATCCATTCCCTACCTGCACACCCATTTACCCCTCACCGCTCCACCAAATCGGGTGCCGCAGGCGATAGATCCAGCTCGCCAATCAATTGGTCTTTCAATCGCTGAAATTCCAGGCTGCTGCGCCTTCGGGGGTGAGGCAGGTCGATCGCCATTTCGCGGTGTACCCGACCGGGGTTGGGGCGCAGAACAATGATGCGATCGCTCAGCACCAGGGCTTCTTCGATGTCATGGGTGACCAGCAGCAGGGTGGGGCGATCGGTTGCCCAAATCTCTAGGAGGTGGTCTTGTAGCTGGGTGCGGGTGAAAGCATCGAGGGCGCTAAAGGGTTCATCAAGGAGCAGAATGTCGGGCTGGGTAACCAGAGCACGGGCGATCGCCACCCGCTGAGCCATACCACCCGAAAGCTGCCGGGGCAGCGTCTGGGCAAAGTTCAACAGATGCACCTTCTGCAATACCTGTTCAGTACGCCACTGTCGCTCTAGCCGGGAAACGCCTTGAAGCCCAAACTGAACATTCTCAGCCACCGTCAGCCAGGGCATCAGCCGCGCCGCTTGAAAAATGAACCCGACCTTGGGGTGCGGCCTGGTAACCACCTCGCCATCGATGAGGGCCGCACCCCGAGTAGGAAAATCTAAGCCCGCGACGATGCGCAGCAGCGTGCTTTTGCCGCAGCCGCTGGTGCCTACCAGGCTGACGATTTCTCCCGGTTTGATCTGTAAATCAATGCCCTCTAGGGCTAGAAAGCCGTTGTCAAATTGTTTGTGGACGTTCTCGATATAGAGCATGGGTGTAAGGAGTTAGGGATGGATGGGTGAAGGGGTAGGAAGGCCGAGGGTAGTCCCACATGTTTGCCAACGGAATTTTGGACTGGCGATTTTAGATTTTGGGAAGGTTAGATTGCGAATCCAAAATCCAAAATTTCCCTTACCCCGCTCCGTAGGAGTCCTGCCAGTGCAGCAGCCGCTGACTCAGGGCCGACAACCCCGAATCGGTCAACTTGCCCAGCAGAGCAAACAGCACAATGCTGGCGATAATCACGGCGGGCCGTCCCGTGGTTTGACCATCCACCAGCAGATACCCCAATCCCTGGCTGGCACCCATAAGTTCCGCTGCCACCACAAACATCCAGCCCAGGCCCAGCCCATTGCGGAGACCAACTAAATAGGCGGGCAGGGTGGCGGGAAAAAAGACTCGGCGCACCAGCTGCCACTGGCTGAGGCGATAGATCTGGCCCACTTCCACTAGCTTGCGATCGACCCCTTGCACACCGCTCATCAAATTGAGGTAGAGCGGGAAAAATACCCCCACCGCAATCAGCGAAATCTTCGAGCTTTCATAAATACCCAGCCAGAGAATGAACAGCGGCACCCAGGCGATCGAGGGAATATTTCGCAGGGCTTGCAGCAGCGGGTCGAGGTAGGCGTGGGCGGTGCGAGAGTAGCCCGTCAGCGCCCCCAGCACCGTGGCCACCACAGTACCAAGGGCAAAGCCCACCGCAACTCGGTAGAGGGTGATGCCGATATGGCGAAACAGGTCACCACTGCGGGTCAGATCGAGGATGGTCTGCAATACCTTGGTGGGAGCAGGCAG
>PYGV01000417.1 GCA_003022385.1 filamentous cyanobacterium CCP3 | reverse complement strand
AACCCATCCACATCAGCATCATCGGCTCTGCTGTGGGCATCGACCTGGTGGTCAAAATCCTCCATCGCCTCGGCTTTGCCGAAGCCAGGGCGTGGAGCAAACTCCAAAACGACCCCAACACCGGCAGACCCATGCGCGTCCTCACCAAATGGCTGCGGTATTAGGTGATTATTCACCCACCAGTCGTAGCGCTCGACCGTAGAGTTGCTGGCCAAGACGAAAGCCACCCTGGTTGATTAGCCTGTCTAACCGTTCCTTGAGGCTGGCAATCACGCCATGCTGCTTGGCCCAGATCAAAATCCCGAGTGTCCCCAACATGGGTAGCCCCATTCTTGCGGCCACTTGCCGCGCACTTTTTTCATCCAGCAGCAAAGCGTCGACAGGATTCTCCAGAAACAGCGCGATTGCCTCAGCCTCGCCGTAATCTAGCTCCGCCTGCAAAACCTGGGCCAGTGCCGCATTGGTAATAGGGCAAACCTGAATAAAAGACGCGGTCGCTACAACTTGAGATCCAGGTCGTCCGCCACCCGTTGTAACGACCTCATGCCAAACCGCAGGAGGAATCAAAATCCCGTCCGGAAACCGCTGCTGAAGTAGATCAACTGCTGGATAGCGCTGAGGACAATTAACACCGATGAGTTAGAAACCGCCTTCAACCCAAAGCCTCCAGAGTTTCGAGGTCGTTCTCCACCTCTTCCTCGTCATAGCTGCGATCAATTCCTTCCTGGCTCAGCAGTTCATGAAATTCCCATTTGCTGAGGGCAGCTAGCTCACGAGCTTTGCCAAATGACAGCAAGCCTTTTTGATACAAGCGGATTGCCAATTCTTGCTGAATCCGGACTAGTCGCTCGTCTGCGGGTAAGCGTAAGGCCTCAGCTAGATCACTGGATGTTTCTAAGGTGAGTTTGCTCATGGGAATGCAAATGTAGTTCTTTTGTGTTTTCGTCTACGCGCCGCTGCTCACGACCAGGACGTCTAAGCCGAGACAATTCGAGGTCATCGACAATGTCCTCCTTACCCTCATCAAATTTTTGGTCAAAGGCTTCTGCCTTCATAATCTGACTCAGGTGTTCTAGAGTGTGGCGGGCTCTAGCCTTGAGGACATTGAGGTCATCCACCCGTGCCAACAGCTGATCGAGGATAGTCAGGTCGTCTACTAAAAGTTCTCCTTCTGCATTACGGTTCAATAAATCATGGAGCTGGCTTTGCGCGTCTAGCGACAAGGCGCTCTCTGCGAGGGCGACTAACTCGTCATTGCTTAGGCCTGTGAGCAACTCAGGGTCATTATGGGTAGCCGTTAGCTGATGATAGGTTGCTAAATCCAGCAAGACCGAGACTCTTTTACCCGACTCATCGGTTACGTAGCGTACATCCTGAACCATGGCTGACTCCGCTAGCTTGCTAAAATTAGCATGAGGCTAAGCTAACTTTAGCAAGTACCAATTATACTCAGGCAGAACAAGCCCTGGATGCGGGTATTCAATGGCGCGAAGCCTGCGTCGCCCAGCTCGAAAATATACCGCATCATTACCCTTTGGGCCGCCTCAAGGGCCTACTGCCACGAGTGCCTTACTCGGCAAACATTTCAGCCAGGGTTGCTAGCACTAAGCTTTGTTCGTCAGGGCTGATCTGCCCCAGAGGCTTAATTAGGCGAGTTTTGTCCACGGTGCGAAGCTGGTCTAGAACGATTTGCCCGGCTTTCCCCTGGAACTGACAGTCCACACGGGTCGGGTAGCGACGGCCTTTGGTAGTCATGGGGGCGACGATGACCGTGGCAATGTGGCGGTTCATTTCATCGGGGGAGATCACCACACAGGGGCGGCTTTTCCTGATCTCGCTACCGACGGTGGGATCAAGGTTGACCAAAAAAACGTCGAAGCGGTTGACTACCAATCCCATTCGGCAGCATCCCAGTCGGTGGGGCTAGGGTTGTCGAGGAGGGCGTCGTCGTGGTGCTCGGCCATGGCGGCAAAGGCGTCGTCCCAACCGGCCCGCTGGCGGGGAGCGGTGCGAATCACCAGGCGATCGCCCTCAACCTCTACTTCTACCTCAGTGTGAAGACCACTCTGCTCTAGCAACAGCTTGGGTATGCGAATGCCCTGAGAATTGCCAATCTTGACGATGCGGGTTCTAATGGCGGTGCCCATGATGTGGAAGCCCTTGCTTGCTCTGCCTGGTGATCACATTGTAGATACATGGGTTCAAGCGCGTCAAGTTGGAATGCCCCAAGTGGTCAAATTGGGAATAGCCAGCTCAAGCCGAAGCCAAGTCAGGCGCTCATCGCAGGCTAAACCGCGAGGCTGGCACGCTAAACAAATCCCGAAAGCGGGCCTGGCGCTCGGCCACTGGCTCCGGCGCATCGTACCAGAGGCTTTCGTAGTAGAAAAAGGCCACCCCTAGACCCTGGGCCGTCGATCGCATTACCTGGGATTGAATCATCGCCATCGGCATGGGGCGGTGGCGCAACCCAGTCATGATGCCAATGCCCACCGGAATTTGCGTTTGGGCCGTCTGAATTTCGGGCCGCAGAATTTGCTCCGTAAAGCTGTTCATATCCCAGCGGTAGACCTGCACCAGCAGCTCATCCACTAGGCCGCGGTTGATCCAGCCTGTCCAATCCTGCAAAAACGAGTTGTAGGCCGTGTCGTAGGGGTTGGGCGACACCGAAAAGATCGCCTGTGGACGATGCTGTTTTACGGTCTGGTTGAGCTGCGCCACAAAGTCCGTAATCTTGTCTGCCCGCCAGCGCATCCAGGCCGGATCTCGCGGGTTGCTGGGCACCGGCTGCTGGGTTTCCTGCTGGTAGAGTGCCACAGTGTAGGGGTCGTAGCCAAAGTCGCTGGGCAGGGCCGTGTGGTCATCGAACTGCATGCCGTCAATGTCATAACGGACGGCAATTTCGGCCACCAGGCTGGTGATGAACTGCTGCACCTCCGGCTTAAACGGGTTGAGCCACACCACTTCGCCAGCCGCACTGTTCGAAGTCTGGCTGCCGTTCTGGCGCTGGGTGAGCCAGTCTGGTTGGGCCATGGCCAACTCGGACGACGGCGGAGCCATAAAGCCAAACTCAAACCACGGGATGGCCAACAAGCCCTGGCGGTGAGCCTGGTCAATTACGTCGGCCAGAATGTCTTGCCCTGCTGCGCCTCGGTGAATGTAGGGGATTCCGGCTTGCTGGGCGATCGCGCTGGGGTAGAGGGCATAGCCCGAATTCCAGACCACGGGATAGACCGTATTGAAGTTGAGCTGAGATAGCTCGGCCATGGCGCTCTGCACCCGAGCCGAATCCCGCAGGATGTTCATGTCGTTGGTGGTCAGCCACACCCCCCGAATTTTTGGGAAGTTCTGGGGAATTGGCGTAATCTCCGCTGGCTCAGCCCCCCAGGGCATCACCGATGTCGGAATCGATGCGATCGCAGGCCCACCCAGCATCACCACGGCCAGCAGCGCGGCCCAGAACAGTAGAATCCGGTGTTTTAGTTTGCGTTTGAGCTGGGAGGTCATAGGGGGAAGAACTATTGGCTGTTGGTTTTGGTTTTTGGGCGCGATCGCCTTGATCCCGCCATGATACTCAAGACATATCTCTATGCCCAAAATCCGGACGATTGATCACTTTGAAAGGTTGCACCGTCGATAGTAACAGGGGGGGTAACGCTAGGCGCAGTGAGTTTTTGTTGTGCACCTGGCGTCTCTAAGTTTGCTGGCATAGCTCAGCGGAGATACGCCTATAACGGTGGGGCAATCCACGCCTGCCAGA
>PYGV01000416.1 GCA_003022385.1 filamentous cyanobacterium CCP3 | reverse complement strand
GTAGTGTCTAGAACGCCTTGATTACTGTAGGGTGCGTCATCGCTGGGCGTGACGCACCAGGCTCAAACCTAGCGGTGCGTTGGGCTTTGCCACAACACAGCCTACAGCCGAGCGATCGCTATGCATTAGCTAGGCCGTCTGCGACTGGGGAGCAGGAGATTGAGCGATCGCGCTTTAGATTTTCACACAGGGGATGATGCATCCCATGATGCACGTTTCAATTAGCCTTCTATAAACGCTTTGGCTAGCTTCTATAAATATACGGAAGTTTGATCGGTCTCAAGCTGGCTGACAGGTAAAAAGGCCGTGCTTTCCTATAGTCGACCCCTTTTGACTCGGTAAAGAACACCGCCGATTCTATATTTTTCTCCGTCAATTCTGTTTAGAGCACCGTCGATTCTATATTTTTCTCCTCCGATTCTATTTGGAGCACCGTTGGAGCAGTAGTTTTCTCTGTCAATTCTGTTTGGAGCACCGTTGGAGCAGTAGTTTTCTCCGTTGATACAGTGCAAACGGGAATCGATGGCTCTCTGAATAGAATTAAGGTTTTTGGCGGCTCTGTTGATCTGGCTTGGGGCTACTTGGTCTTGGCATTACGGCGATCGATGACGCGACGCCTCTATACGCCCGTCAAAACGTGGCAGCTAAACTACTTTGGTAGCGATCGTGATAACGGTGAAGTTGTGCGGCGGCAGATAACCTCAAACTCTGACTGATAACCTCTGTACCGTCCGCATCAACGCAGTGTTAGTTGTCTTCCTCGCCCAGGAACTCCTTGGATTGTTTCGGATACTTCCGAACAAGCCATTTAAGAAGCTCAACTTGATCACTTCCTTTAGCTCGTCTAACCTGTGCTAGAAGTTTTAGGTTTGAAGGTCTTTCTAAAGTTAAATTTGAGGCACCTTCGTTGCATACAGAGCAAATTGCACGGAGATTGGAGGGATCATCAGTTCCTCCCTGAGACTTGTCCACTATGTGCCCAATATGCAACCGTGTCTTCCTTGTTAGATCATAGGGATGTGACTCTCCTGCTACAGCACCACACATCTGGCAAGTAAATCCATTTCTATCGAGAACGTAAGCACGAGTCTCATTAGAGATTGTTCTTTCAAAAGCAGGAACTGGCTTAGGATCTTCGAGAATATATTGCCCAGGTCTTAGATCGCCTCTATCGTTATGAGTTTGAATTTGATACCCTTCCTCTGACCGCAGTTCTCTTACTCGCCTAGCCCATTCTGTGATACCTCCAGCCACCTCCCTAAGTTCATCAGAATCCATGACTCTTCCAATGTTATTAAGGAAGTGTTCTTTGAGTTTTGCCCTTGCGCCTTTCTTCTCTGGCATAGTTCATTCTTTTAACTGGCAATTGCAAATATCTTTTTAGAATTTAAGCAGTTAAAGATTTCTTGTGCGACAGCGTGAGCCACAGGTGGCGGAAAGGCATTTCCCACTTGGCGATATGCTGGTGTCTTTTTACCAGTGAAGTGCCAGTCATCAGGAAAACCTTGAATTTTAGCAACCATTTCTACTGTCAACTTGGGCATTCCCACAAAATCTTTGCCAGGTGGTTCGTTGGCAATTCCCATGCCATCCACACCCAAGCTTGCCCAGGCTCGCTTAGCACGAGTAGGGCCTAAGTCAGGCCCACCATGCTTCTTAGAACCTCCTACAATTGTAGGAGCAATATCATCAGCTTGCTGTTTCCACCTATCAACGCCTCTCCATCCGCGAGATGCCATTTGTCTATATAAAAGCTCTCCCACAGTGGGTGGATTTTGGCCGTAAGATTGAGGCCATGAGAAATTGCCTGCTAAATCTTTTCGTATAGCTACTATCACAACACGAGGTCTTAGTTGCGACACACCAAAATCAGAGGCATTCAGCAATCTCCAATCAGCTAAATATCCCATCTTTTCGAGCTGCCGCTTTAAGTTGACTCGGTAGTCTTCAAAAACAGCATCCAAAAATCCTCGGACGTTTTCTAGCATGACAGCACGAGGCTTGCATTCATCTACTAACCGCAACGCTTCGGGGAAAAGATCCCGGTCATCTTCTTTGCCTAGTTGCTTGCCTGCTTTTGAAAATGGCGGACAAGGTACACCACCTGCTAGCAAATCAACGCCTGAAAATGATTTGCCTTCAAATTCTCTAAGATCGCCTTCTACAATGTTCCAGCGAGGTCGATTAAATCTGAGAGTATTACAACAGGCACTATCAATCTCAACCAGTGCTTGAGGCTCAAAGCCACTCTGCTCTAGTCCTAAAGCTTGACCACCAGCACCGGCACAGATTTCTAAGCATGTCACTTGAGCCATCGCAGTTCCCTCGCCCACTTCACGGATTGTAGTACAAGTTTACGCGAACAGGACTTAGATAAAGGGACAGAGAGCTACGGACACCTAACTTGTGTTTAGCCTGATTGTCGTCTCTTTATTCTGCATAACACCCCTGGTCAGGGTGATTAGCCAGATCTTGAGTTGAATATCGACTCCAAGTGGGGGCGTTATGCAGAAAAGTATCTGTATAACGCCCTAAAACGGGGTGTTATGCAGATTTTAAGCGGGCCATCTCCCCAAAACGGGGTGTTATGCAGAACAGAGTCTTGATAACTACCTCGCATAGGGGTCTTATGCAGATCTTAGTCGGCATAATAAGCTTCTCAGAGGTGTTATTCAGGTACTTTAAGAAAATCTTCACCAGCAATGCCCCTGTCTCTACGCGCTTGACGGGGAGCTTTTGTACCACTATCATTTTGCGTTAAGCCGTTCGACCCGAGCGGTGGTTTCACAGAACTCGAAAATCTTGGCGCTGTCTGAAGGTGCTACCAACACCAACAGACAGCTAACCCCGCAAGTCTCTCAGTCAGATTGCGAGGCTGGGTCCATGGTACCCTAGCCCCCTCAGTTTGCACTTGCGCTGCGGGCGGCTAGGGTTTTCGCGTTCTGTTTCTTCCGTACCCACTACAAGGAAACAGAACCGATGTTTGAATATCTAGAGCCAGAAGCCAACGACAACCAAGAGACTCAAGGGACCAATCCAGGGACCGGGTCTCTGCCGCTTTCGTCAAGGGCTGGGGGCAACGACCAAGGGACCCGGTCCCTAAAGCCCCTCAACCCCGAGAAGGTGCGCCATATGCTGTTTGGCAGTTTGGCAGGCATCGATCGCACCATCAAAATTCTCCACGCCCTCGGCTACGCCAACCCCAACGACTGGAGCGAACCCATGCCTGCTCCGCTAAGCGGAGTCGTTGGCACAGCCTCCCCAGAGGGGATGCCGCGGTCGTCGAGCGGAGTCGAGACGCGGTCGTCGAGCGGAGTCGAGACGTGGATGGTGATTTTGACCAAAACTCTGCTGATTGCATAGCGCCACTAGTGCAGCGTTAGGGCTAAAATCAGGGGTCTCGTAGGTTGGGCGAAACGCAGTGGAACCCAACACCAGCAGGGGTTTCGTTGGGTTCTGCTAGCGCGCCACCCAACCTACAGAAGCTCTACAGGGGCTACTCCTGTTCCACCAAAGAATTGTCGTGAGAATTGTCTTGTAGAGCGGTTTGCACCTGCTCCTGTAGCCAGGTGTTAAACAACTCGTCGGTGAGCCGCTGGCGCGTGGCGTCGTCGAGGCGGGCAGGCAAAAACTTTTCCAGCCGCACCACCACAAACCATTCCCCCACTCGGGTGGGCGGCCACAGCTGCCCCGGCTGACTAATGGCCAAAATTCTCGACAGGGCCGGATGCGGCACCGACAGCTCGACGGGGCCGATC
>PYGV01000098.1 GCA_003022385.1 filamentous cyanobacterium CCP3 | reverse complement strand
CATAGGGACTCGCTACAGGTCGCAGTGATAGGATGTCCCTAGCATGTCACAGTCCTATTTTTCTTGCGCTTACCCTGACTCAATGATAAGTTTTCATGCTTCAAAAACAACCATTCAGGGTACTGAATAATGTATTGAGAAATTTGAAAATGGCAAATTTTCCAAACTAAGCTGGCCTGATGAATAATATCCTGCGGCGTTTCAGTATAATCCTTCACTTCAAGCTGTAAATATTCAGGAAGACTCTCCATTAGTGATGTTTGTTTCAAAAAGTGATCAAAAGGAAATTCCCAGTGCTTTCGTTTGATACTGCTGACGAATGCTGCGGGATGTCGGATAAGTACTAATATATCGGCGTTAAACTTTAGCGACAGCCATTCTGCCGAAAATAAGGCTAGCGGATCTTTCAATAAAGGTCTAAGCTTCTGAAACTTACTGCTTCTAAATTGGAGGTAATCCTTAATTACGTCCCTAATTTGAAAAGGATGGGCTATATTCTGCAAAGCAGTTAAAGCGTTATAGCGAAAATTAAGAGTATCATTAATAGCTGAAAAATATAGGTGCTCATTTTCTAGACACACACGGGTATACCAGTAGGGAAACTTAGCCCGACAGCATCCTAATCCTAATGTTTTGTTTATGTTAAAGGGTTCGTGTATATAGTGGACTTCTTTAGATTTCGCGATCATGGATCCTGCCCAAGTAGTGCCTGAGCGATGAGATCCAGTGACTAGAATAGGTTTTGATTTTGGGCTATCCATGCTGAAACAGTTTGAGCTTGCAAAAGATAATAGATAATCAGGCATACTGAAGTGTACTCTTATAGAGTTCCTCGTACCGTTGAGCTTGGAGATCAAGGGTAAATTCATCTAAAGCAATTCGGCGGCAGTTTTCTTTCATCCGCTGGTGTAGGGTTTTATCGTCGAGCAGTTTGATAATACCGCTACAAAAATCGTTGGTATCTCCAGGTGTAGCAAGGTAGCCAGTAACGTCTGGGCGCACAAGGTCACACACACCACCAATGTCGAAAGACACCATAGGGGTGCCACAAGCCAAGCTTTCCTGCAAAACAAGAGGCAGGTTGTCGGCACGGGTAGGGAAAATGAACAAATCTGCTGCGGAGTAGGCGATCGCCTTGAGGCGATCGTTGCTGACATACCCTAAGTTCATTAGAGGCATATCGAGGAAATTAACTAACTGCTGAGATGGATTACCTAGAGTCAGTAGCAAACAGTCTTGCTTGAGGCTGTTGGGCAACTGGCTCAGTGCCTTGACCAGCAAATCCCCGCCTTTTCGGGCGTCGGTAAGATTTATAGCGCTGAACAGCAAGACCTTTTTCTCTGTTGGTATGCCTAAAACAGTGCGGCAAAGCTCACGATCAAGAGGCTGATAGGCAACCGGATCGATACCATTTGGTATGTGATGAATTTGAAAACGACCTAGCATACTAGTCTTAGCTTGTTCGGCCAACCAGCGACTTGGAGCCACTATTACTAAGCGAGAACAACTGTATACCCAATCTTTTAGCTTCCATACCCAATGGGTGCTATCGCGGCGAATGCTTGGATAGGTTTTAGGAAAAGGACAGCGGCCACAGCCAGTTTGCCATCGGCTGCAATCGTAGCTATAGGCGCAGTGCCCTGTAAAACTCCACATATCGTGAAGTGTAAAAACGGTAGGCTTTTTGGCAGTAAGGTGGGGAATAACGAGGTAGCTAAAGTAGCTATTGTGCAGGTTATGAAAATTTAAAACGTCTGCTGCCTCAAAGAATGGGTGCTTAGGGATGTCAAAGCTGCTGATATGGTTGACATAGTTAAAACCTGCTCGGCTAGTTAATCGTTGCAGTTGAGTCTCAAGCCATGCTTGGCGGGGCACTTGGGCAACCCGCAAGTCATCAGTTTTCTTATGCCCTACCAGCAGATTAGAGTCAAGGCCTCGATTGAGTAAAGCACTGTGCAGTCGGTAACCAGCAATGGCGGCACCACCTAAAAAGTCTGACTGATTAATGTGTAGGATATTCACATTTTAGAAACTGCTGTAGGGACAAATTGCTGAGGTAGTTTAAGGAGTAGAACGTGTTTTGAAAAGAACTTGTCGACAAGCATCTGCAAAATTAATCAACAGCTTCTTTACTCGAACTTTCCAAATTGAGACATAACGTCTATTAAATTCTCGTAAAACAAACAAGCGCTTGGATTGTGCTTCTATTTGTCGAAGCTTTGGCCAGTTTAGGGATTGTTTTGAAACCTTTAAGTAAATGGTCGCATGGCTACCTTGGCAAAAGCCTATTACTTGAAGACCCATTGCAATAGCTAGCTGATCGAAACTAAAGCGTAAATGGAAAGTCTCAGGCAAATGACATTTAATTGAGGGATGAAAGTGATTGGCAATAATCAAGTAACCGTTGATCTGTACCAACTCAATCATATTTGCAAGAAGAGCGAGCGGATCAGAAACATGTTCTAGAATATCTGTGCAAACTAAACAGTCATAGCCAGGCATAGGCTGACTAACAAACGTTATATTTTTGTAGCCTTGACAAGATTTTTGTGCGGCGTCAGTCGGAAATGGTTCATAAATGTCAACAGTGGTCTGAAATGACTGAGCAGCAATTGTACGCGCTAAGGTGCCAAATCCACCGCCAAAATCTAGAACCTTTGTGAGTTTCCTCTTGACTATCCAGTCTGATATAGCAGACCTACAGGTTAAAGAAACATCGTGGCTTTCTATAAAGAGGCCGTTGAGTAACCAGACAGGATGCTGATAATAGCGCCTGAACTTTTCCGTATCAGGCG
This sequence comes from filamentous cyanobacterium CCP3, assembly GCA_003022385.1. Lineage (GTDB taxonomy): Bacteria > Cyanobacteriota > Cyanobacteriia > Phormidesmidales > Phormidesmidaceae > Nodosilinea. The sequence goes on along the minus strand of PYGV01000098.1, from coordinate 13,071 downwards.
AAGTATTGTCACAACCCATTTCATCCCAAACCAGATCCATTAATTGCCATAATCTTTGCAGCGTTAATTCTTCACCATCAAGTTCATCAATTAATTGTTGAACTTGTGCTGTTTCTTCATCTGACAAATATTTGGCAGTATACATGATCTAAGGCTTGCTAGAATTTACGGCAAATAATTAGGGTTTTCGGTAAAAAGACTTGGGATAGCAACTATATAAGTTAATAGTATCCAAAGAGAGTAAAATCTCGCTCGTAGATTTTTTCAAGATTTTTGATACTCTCAGCTTGTAAGACTTCTTTATAGTCTTTTATAGGTAAAGAAGATTTGTTGACTTCCAATTGTGATCGAAATTGGCTTTTAATTTCCTTCTGTAGTATTTTGATATCTTCAGCAAAAGTTTCGGTCTTAAAAACTCTATTGACGGCCATCTTTCCTCTAACTTCTAAAAAAGTATGCTGGGGTTTAAACCATGGAAATGTTAGTAGCTCAGATGTTGTTGAGAGAGTTCTTGCCACCTGATCTACTGACGAGCCATACAAATCAAGCTTATTCTTTATTTCAGGTACATAACTCCAGAGCGTTGTCTTTTGAAGAAAATTGTACGCAGAGACAAAGCGGTTTATAGGGTGCCGAACAAAGGAAAAAACAAATGAAGCTGCAAACAGATTTGAGTCTAGGTTATAATAGTCAAGTGCGCTAGCATGCCCTAGCTGATAACCCAAATAAACATCTAGAAATGCTGAGCCAGCACACTTGGGAATATGGATAAAGATAATTTTGTCTCGTCTAAACTGACGAGGAATTTTTAGGCTGCTATCAATAGCTTGTTTAGGTCTAGAGTTAGATTTTATTTTTGAGATTATTTTCATCACGAATTACAGGCAAAGCAGGTATAGGCATCACGCACAAAACCGGTAGAGGGCTCTATTGAGAAACTATGGGTTAAGCTAGGTCTGATGAAAATAGTTTGTACAAAGGAGACAGCTTTATTTGTGCTTTTAGATTTGTTTTTGCTTTTGCGACAAAAGACGCACTTGGTTTCGAAAATCGCTGAGCAAGCAAAGAATCATGGATAAGATCGTGAACTAAATAGTCTGGGTGTTTAAGAGGCAATATGGGTTCTTTAGGCGAACTCAACCAACTTGGCGGATGACCCACTGTATGAGTTGCCTGTGCATTGAAACCGATATTGCCAACCAGATTCACACGAGGCCGGATGCAAAATCCAGAGTTGAGCCATACAGATGCGGTCCAAATGTAAGCCCAAGAATCGAGTTGCCCCTCTTGAATAAGCTTCCACTGCTTTAGAAAGTGACTGAAATCTAGATCAATAGACGCTGCCCTCAAAGCGAGGTTTTGGACGACGCTGGGATGCTCCATAAAATTCATAGAAGCTTGATTCATCTGCCATGCTCTGCGCCAGGTAGCCCAGCCCCAAATTTGGGGAAATATGCTGAAAGAGTAGCTTGCTTCTCCACTGATAGATAGGTTGCCTTGGTTACTGCCAGAGCAGACCATGATGCGCATGTCGTCTCGGTAATGCGCAAGCAATTCTGAGCAGTAGGGAAAGAAGTCTGGATGAGGGACGCAATCATCTTCAAGGATGATTGCTTCTTCGACTATTGAGAAAGCCCAGTCTAGTCCACTAGAAATCCGCTCTCTACAGCCTAAGTTTTTCTCCGAATAGTTACGCAGCACTTCACAATCCCAATCCACATGATTTGTAACGGCTCTAGCTGCTTGACAGCGTACAGCATCATCTTTGCTGTGGGGTCCGTCAGCGACTATGAGCAGTTGAGTAGGTTGAGCATTGCGAATCGTCTCGAAGACCTTTGCGGTCAAATCAGGACGACGAAAAACAATGAATACAACAGCTGTAGGGCAGGACACAAATTCAAGAGAAGCATTCTTTGAGGACAACTACATATATGAAGCTCAAATGTCTTAGTTTAGATGACATTAACTAGCTGTTCTTAGATCAAGTTTAACAACTTCGACAGGTAGAAAATTAGAATTCTAGATCCTGCTACCTGATACAGCACCTAGATTTGATGAAGCACCTAGATTAAAGTTAGGTCTATTAAGACAGTCACTTCTGGCAAAATGCATTCAATGAACATTAGCTCCTTACTCGAAACTCAACGTATAAAGTATGGCCTACAATTAAATTTCGAAGTACAGAATATCTTTCAAGAACTGGCTTCATTACATAATTTGAAATACGAAAAAAGGGGCTGCGAATCAATCTAATTTTTGGTAGTCTTGAATTTTGAATACCGAGATACCAGTCAATGTGATAAATTGCGAGGGGCTCAATTCTAAATTTAACTAGGTCAAGTGGAAAGACCTTTTGTAGAGTCAAGAAAGTTTCTTTGCACCAACGATGCATATGATGAGGTGGCTGATCTAGTAAATTATTGTGATCATGTTTGGCGAAAGATTCAGCATTTGGTACAGAAAGTATTAATTTTCCACCTGGCTTGATTAACTGAATTGAGTCTTCAATAAAGGTTCTTGGAGCGCTCAAATGCTCCAAAACTTGAAACGCACAGATGGCATCAAAGTACTTGGCTTTGTCACAAGCTATTTCTGCTAGTGTTGAAACCGATACTGGTATACCCTGACTTTGTGCAATTTGAATAGCACTTTTATTGGATTCAATACCTATTGCTGAAAGCATATGCTCTTGTATCAACCGTTGAACAAATGCCCCTTGTCCACAGCCAACTTCTAAGACATTTTTGCAACCTTCTAAGTCTTGGATAGCAACATCATGCTCCCATTTGCGGCGCATATAGTACCAATTAAAACATTGAAGCTGCTCATACAATTCACCAGAGCCTTCAATTTCATCAGGAGTAAAAAACTGAAGTTGGGTTTGATTACATTGATATAAATGAATTTGCTCGCAAGAAGCGAAGTATTTAGAAATATCAATAGAAAATTTTTGTTGCCAGTTTTTTATTAATTGTTTTGTCGAAATTGACTTTATAAGTTTTACATCCGGAACTTTAGTTAGAGGGCTTAAAGGTTCAAACATATTTAGAAAATAGTTTTTGCTTAAGTTGGCGTAGATTAATGAGAATTTGAGCCAATTTGCTCTCCGGCCATTTTTGAGACACTTTGCCAAAAACGTGGTCAAAGGTATAGCGATCTGCTAATTTATGTTGCACTACAAAAGGCGGATGCGAAATAGGCAAATTTTCTCCCATAGGCATCTTGGCAAACTTGCTGTCTCCACCAGTATGTGTAGCACCTTCACCAAAGCCAAGATTGGAAACTAAATTGACATTAGGCAAAACCGTTAATCCGCCATGAGACCAGCAAGCAAATGTCCAAGGGTAGGCCCAAGAGTCAGGTTTGCCTTCTAAAAACAGTGTGTTGAAAATACTAGTCCAGTACTTCTCTTCACGAGGGTTGTCACAAGCCGATCGCATTAAACCCTCATCCCGGAACTCTAGCCATTTCTGGGAGTCCAGTTCCCAATATTTCCAAGCGCGACGCCAAGTTGCCCAGCCCCAGCAATGGTTGTATTTTGAAAAATAATAACTATAAGGTGTCCGCTGCTGCCCGTCCTGAAAGTTATTGCCGCTCACCACCATAATGCGTGTGTCATGGCGGTAATATTCAAGCAATGTTTCACAGTAGCAAAAGAAAGATGGATGAGGAAGACAATCATCTTCAAGAATAATAGCCTCTTCTACGTGCTCAAATGCCCAGCTTATACCTGAGGACACACGATTACGGCAACCCACGTTAGTACTTGAATAGTTCCGTAAGATTTCGCAATCCCAGTCAATATTTTCTGTAACTGCTCTAGCATGCTGACATAGTTGAACTTCTTCCTCATTGCGAGGGCCATCAGCCACTACCAATAGTTTGACGGGTTGCGCTTGACGAATCGCCTCAAAGACTTTAGTCGTCAAATCAGGGCGGCGAAAGATAACAAATACTACTGGCGTCAAACAAGTCATAGATTAATTAAAAAGAATAGCTAGAAATTGAACTGCTAAATCTAAAATATTCTCGCTTTTCTCGTTTGTGCTAGACTAGGTTAAACTTTTTAGCAATATATAAAAAATGCTTTGAGGCTGATAAATTTAGAGCCAAAGCATGACCGTAGCAACTTCCGACAAACTTAGCAAATTCAAGCTGGATTTGATAATATTCCCAAGGGAATAATACGGTTTTCAAAGTAAATTTTATGAAATTTTTGTAGAAGTAAGCCAGAGTCGGAGCACGGCAAATTTGAGATTTCTGTTGCGGAAATGACTCTAGTAATGCTGGCAGATAGCTAGAAGCTGTGCCAAAACTTAATTTTTTAAGATAGGCAAAATTAGCTTTACTGCCTGTAATAAGGTGTTTACATTTCAGCTCGGGAATTAACCCTACCGCAAAACCTAGTTTTATTCCTTCCCAAACAACTTGAACATCTCCAGCACTAGAAAGCAATCTACCTTTTCGATCATTAGTACTTAGTTTCCCAGTTTCAATAGATAACAAGTAGTAGTTTAAAATTTCACGTTTAACAGCAAATCCAGTCCCATTAGGAAAATATGGTCCCCAGGTTGCAGGTAAACAACAGTAGCCAAAGCCTCTTTTGCGTTGTTGAAATTTCTCAGGATGACGATAAAACCAATCATGTACAGAGTCAACGTATTCTACAGTAATTTCTCCTGGCCCCCAGATCCCAACATGAGGGAAATCAATAAAATATTTCAGTAGTACATCTAAATAATCTTTTCTTGGTTCATTGTCATCATCGAAAAAAACAACAATTGAAGAGCTTGTGTTTTTTATTGCACAGCATCTAGCCGCTGTCAAGCCTTGTCTAGACTCAACAACAAACTTGCTTTTAGGATATTTTTCCAAAAAAGAAGACACGCTTTTATCCTGACGTAAAGAGGGGTTGGAATTATTGTCAATTAAAATGACCTCTACATTGAAAGCTGATGATTCTAAGATTAACGATATTGATTCAAGTAGTCTACTGATTAATCGACTATCAGGGTTAAAAGTGCAAACCGCAATGGCAAACGTTGCGTTCATCTTGCTAAGTGTAGTACCAATCATTAAAGAAGTTTTTTTGTTTCTCTAAGCTTACTTTTTATAAATACTTTAAAGGCTTTCACAAATAGAGAAAAATAAGTTCCCAAACCCGCATTTCCACTTAGAAGAACAGCATATGATTTTCTATTATTCTGAAGGGAAAAGTAGAAGTCTGGATGTATAATCGGCATTATTTTTGGCTCAAGGCCTGCTCCAAAAGGGTCTTTCTTCGCCACAAATATGTTTTGCTTGTACCAATACTCAGGAAATTTTTTATTCCAAAGTAAAGGTCTAAGTTCATCCAAGCATGAGTAACCATATTCATTAAAGAGATTTTGCCAATGTTCTGGCCACTGACAATTTATATGTCCTTGTCCCCCTTGATGTGGGCAAGCCGCTGAAAAAATCACTAAATCCGAGTGCTTAACTAAAGAGCTAATTAAGTTATGCTCAGCTTCGCTTGGCAAATGTTCAGCAACTTCAAGACAAATTACAACATCATATTTCCTACCAATTTCCCATGAATTTGTTAAATCTTGTTTTTTGAAGTTACTTTTAGGCGCCAAAAATTGACTATTTTCGATTTCTATACCGTCAATCCCCATAGAATCTTTTACTCCACAATCAGAAGCAACTTTAAGCCAGATGCCTAAGCCACAACCGACGTCAAGAATACTTTCGACTAAATACTTCTCTTTTATAAGAGGAAATATAATAGATGGACCATCAAGAACGTGAACGTTCTTAAAGTGATCGTAATCTATATTATTCATCGCCTCTTTTTGACAAAAAACAAATGTTGTTAAATGAATTTATTCGCTCAGGCCTAGATTCTTGACTCAAGAAGTCGTGAAGTGCTCTACTACAGCCATCCCATGTATAATAGTCGTCTAAGATTATTAGCCCATTCTTACTTACATAAGGGAACAATGCTTCTAAGCAAATTTTTGTTGATTCGTACCAATCGGCATCTAAGCGTAATAAAGCGATGCCTTCAGGAAAATCTACAGACGAAAGAGTTTCGTTAAACCAGCCTTTATGTAGGGTAAATAGCTTAGCTGGTGATATTGACATTGCTTTTCTTGCATAGTCTTCTGATGCAGAGCAATTATCATGATAATTAACTCCTTTTACATTTTTTTGCCAGTTTATTGCTGCTTCTCCATCTATCTTTTTGGCTTTTGGGAGTCCTTGAAAACTATCAAATAAACAGTACCGCCTTTCCTCTCCTAACAATTCTGCCAATCCAGCGATCATCCCACCTCGCCAAACACCACATTCTATTACACAGCCTTCTATTGATTTTATTTTCTCGGCCAAAAGCAAATTATTTATATAAGCCCACTCTGTAAGCATAGTAAAACTACTATATTTCCTATAAATTTTCCTCATAGAATAAAAATTTTTGCGGGTTTCAATTTTTTTCTTCAATTTTGTGAGCATCACAACAAAATAGTTCGCTTTTAGTGAAGGAATAGAAGGTAAGACGGATTGAAAGAGGAACGCCCTTATGTCGAAAAGTATGTGGAAATCACTTTAAGACGGCAGGAAATTGGACTCGATAAGGCGGAGGTACCTTCAAACTCTTTTGTTTAGAGGGAGAAGAGGATTCAGTTTATTGAAAAGAATAAGAGGAATGAGGGATGATATGACCATGGGTTTTACTGTGTGGATAGCTTCTGCCAGGGATAGGCGATTCAAAAACTTCAAATGTCACCGCATGTTTCACCCAATCAATTGTTTCCGAGTTGTGGCTCCCCACCCAAGCGGAGATCAAGTATTGATCCGGTATGAGGGGAGGCAATGAGATTATGACCTTTAGTGAATGGTACTTCCTTTTATCAGCTCTTATATAACCATTCGAGCTTGGAATAGCTTGCATAATTGTTGTGCCAGAAGAATCCAATATATCAATGGCTATGAAAGCCGCTTTATGAGATGAAACCGATATGAGACTGACATCTAAATAAAGTTGAAGATGCGGCTGTTCTCCCCTCAATTTTGCTTCAATTTTAGTGATAGCTAATCTCTGAGCTATTTTCTCTTCTGGCTCTTGTCTAGTCCAAATAGAGGATCCGTTTATTGTGAGTTCATCTTCATAGAGGGTTATGCATTGGAAAGTCTTGCCCAACGAAAAAAGTTTCCCGTCTCTTAGTAGAATTGAACTTAAGCAAAGTTTTCTTATCGCAGCCATATTGTGGCTTACAAATAAGACAGTTCTTCCTTCTCTCTCAGCTACATCTTCCATTTTGCCGAGGCACTTTTTCTGGAATGCTGCATCGCCTACGGCTAGCACTTCATCTACGACTAATATTTCTGGTTCTAGGTGAGCTGCTACTGCAAAGGCTAGGCGCACATACATGCCGCTGCTATATCGCTTGACTGGGGTATCTAAAAACTTTTCTACTTCGGCAAAAGCAACTATCTCATCAAACTTGCGGTGAATTTCTACCTTGCTCATTCCGAGGATGGCACCATTCAGGTAGACATTCTCTCGGCCAGTCAGTTCTGGGTGAAAGCCTGTGCCGACTTCTAGCAGACTAGCTACTCGGCCTTTGATGCTAATGCGCCCTTCTGTGGGTTCGGTAATGCGGCTGAGGATTTTGAGTAGGGTGGATTTGCCTGCGCCGTTGCGGCCAATGATGCCAATGCGATCGCCCTGTTTAACCTCAAACGACACATCCTTTAAAGCCCAAAACTCCTCCAACTTTGGATTTTGGATTTTGGATTTTGGATTGAAAATTTGGGTTATTCCCCTGGCTTTGTTAGCCAGCACATCTCTTAGGGCCGTATAGCGCTCTTGCTGCTGATGGCCAATAATATATTTTTTACCCAGGTTCTCAACCCGAATTACGGTGTCAGACATTGGAGCCGCAGGTAGGAGGTCATCAATGAGGAGCTGTGAGGTGTTTACTCCAGAGGCTTTTAGCCAATGCGACGGAAATCCTTGATGCCCTGGTACTGAGTTTGGCGGGCTTGGCGACGGGTAAATTCGCTGACGGTGGGGTTGCCGGTGGGTAAAATGACGCCGCTGGCCTGCATCCAAAGGGATTCGGGGGCGGTTTCAAGGGTGTATTGGTTGGCAGCGGTTTTGTGGACGTGGTACCAGCGAGTTTCTTGGCAATGGTCACACCAAAAGGCTTCGAGCCATTCACCAGTCAGGGGAACCGTGCCATAGCCGGCAATTACAGTAAGCGATCGCAGTCGGCTCAACCCCCGCTGCTGCAAATGCTCAGCTTGGGTAGTGTAAAGAGGATACTTTTGGCTGACGCTGTCGAGGTAAGTACCATGGTCGGGGCAGTAGATGGCGCGCCGTTTAGATCGGCTGCGGTTGCGACGGGATGAGGTCATAACGAGGAACCAACAACGAGTATCTAAGGGGCAGGGACTATTTGCGGGACAGGTGCTTATGGAGGGATGTACGTGAGTCAAATATTTCCAGGCACACTTGTCCTGTCTACGGTCTTAGGGCTGGTGCAGCTAAGACTACGGGGGAGAGACTGAGATCCTGAGACCGTCGAAGCCCACTCCATGCCAGAAAGGGTAGCGGAATTATTTAATTTGGCAAGACCTAGAGCCAGAACATTTAAGGTTTCTAACCAGCCTGCGGAACGGTAAGACTACAGCCTAGAGGTGGCGGTTTTGGGCGGCGAGGCGTGGGGAGCAGGGGCAGGCGTAGGGCCATAGAGACAGGTTTCAACCACTTCAAAGTAGCGAAGGACCGCCTGCTCAGGGGTAAACTTTTGCTGCATGTAGCTGCGGCCTCGATCGCCCATCTGTTTGACTAGGGCTGGGTTGGTCATCAGGGTGTGAATAAAGTCGGCCAGGCCCCGGCTGTCGCCATTGCTAAAGGCACGGCCAAATCCGCCCTCAGACAGCAGCGATCGCAAATAAGAGTGAGATTCACAGATAGCCGCCACCGGTCGGCCGGCAGCCAGACTGCTGTAGAGCTTGCTGGGAGCCACCAGCCCCTCCACTCCGGGGACCAAACTGACCAGGCTCAAATCGCAGGCCGTGAGGGAATAGGGTAGGTCGCCCTTTGATTGATAGGGCAAAAACAAGCAGTTCGTCAACCCCGCCGACTGGGCCTGGTCGGCGCAGGGTTGTCGTTTAGCGCCGCCGCCCACAAACACAAATTTGACGGGCGCGTGGCGCAGAACCTGGGCCGCCGCCATGATGGTATCCAGGTCGTGACAGCGACCCATGTTTCCAGAGTAGAGCACTGTGAAGACCTGGGTCAGCCCGTGCTGGTGGGCAAACCAGTTATCGACCTTAGGCCGGGGGTAGATCAGGCGAGGGTCGGCCCAGTTGTGAATGACCGATATTTTATCGCTGATCTCAGGGCAGTGATCGACAATGCGCTGCTTCATGGTGCGGCTGAGGACCACGATCGCCTCGGCGTGGCGCCAGGTGAGGCAGTTAAGCCCGTGCCACAACCGCGCCAGACTGTGGGTGTGGGGCACAACTCGAAGCGCCACCGCCACTTCAGGGTAAAGATCGTAGACGACGCACAGGTAGGGCTGCTTAAACAAGCAGTGCAGCAGATAGGCCAGCACCGGCAGGTAGGGAGGCTCGGTGGTGACAAGCACCAGATCGCCCCGCCGGGCCGGGTGCAGCAGCTTAACCAGCGATCGCAGGCAGTACAGGAGCCCACCCACAGCTCGCCCCCGAATGCGCTGCGGCCAAAGGCGAGAGGTGCGCGTGCGCCGTACCATCACTCCGTTGACTGTCTCTTGCTGAGGAGCCAGGGAGCGGTCGTAGGCATAGCCAGGCTGCCCCGCAAACACTTGTACCTTCAAACCCTGGTAACTCAACCCCTGGGCCAACTCAGCCATAAGCTGCCCGGTAGGCGCATAGTCGGGGGGAAAAAACTGGGTCAGAATTGACACTTGTGGAGATACGCCCGGATCGAAATGCATCGTTTTCATCAGCCTTCGCTTGCATGCAGACAATTGGCACCTAATAGTTTCTTTTAGCCTCCGGCTGAATCGTAATAAGCATTACAAGTTCTGCCTTACGGGCAGTCTTTATACATCTGCCTATCGGATGATATAAGAACTAGATCAAGTAAAATCTAAAACACAAAGCCGCAGAAACAAGAAATAGCTTTTCAAGCAAAAAAGCTACAGAAAGCACGTCCTTCCTGGCCCGGACTAGCGCTTTAACCTATGGCAGAAATTTCCCGCCGTGACTCAGAAAACGTTAGCTAAAAGAAGATCTGTAGCTAGACAGACAAATCGAGACTCGATCGCAAACCTCAATATTTCTTGACATGATTCTCTCCTGATTTAGAGAATATGCAGAACGATACCGTACTTTATCAGACGTTGGCGTTAATTATATTGCATTTTATAAAAACCAACCGGATTAAGTTAGATTGCTCTGAGCCGAGTCTGCTGAGGAAATATTTCTCAAAGAAAATCTGTTTCAGAAACTACAAACCAGTGCTAAAAATGTATCAACGAATTCAGTCTGCCAGATTAATTATAAACAGAATTTCTTTATAAAGAACAGGAACAACGGCAAATCAAAAACGTCTGCGCTGCGCTTTATATCCTGGCGTAACCCAATTAATTAAGATTGATATTCCAAAGCTTAAAACGACAGCATTGACTAACTCCAGCACGCGATCGCATTGCCATCCTCCATGGCAACCAGACGAGTCAAGGAGAGCCGCTAAGCGAGCATCAAACTCAACAGCTTGCTTGCCGCAAGTTGCGCTATTTAAAAAGCGCTTAGAGACTATCTCCAAGCGCTTCTCGTGAGGGCAATCGTCTCAAACGATTTAGTCGGATGCTGTTTGAGTGTCAACGGCGGCTCTCAACTGCTGGAGCGATCGCCCCAAAACCACAAAATCCTCAAACTCACTTAGGGTAACTAAAGCGGCTGGATTGGTCTCATCTAGTATGCGGTTGTAGGCCTGAATCGCCGATTCCAGCTGGGTGGCATCGACGCCTGTCTCCTGGGGTTGAGATTGAGCAGGCAGCAGGCCGCTAACAGCGTTGAACAGATCTACCAGGTCAGCATAGTCTACGCCGACCAGGGCCATCTCGGTGAACGTAGCCACCTGGCTAGGGGACAGGCCCGCCGCAAAGGAAGCCGCTAAAAACCCGACAGCGTTGGCGATTTGATCGAGGGTGCCGCGCAGGGGCATGACCATCGGCGTGCCGCCCACAGGCGTAAAGACAGCAGAGGTCGCCAGGACGGGGGACGGGCTGGCCTGGGCTAGGGTTCCTCCCTGGCTGCTGGCCACTAAGAGTCCTGGACGGGTGCCGGTGACAGCAACCGGGGCCGCGATGCCGAGCGTCCCCTGGCTGCTGACGAGCGCAACGCTCTCACCATTGGCGATCGCAGTGGCGGCAGCGGCGGCAACCTCATCGATGGTCTGCGCGTCTTCGTCGCCGTCACCCGTGGGGCCGGCGGCACTGAGACTGCCGAGTTCAATGTCAACTGAGGTCGTGAAGATTTCAGACAGCAAAGGGTTGGTGCTTTGCAAGCCCTGCAAGATCTGACGGGCCACAGTGTTGATGCTCTGCTGCGCCGCGAGAGTTAGCGTTACTTCGCCAGTTAAAGGGTCAACTGTAGCGTTGGGCGAGTTCGAGCCGATCAGCTCTTCGCGGCCTAAAGAGGATGCTCCAATCGTTAAAATTGACGAGCCTCCTACCGTCACGCCGCTGCCCTGACCCGTGGGCACAGAGCCAGTGTACCCTGGGACTGCGATCGCCAGGCTAGCGCTTCCCAGAGCCATCATCAGCCAGAGTTGTCGCCGTAGTCGGCCCGCCAGTTGTTCCACGGTTGTTCTCCTAAATCGGGTGAGTTGTACGAAGTGGGGTCTAGTTAAAGATTGAGCGCCAGCATCAAACTGGGTACAGTCTAAAATCGGGGGCCAAAATTAAAGCCGTAGCCAATGCTGAGCACTGCGACGGAACCGGCGCGGGTATTGTTGCCAATGTCACCGTAGAGCAGGTTCAGGGTCAGCGGTATAGTGGGCTCAGGCACGATAGAGGCACCGACATTCACCCCCACCCCACTCCAGGCCGTATTGATTGAGAATTGGGGATGCACCTGAAGCCCAACCCCGGCAATTACGCCGACATCACTGTTGTCTCCAGAAAAGTAACCGCTCCCCGCGCCCAGGGTGGCTGTCATTGGCATACGGTTGACCGGGTTTTCTGGCTGTAGCAAATGCGCCGCCGTCACAACGCCGTAAACACTAGCGCTCGTACCCGCTGTATCCGCCCCGTAGGAGACAACGTTGTTGACCCCCACCGCAGCGGCGACCTGAGTGCTGTCGCTGCTGTACACCTGGCGGTGCACTTTGGCATCAAAACCGCCGTTCTCACCAAATCGACGAATGCTCTGCAGGTTGTAGGCCAGTTCTACCCCCACAGCCTGCTGCGCATCGCCCAGCCCAAACCCCATTGAGAGGCTGCCGTCGGCCTCAGCCCGCAGGCGATCGGCTCCAGATAGCGAAGCGCTGAAGAATACATCGCCCCAGTCGGCCCCAAAGGCGGAAGGAATGCCCGCATTGGGCGAGGGCGGAAAGCTCCGGGTGGGTGCGGCGGCAGTGGTTAGCGGTTCAATCCGCAGGTCGTCGCGCACCTGGTCTGCCTCTGGCGTAGACGGGGTAGCCTGGGCGGTCGTGACGACCGCGGGCGCCGCCGCTGAGCGGGGGGCAACAGTCACCTCGGCCAAGGAGCCTGAGGGCACATCTAGAGATTCTGGCAACAGATCAACGGCTCGTCCCGATGACATCGTCGGCTGCGGAGTCGGCAGCGCCAGGGCGACGTTGGGGGTTGGCCCCGGCGATGAAGGGAGCTGCGCAGCGTTGGCAACCGGAGCTGGGCCAGCCGCCGCTAGGCGCTGCGCTGGGATCGAACTCCGGCGGGCCGATCGCGAGGGTAGGGGCGGCAGCTGCGGCCCCCGCTGCAGCGTTTCGGGCCGAGACACCGGGCGCAGGGGAGCGGCTGGGGCAGCGGTGGCGTCGGTAGCGGTGAGCGGGGCTTCAATGCCGTAGGC